>NZ_LR699554.1:3136696-3505044 GCF_902459535.1 Paraburkholderia dioscoreae
GAGACGATGGAAGCGCCCTGCTCGGCCGGCGAAGCCTTAGCGATTTTTCTGTTCGACATGTCTGTGTTTTTTGTGCGGAGGTGGAAGGACGCGGACCTGTGAGCCTCGCGACGAGTCATCCTAGTCGACAGGTTATGACACTCGGATGAAAGCACCGAAAGCGGACAATCTAACCCACCCATTCCGCATTGAAACATTGAAAATCAGGCGGCTAACAGCTTGGTAGACCGATATATACCTCGACTGAAAGACGGACGGCGCGACTCTAAAAAAACATCCGCCCAGAAGTCGAGTTTTTAGTGTGAGGTCTAAATAAACGGCACTAGCAGGAATAGTTTCCCAATGGCATCCGCCGCAACCTTCTTACGCGACTAGACAATTGATTTGCAGACACGCGCGAACGCTAACTCGAACGGCGCAACCTGGAATTTGGCGGCACTCGGCAAAGCGCGCCGAAGAGAAGCCGGCGCATGCATCCATTGCGGATCATGCGCCGGCAACAAACCTGCGCTCAGGTCTGCGGATTCATGTCGTCGGTGGGCTGGGCGTTGTCGGCAACGTCCTGCTTATCGTCGTCCTTCTTTTCCAACATTGATTCCAGCTTACCGGCACCTTCGAAACCAGCAACAGCGGCGATGCCTTTTGTAAGCAAACCCGCCTCGGGATCCACTTTTTCTGCTGCTTCAACGGCGGCGATCGCCCCCGCAATCTTTCCTGCTTCGTCCAAGAGTCCCATCTCGCTCTCCTCGAGAAAAAGTGAGCTTCCATCCTCTCATGAACTTGACACCTTGTCGTCAAATGTAAAATGGACAATGACGTTTCGCTGACGCCGCGTAGAGGCGCCACAGACCTTCAAGTCTGGCAGGCGTGACAGCTAGCGCCCCGGCGGCTGCGGATTATTCGCCGGATTGGTATCGAATCTGGAAACGCGCTGTATTCCATCTTCGCTGACCAGTTCAAATAGTTCGTTCTCCATTGTATCCGCAACGTCCTTGCCGTAAACTTCGCTGCCGTTTACGTAGACAGTAAACGACCGCAAGTACCTGGCTTTCTTCTCGGGGTTCTCGATTGTCTCGCGGGTCCATTGATAAAGCGGATAGTTCTGCGTGCCCTGCCGTTGCGCTTCGCTCACATAGTCGGCGAAGGCATCGAACTGACATTTCAATGTCGCGTCGTGTCGGCGCAGCACCTCCCAAAGCGCGCCACGCGGCGCGCACGCCGGGTCAGCGCGTAAAACGTCGGCCAGTTCCGGCGAGACGGTAATCCGTAGTTGGAATTGCAAGGTCGGTTCCATATCGGCCTCCGTGCCGGAATTGATGAGCGCTCATTCCTTCGCGGAATGCGCGGCAGCCTTTTCATCGATCTGCGCAATCTCGTGCCCCTGCACCGGCCTGCCAAGCAGAAAACCCTGAGCATGCGTGCATCCGCATACGCGCACGAAATCCAGTTGCTCCTGCGTCTCGATGCCCTCCGCCGTAGTCGGCATGCCGATTTCCCGCGCCAACGCCACGATCCCACGTACCACCGCAGCGGATTCCCGCCGATGCACGGACTCCTTGACGAATGAGCTGTCTATCTTGAGCTGGTCGAATGAAAAACGCACGAGGGTCGACATGGTCGAAAAACCGGTGCCGAAATCGTCGAGCGCGAGACCAATACCCAATGCTCGCAGCCTCGCGACGTTGCGCCGGGTCACGACATCGTCATTCAACAACACGGTTTCCGTGACCTCGATGTTCAGGCGCTGCGGCGGCAGTCTGGTCTTGCGCAGAATCCCCGCGACGGCCGAAGCAAACGACTCCTCCCTCAATTGCACCGGCGATACGTTGACGGCGACGGTGACCTTGTCGCGCCAGGTCACCGCTTCCTTGCACGACTGCAGCAAAGCCCATTGTCCCAAAGCCAGAATGAGGCCCGTGCGTTCGGCAGTAGGAATGAATGAGGATGGCGGCAACTCGCCGCGGGTCGGGTGGGTCCAGCGTATCAGCGCCTCACGGCCGCACACCGCGCCGCTGCTGAGATCGACAATGGGCTGGTACTCCATGCGCAAGCCGCTGAACGAATGCAGCGCGCCTTCCAGATCGCTGCGCAGCAGGCTCAGGCTTTCATCCGACGCATGCTTCGCGGCATCGAAAATGGTGAACGCGCTCTTGCCGCTGCGTTTCACGGCATATAGCGCGCGATCGGCGCAAATCAGCAACTGCGGACCGGTTCTCGCGTGGTCCGGATAGAGCGAGACGCCCACGCTCGCACCGATATGCACGAGCGCCTCGCGCAGTGCGAACGGGCGTGCCAGAGTCTTCACGATGCGATCCGCCAGAATCCGGACGTCGCGGGCCTGCCCCGCACCGTCGCAAAGCGCCACGAACTCGTCGCCTGCCAAGCGCCCGACGAGGTCGCCGCTCGGCAACACTTCGCGCAATCGAATAGCCGCTTCCTGAAGAATCTGATCGCCGGCCGCGTGGCCGAGACTGTCGTTGATGGCCTTGAATCCGTCCAGATCGATCAGTAAAACAGCGAATGATTGGTCTTTACTAACCGCGCCCATCTCCGTGCGCTCCAGCAGAAGTTCACTGAGACGCGCGCGATTAGGCAAGCCCGTGAGGCTGTCATGATGGGCGAGACGATGGCTGCTTTCCCGCGCGAGGAGCAACGCGACCGTGTCGCGATTGCTGCGCAGCGCAACCGTAAAGAAACCGGCGGCGCAGAAAGGGGCCTGAAACAGCAGCACCAGTTTGCCGGAGCCGGGAGAGAGCGCCGCGCCGAGAGCAAGCGGTAAAAGAATAAAAGTAATCTGCAGCATGACGAGCCGGGGAGTGCCCGCGTTACGTCCGGCCAATCCGCCGATAACGCCCACTGCACACACGTTGCCGAGCAGAAATAGCGTTTGATCTCCGCTGATATTGCAAAGCAGCGCGCCGAACCCGAACAGCACGCTCCAGAACAGGCTCGCGAACAGAAATGCCGAGGTGGGTGTCGGCTGGTTGCTGGCGCTGCGCGAGCAGCACACCCAGATCAACGCGAGCCGGGCGATCAGCAACGCGATAACTGCGCTACCCCAACCTGCGTAAAGGGGTATGGGATGAAGATAATAAGCCGTTGCGCAGACGCTGATTTCACAAACCGATGCAAACACGATCGACGAGGTTCGTGTGAACAGGTTGGCCAGCAATATCTGCCGATTGTCTGCGCTCAGACTCTGGGAGGAAGAGACGACCCACTTGAAAAATGGAGACCCTGGTTCGCTGAAAGCCATGACCTACGCATTTTTAGTGGTGGATGGATCAAAAACGGCGAGCGTTGCAAGTATTACGTAAAACATAAAGTAGCAGGTTTATTCGACTGAGGAAATGCCCGGTTCATCGGGAAGAAGAAAAAATTACGGATCGGCGCGGGTGGTTGGCTTTGCGGCTCACCGCGCACCGCGCGGCTTGCGCTTTGCCCTCGCGTGTTCACGGTGTGCGTCGGCCCGTTCGTGGATCATGTCGATGAGCGCTCGCAACCCGGCAGGCACGTGACGACGGCCGGGATAGTACAAACACAGACCGTCCAGCGGCGGCGTCCAATCCTCCAGCACGCGCACCAGCGTGCCCGCCTCCAGATCGGCGGCGACATTCCATTCGGTCAGATAGGTCACGCCGAGGCCGGCGCGCGCCGCTTCCAGCATCAGGTTCGGCTCGTCGAGCGTCAGCGCGCCTTTTCCGTCGATTCGGATCGTCTCGCCGCGGCGCTGAAACTCCCATTGATAGATCGCGCCGCTCGGCATGCGCGTGCGAATACAACGGTGCGCCAGCAGATCGGCGGGCGTGCGCGGCGCTTTGTGCTGCGCGAAATAAGCGGGACTACCGACAACGGCGAAGCGTTGCTGGTCGCCGAACGGCACCGCAATCATGTCCTGCGGCACCGTTTCGGCCAGACGGATACCCGCATCGAAACCTTCCACGACGATGTCGATCAGCCTGCCCTCGGTCACCAGATCGATCTTCATGTCGGGATAACGCTGCAAGAACGCGATGAAGACCGGCATTGCCTGCCTTGCCGCACCCACCGACGTGTTGATGCGCAACGTGCCCGACAGCGTGTCGCGAAAGCTGCCGGCCTGTTCGATCGCGACGCGGATCGTAGATATCGCGGGCGCGACGCTGTCGACGAACTGCGCGCCCGCCTCCGACAGCGAGACGCTGCGCGTGGTGCGATTGAAAAGCCGTACGCCGATACGCGCTTCGAGCGCCGCCACCGCGTGACTGAGCGCGGACGTCGACACATCCAGTTCAGTGGCGGCCGCCCGAAAGCTGCGATGACGCGCGACGGCCAGCACAGCCTCCAGTTCGCCCAAACCCGATGTTTTCATTGTCCTGGATTGCTCAATGCGATGTGCTTGATTGTACGGCTAGTCAACTCAATGGCACAGGTCTATCGTGATTCGTTCAGAGCCTTCATGGAGCAATCATGCAATTCATCGACAAGATCTATATCGACGGCGCGTTCGTCACGCCGCACGGCAGCGAAATGTTCGATCTCTTCAATCCGGCGACAGAACAGGTGATCGGCCAGGTTCGCCTTGCCGACGAACAGGACGCCCGCGACGCCATCGCCGCCGCAAAACGCGCGTTTCCCGCCTTTTCCCGCACCGGCAAGGGTGAGCGCATCGACATGCTGAAGCAGATGCATGAAGCCGTCGTGGCAAGAGAAGACGAGCTTTACGAAGCGATCACCGACGAATATGGCGCACCGGTATCGCGCGGCCGCTGGATGGCGCAGCATGCCAGCAGCGTCCTGCTCGAAGCGGCGAAGGTATTGCAGGACTATGCATTCACGCGCCGCGCGGGCAGCGCCGAAGTCGTGATGCAACCTCTGGGCGTCGCCGGTTTGATCACGCCGTGGAATAGCGACGCGGGCTTCATTTGCGGCAAGCTCGCCGCCGCTCTGGCAGCGGGCTGCACGGCCGTCGTCAAGCCGAGCGAGATGAGCGCGATCCAGACGCGCATCGTGACCGAGGCGCTTCATGAAGCGGGCTTGCCTGCCGGCGTGTTCAACATCGTGACGGGGCGCGGCGACACCGTGGGCGCCGAAATCAGTTCGCATCCCGATGTCGCCAAGCTGTCGTTCACCGGCTCCACGGCCGTCGGCAAGACGATCTTGCGCGCGGCGTCCGAAACGTTGAAGCGCGTGACGCTCGAACTCGGCGGCAAGTCGCCAGTGATCGTGCTCGACGATGCGAACTTCGATCAAGCTGTGCCTCTCGCCATTCAGGCCGGCTTGATGAACAGCGGGCAGGCGTGTATCGCAGGCACCCGCATTCTGGTGTCGCGGCATCGGCTCGCGGAGTTCGAAGCGCGCGTGCAGGAAGAAGTCGCGCACATCCAGGCCGGCGATCCGCGCGACCCGAAAACCACCGTCGGCCCGATGGTCAGCCAGAAACAGTGGGAGCGCGTGCAGCGCTATATCCGCATCGGCATCGACGAAGGCGCGCGTCTGATCGTGGGCGGCCCGGGGCGGCCGGATGGTGTGGACGCCGGCTGGTTCGTGCGCCCGACCGTTTTCAGCGATGTCACGAACGACATGACGATTGCGCGTGAAGAGATTTTCGGCCCCGTGCTGTCGATCATCGGCTATCGCGACACCGAAGAGGCCATTGCTATCGCCAACGACACGAGCTATGGCTTGCAGGCTTATGTTTTGTCGCGTGACAACGAGCGAGCGCATGAGGTTGCGTCGAAGATCGAAGCGGGACGCGTACTTGTCAACACGCTGGCCCATGAGCCGGCCGCGCCGTTCGGCGGCTTCAAGCAATCCGGCATTGGGCGTGAATACGGCACGTTCGGGCTCGAAGCGTTTCTCGAACCCAAGTCGGTGCTTGGCGTTTTCCGACACCCGGCGGCGGACTGATCGCCTCGAGCTCGTGGCAAAACTCTGCGTTGCGTGAGTTTCCAAACACCGGCGGTATCGTGCAAGACATTCTGCATGAGTCGAGTATCGATGTACGATGCCGTATAGTGGATGCACCGCTGATCTCCAGCGGCCTGCCCGCACATTGGCGCGATGGGGGACCACAAGATGACCGTTGCAAATACATCGATGAACGGGTCTCACGAACCCGTGCCGGAGTCGCTGCAGACCTTGGTCGAATATCTCGAACTATCGCTCGACAAGGCGGCGAGCGTGGTGATGACGCGTCATACGGCCGACGCCTGTACCGTCTACCTGGGCGATCCGGCCGGCCTGCTCGAGGAAATGAAGAGGCTCGGCACGATTGCCATCCCGCTCGCCAATGAGATGCTGGAACTGACCCGCTCCGGCGTCAATGAGATGGAGATCGGCGGCCAGGCCTACCGCTTCGTTCGCACTTTCACGCAGGTCGAAAACGCCGCAGCAGTCGTTTTCTCCGCGACCTAGGAGCAGCGCGAGGCGCCGGCCAACAATGCTGTCCGGCGCGCCGTTGACGGCACGGCGATCCGCCGCGTTATACTCTCTGAATGAATACGAAACCGATCACGCTGAATTGTTGGTGGCGCGCCTGACCCAGGCGGCCCGTTTCCACTCGACCATCGAAACGTGATGCCGCCAGTCCTGGCGGCATTTTCGTTTCTGCGCGCTGACGGCTGGCGGTATCGACAAACGCAGAACTCTGACCATGACAGACGCAAACCAGACTACGAACCCACCCATTATCCTCACCGGCGACCGCACCACCGGCCCGCTGCATCTTGGCCACTACATCGGCTCGTTGCGCTCGCGCGTGCAGCTTCAGCACGAAGCGCAGCAATTCCTGCTGCTTGCCGATGCGCAGGCCATGACCGACAACGTCGGCCGCCATCAGAAAGTCACTGAAAACGTGATCGAGGTGGCGCTCGACTATCTCGCGGTCGGCATCGACCCGGCCAAATCGACTATTTTCATTCAGTCGCAGGTGCCGGAACTGGCGGAATTGACCCAGTATCTGCTCAATCTCGTGACGGTCGCGCGCCTTGAACGCAACCCGACCATCAAGGCGGAAATCGTGCTTCGCGGTTTCGAGCGCGACATCCCCGCCGGCTTTCTGACGTATCCGGTCAGCCAGGCCGCCGACATCACCGCGTTCAAGGCGACGCGCGTGCCTGTGGGCGACGATCAGTTGCCGATGATCGAACAAACCAATGAACTGGTGCGCCGTTTCAATAACACGGTCGACAAACAGGTGCTGGTCGAATGCGAAGCGGTGCTCTCGCACGTCGCGCGGCTGCCGGGTATCGACGGCAAAGCCAAGATGAGCAAGTCGCTGGGTAACGCGATTACGCTGGGCGCGAGCCCGGACGAAATCACCAAGGCCGTGAACAACATGTACACGGACCCTAACCATTTGCGCGTCAACGACCCGGGCCAGGTGGAAGGCAACGTTGTGTTCGCGTTCCTCGACGCCTTCGAGCCGGACGTACCGAAGGTCGACGAGCTCAAGGCGCACTACCGCCGCGGCGGTCTCGGCGACAGCGTGGTCAAGCGCGTGCTCAACGAACGGCTGCAAGCGATGCTCGCCCCCATTCGCGAGCGCCGCCGCGAGTTCGAAACCGACCGTGCAGAGGTGCTGAACGTTCTGCGCCGCGGGACGCTGCGGGCGCGGGAGGTGGCAGGCGCGACCGTGTCGGAGGTGAAGGGCGCGCTCGGCCTGAATTACTTCCAGAACTGAGCGAAGCGCGGCGGCGGGGCGGGCACCGTATAGCCGGGAGCCCGCCTTGCCGGTCTACGGTTTGCCTTTCAGGGTGAACGGAGCCAGCAGGGACTGGACATCGACCCGCTGCCCCTGAAGCAGAAGCAATCTGGCATGAAGCACCGTGTTTTCGAGCACAAGCTTGGCGGTGCTCAGCAGATACAGCGCGTGGATGTCGGATACCGACAGATTGCCGGATTCAACCTGGTGGTGGCGCTCGACGAGAGAGGTCATCACAAGACGCCGGAGTTCCTGCTCTCCGAAAGGGAGGTCGGCGTAGTCGATCGGGTCGTCGGCTTCGACTTCTCTCAGCATGTCAACAAGCGCTTCTGTGCTCACTTCCATGTTTCGGCTCCCACGTTGTCGGTCAGGAACAGCATCCGCCAAACTACGTCCAACACGCTCAGACTACCGGGTCTAATTGTGAGAGTCCAGCGCGAGGGGTTACGTTATGCGTGCGATCACTTATGGCCCAGCTTGTCCGCCGTCTGGAGTGCCGCAACGATCGTGTCATAGACGTGCCTACGGGTTTCGGGATCCGGCGCGCGCAATGCGAATGACGGATGATAGGTCGCCACGACCAGATGCTCGCCGTGCCCGATCGTTTTGCCGAGCGAGTCCTGTAAGCGCGCGTGCGAATCGTCCAGTACCGCTTTTAACGCCGTGGCGCCCAAAGCAACGATCACGCGTGCCCCTACCGCGCGCAGTTCCTGTTCAAGCCAGTATCCGCATGCCTCGATCTCTCGCTGCCCCGGCGTTTTGTGCATGCGGCGCTTGCCGCGCGGCGTCCATTTGAAATGCTTGACCGCATTCGTGACATAGACGTCTTTACGCTTCAGTCCGGCCTCTTCGAGCGCTTTGTCCAGCAATGCGCCGGCCGGTCCGACGAAAGGCCTGCCCTGCAGATCTTCGGCGTCCCCCGGCTGCTCGCCGACCAGCATGATCGACGCGCGCTGCGGTCCTTCGCCGGGCACTGCCTGCGTCGCGTTACGCCATAACGCGCAGCGGCGGCATTCGTCCAAGCTCGACGGTTGCTGGTCACGCTCGACATCCGGATCGGATCGGGCGCTGCTGCGCGAATGTCTGGTCTGCTTGTCGTCGGCCATAGTCGGCAATCTCCGCCTGCATCGCCAGCAAGGCGCGGACCCGGCCGGTCAATCCACTGCGCTTTGCGCCGTGCACATTCGCGCGCTACTTCGGCCTGCCCTCTTCGTATTCGGTGCGCACGCCCGCGGGCAGCCACGGCTCCTTGTGGCAACACCAGAGTTCATAAACCGGCTCAAAAAGACCCACGCGATCGAAGCCGCCGAGCGGCACATCCAGTTCGTCGCTGTCGAGGAATTCCATGAACGCGACCGAGCCACACGTTGGGCAAAAATGTCTGCGCGCGCCAGGCGAACTCTGCCACGCCTGGGTCGGGCCGGTGAATTCCACGGCACTGCGTTCGAACATGGCATAGCCGCCGAACACATTGCCGTGTATACGCCGACAGTTCATGCAGTGGCATATCGACACTCGCCTCGGTTGCGCGCTGACGCGGAATCGCACTGAACCGCACGCACATCCGCCGGTTTCTTCGAAGGCTTCGCTCGTTGTCATCACACACCCTCCTTTGCAAACCATTCTCACGCTCGTCCACAGTCTCGACGATACGGGCATGGATGTCGAGACTGGTCGTGGCCGTTCGCCATCTGCCAGCAATCGGCGAGCCGCAATCCGGGTCGGAGTCGAAGCCTCGACATACAGGCACTCACCCCGGTCGCGTTACGGCGCTGGCGTGTCCATCTGCTCCTTTGCGTACTGAGTGGGCGGTAGTCCGACATGGCGGGTGAATGCGACGCTGAATGCGCTCGCCGAACTGTAGCCGACGCGCTCCGCAACGTTTGCAACGCCGCCTTCTTTCCGTCTCAGCAATTTCTTGGCCAACGCCATGCGCCAGGACAACAGGTATTCCATCGGAGCGACGCCCACGGCACGGCTGAAGCGCTCGAAAAACGCCGAGCGTGAAAGTGCCGCTGTGTCCGCCAGTTGCGCAACCGTCCAGCGCTTCTGGGGACTCTCGTGCATCTGACGTATCGCAAGTGCGAGCCGTGCATCGCCGAGCCCGCGCACAAGGCCGGGCGACGCTGCGGTTCCCGCCGACCGGAGCGCCTCGATTAGCAGAACCTCCAGCAGACGGGCGAGGACGACGTCCCGCGCGGGACGCTGCTCCCGAGACTCCTCCCGCACAAGCTTCACGAGCGTGGCCAGCCTGCGTTCGCCGCGAACATGCACGAAATCGGGGAGAAGCGACACCAGCAAGGCCGCGTCAGGTGAACCGAAGACGCAATGGCCCACCAGCAGTTGCACGTCAGACGGCCCGTTTCCGTCACCAAGTCTGAATCCGCCGTCGAGCAGCGCCACGGGCACGGTATCCGCGCCCTCCGCTTCGGGTGGCTCGAGGCTCGACATCGTGAAGTCGTACACCTCGGGAATCAGAACGAAGTCGTCGGTCTGGAGGATGATCGGCTCGCGCCCGTTGGTGACGAGGCGGCACGATCCGTCGAGGATCACGCAGTAGAACGGTTGTCCGGCTTCCGAGCGGTGAACGCGCCAGCGACCCGCCCCGCTGACGACCTTCGAAAAGGCGGCGACCGGCTGGAGCAGCGTGACGACCTCCGCGAGCGGGTCGACCATAACCGGACTCCTTCTAATGAAACCTGGACGCTCGATTGTAGCAAGTCCGGCGGTGGCGACTTATGGTGTGGGTACTGCCACCTTCTACAGGAGTCGCCATGAAAACCGTCCTGATCACCGGATGTTCGTCCGGATTCGGCCTCGAAATCGCTCGCTATTTCCTCGATCGCGACTGGCACGTCATCGCCACGATGCGCACGCCGCGAGAGGATGTTCTGCCGCGCTCCGAGCGTCTGCGAGTGCTCGCGCTCGATGTCACAGATCCGGAAAGCGTCCGCCGGGCGGTGGATGCCGCGGGGCCGATCGACGTCCTCGTCAACAACGCGGGGATTGGCGTGCTGAACGCGCTCGAAGGCACGTCGATGGAGACTGCGCGCGAAGTCTTCGAAACGAACACGCTCGGCACGATCGCCATGACCCAGGCGGTTCTGCCGCAGTTCCGCCAACGGAAGGAAGGCGTTATCGTCAACGTCACGTCGAGCGTGACATTGAGGCCGCTCCATCTGCTCTCCGTGTACACCGCCAGCAAGGCGGCGATCAACGCGTTCTCCGAATCCGTTGCTCTGGAACTCGAACCATTCAATGTGCGAGTGCGCGTGGTTCTGCCGGGACGGGCGCCAGAGACGCGCTTCGGCGAAAACGCGCAGTCCCGGATGCAGGGCGGGTTTCCCAAAGCGTACGCGGCCCTGGCGCAGCGCGTCTTCGACCACTGGCAGCAGGAGACTGCGATCACGCGCTCGCTCGACGTGGCAGAAGCTGTGTGGCGCGCAGCGAACGACCCATCGTGCCCCGCTCGCATCGCCGCCGGTGCCGACGCTATAGAGTGGGCCAATTCGCGGTGAGCTGAAATTGCGTTGTGCGATCCGTCACCACGGAACGGTCCTTCCCAGATAGTCGAGGTAATGCAAGCCGGGGCGCCCTTCATAAGCCTCGATCGTATTGACCAGGTTCGGAATGCTTTCTTCAATGGTCAGGCGCGCCGTAGGACCACCCATGTCTGTCTGGACCCAGCCGGGCGCCATAATCAGAAGGGTCCGCGGATACCCGGCGCTGCGGGCTGCGAAGGTACGCATAAACATATTGAGCGCGGCCTTGCTCCCCCTGTAGACTTCATAATTCGCGTTAGTGGCGTTTGTGATGCTGCCCTGCCCCGATGACATGACACCGATAGTTCCCGTCGGCGGCACAAGATCCTGAAACGCCTCGATGACTCTCATCGGACTCAGCGAATTCGTTACCATCACGCGTACGAATTCCTCGGTCGAGACGTCCGCTATCGTTTCGCGATCATCGTTCTTGACACCTGCATTCACAAAAAGCACATCTATGCGCCGATCGGCAAGACGGGCGCGCAGCGCTGCAACCTGCTCCGGAATCGTGATATCGGTAGTTTCCACTTCGAGCGCACCAGCGGAGGCTTGTGCGATCTGCCGAAGCTTCTCTGTCGAGGCGGCTCGCCCGGTGGCGATGACCCGGCAACCGCGCTTCAGATACTCCTCGACCATCGCCAAACCAAGGCCGCGGGAGGCACCGACAATGAGAACGGTTTTCTGCGAAGGTGTGTCTTGCATCGGTAGCTCCGATAAATGAGGCCGCCCCCGAGCATGAAAGTGACGGGCGTGATCCTCTTGAGTGAATCGCACGAACCAATATAGTGGTACACGGGAGATGGCGGAAGCCGCGCTGAATGCAACCAATCTATGCATCAAACGCCATACCTCAACTCTGCCAATTACGATCAAGAGATGCCTGAACCGGACCTCAACCTCCTTTTCGCGCTCGACGCGTTGCTCACCGAGAAAAACGTGACGCGCGCCGCCCGGTCGTTGCATTTGAGCGCTTCCGCAATGAGTCGCACGCTTACCCGCCTTCGCGCTGCGACCGGCGATCCTTTGCTGGTCCGGGCCGGGCGCAACATGGTGCTGACTGCCTATGCCGAAGAGATTCGGAAGCAAACGAAAAATATCGTTCATGAGGCGCGTTCCCTGCTCCAGCCGTCACCGGTGATGCCGGATTTTTCAACGCTGCGTAGAACGCTTAAGATTCGTGCCAATGAAGCTTTCGTGGAAGCCTTCGGTGCAACATTGATTGCTGAAGTGACGGCACTTGCGCCGCATGTGCGTTTGCACTTTTCGTCCAGATCGGAAAGGAACGCGGAATATCTGCGAAACGGCTCCGCCGATCTTGAGATTGGTGTACTGGAAGGAATGGGGCCGGAAGTCCGTGTCCAGGCATTGTTTCGGGACCACTACCTGGGCGTTGTCAGAAAGGGGCATCCGCTCGAAGCGGAACAGGAAGTGACCATCGGGCAGTACGCAGCGTTTGGCCACGTAGTTGCCCCGCACGGTCGCCATATCATCGACTCGCTTGACGCTGCAATTGCCCTGTCAGGATTCGAACGAACAACCGTGGCGATCGTGCCGAGCTTTCCCGCAGCGTTGGCGGTGGCTAGAGCGTCCGATCTGGTAGCGCTACTGCCTGCGTCTTTCATGAAAAGTCAGTACGACTCATCCGTCGACGCCTGTTCCTTTGAGCTTCCTGTGGCGACTGATCGCTTTACGATTTCTCAAATGTGGCATCCTCGTTTGGAGAATGACCCTGTTCATCGTTGGCTTCGGCAACGGGTTCTCACAGTGTGTCGCCAGCGGGTGCCGTTCTGAGCGCAAGTGATCGGTTTCGGGAAAGCGTTGTCCTCGTCCGCTCACGTCAACCGCCGCCAGCGGACGCCTCGTGCTCCGATTGGTGACGACGATAGAGTTCGAGCGTGAGCGCCTGCCCGTCGTGCGATAGAAATGTCGCGGCCCCTTCGGCGGAACCTTCAGCGGACTCGGCAACACGGGCGAACATCGATGCCTCGTATTCCATCACGGCGTCGTCCCAAGGCGAGTCCGAAGCCAGCAATCGCGCAAGTTCGGCCGCGTCGAACATGGCGTTATTCACTCCTTCTCCACCGAAGGGTGACATGACATGCGCCGCATCACCGATCAGCGTAAGACCTTTTCGATGCGTCCAGCAGTGCCCTACAGGCAGGGCATAGATCGGCCGTATTGCAAAATGCTCGTTACTGGCCCGAAACAGATCGAGGATGTTGTCGGCAAATCCCGAGTACTCGCGTATCAGCCCTTCGCGGACGGCATTCGGCGATGTGAAATCGAAGCGACGCTCCACCCAGCCAGGCGGAACGCGTAAGATCGCATAGCCGCGAAAGTGCGAGTTGGCATTGCGCTGCACGATGAGTGCCTTGCCGTCGCCTTCCACGCTCATCTTGCCGCGTCCGACCAGTCGCGCCAGCGCCGGATGGGAGCGGTCGACGTCGTCGATACCGAATTCGACGAAACAAAGGCCGCTGTACTGAGGCTTGTATGGCGACAAGAGTGGCCGCACGCGCGACCAGGTACCGTCGGCGCCGACCACAAGATCGAAGGGCCCTTCAAGGCTGTCGTCAAATGCCAGCGTCCAGCGCCCGTCGCCATTGTCGCGAACCTCGCGCAGTTGCCGGTTCCATTGAACCACGCCGTCAGGCAGTGCATCGAGCAGCATGGTGCGCAAAGCCGTCCGGTCGACTTCGGGCCGATTGCCGCTGGCCGCATCCCGCTCCTCGAACAGTAACTGTCCACGCTCGTCCAGCAAACGCGTACCTTGATCCTCATAACGGGCGATAGCCTGGAACGCATCCGTCAACCCGGCGCGTTGCACCGCCAGCAGGCCGGATTCTTCATGCAGGTCCAACGTACCACCCTGCGGCCGTTCGAGCGAATGCGCCTCCCGCTCGAATACCGTGACGGCCATGCCGTGAAGATGAAGAATACGGGCGAGCGTCAGTCCGCCGGGACCACCGCCGACAACGGCAATCTTCGGGCTTGCGTTCATCGGAGAATCCATTAAGATAGGTACCTATTCAATATATATAGGCACCTATTGATATGTCAAGTGAATCACAAATCGAAGACCCGGCTCGCCCCATGCGGCTAATCGGTCAAGTGTCCCGGGCATTTGCGAGATTGGTCGACGCGCCGCTGCGTCAGTTGGGATTCGCGATCGGCCAGTTGCCCGTTCTGGTCACGCTGAAAAAGGCCGGCGCCTTGTCCCAGGCAGAATTGGCACGCATGGCGCAGGTTGAGCAGTCCAGCATGGCCCAACTCCTGAATCGCATGGAACGTGACAACCTGGTCAGGCGCGTGCCTGATCCGGCCGATGGGCGCAGCCGGCTGATCTCGTTGACTGCGCGCGCGTCCAGACAGATGCCCAATGGCAAACTGATAATGGACGAAGTCTGCGAAACGGCCTTGACGGGCTTTACCAGCGAAGAGCGATCGCAGCTGGTGAGTTTGTTGCTGAGGATCGACGCAAATCTGGAACAGGCGCTAGCGGATAGGGACAGTGGCTGATAGCGTGCTGACCGATATGGCCTGGCGCGGCGGGAGGGGTCTGTTCATCTTCACCGACGCTTGATACGCAGCATCTCACCCGAGTGCCGCCCCGGCGTCCGGGACTGCACGCAGAGTCCGCAAACGGCGCGACCTGTGCGGCGGTCCGTCAACAGCGGATTTCCCGCTCCCCAGATACGCATCCCGCAGGGTATCGAGTTCCAGCAGCGTTCGCGCATTGCCTTGCGCGACTACCCGGCCACTCTCGAGCACGTACCCGGATTGGGCATAGCGCAGCGCAATCGCCGCGTTCTGCTCGGCCAATAAGAAGCTCACGCCATCGTCCCGATTGAGGGCCGCCACGATCTCGAAGATCTCTTCAACGATCTGCGGAGCGAGTCCCATAGACGGCTCATCGAGCAGGACCAGCGCAGGCCGCGCCATCAACGCGCGGCCAATCGCGACCATCTGCTGTTCTCCGCCGGACGTATAGCCCGCAAGCGTCCTGCGACGCTCCTTGAGCCGCGGAAAAATCCCGTAGATGCGCTCGAGGTCCGCCTCGAGGTCAGCCCGTCCTGGCCGCCGTACGAAAGCGCCCAGCCGCAGATTCTCCTCGACGGACAGATGCGCAAAACAACGCCGCCCCTCCAATACCTGCACGAGCCCGCGCCCGGCGAGCGTCCACGGGTCGGCGTCGGTAATCGCATCGCCACGATACGCGATACGGCCAGAGGTCAGCTCGCCTCGCTCGGCACGTATCAGGCTCGAGATAGCCTTCAGCGTAGTGGTCTTGCCGGCGCCATTGCCGCCCAGCAACGCGACAATGGCGCCGGCCGGCACCGTCAGAGAAACACCGCGCAAGGCCGCAATGAGCTGGCCATACGTCACGGCGATTTCTTCGACCTGCAGAATCGGGGCGGCACTCATGCTCAGATATCCTTGCTGCAATCGCGCGGCGTAATGCCTTTTTCCCTGGCGTACGCATTGGCCGACTTCTCGATGATCGGACGCAGCAGCGCACGATCTGCCTGAACCCAACCGCTAATGACTTTCCACTGCTGGCCGTCCCATTGCTGGAAGCGTACGGCGCCGCCGCCTTCGTGATCGGCGCACGAGAGTTTCAACGGCTGAACCAGCCCGTACGCACCCAGTTGCCTGAGACGCGCGTCGTCGAGATTCAGATGCTCGAAGCCCCAGCGTACCTGTTCGCCGGTGAGCGGTTTGTTGCCGAACTTTGCCTGTGCCACGCGCAACGCCTCGACATTCAGAATACCGTTGACCACGCCGAGGTTGTAGTACACCGTCCCGAAGCGCGCGGGGTCTTTCAGGTTGCCGTTCCCCGGTTTGATCACATATTGATTGATGGCCTGAATGACGGGGAAGTCGGTACCTGAAGGATGCGTCGTGATCGAAATGAAGCCTTTTGCGGCGTCGCCTGCCGGCCGCGCGTCTTCTTCCGAATTGCTCCAGATGTTGCCGATAATGTGATTGGCAGGAAAGCCCACTTTTTGCGCCGATTTCAACGCGACCGGATTCATCACCCCCCAGCCGCGCAGAATCACCCAGTCCGGATTGATCCGGTGAATGGTGAGCCACTGCGAACCTTGCTCGTTACCCGGATGCGGCACTTCGATCTGCGTGAGTTCGAAGCCGTACTTTTTGGCGAGTGCATCCAGCACGGGAATCGTCTCACGGCCGTACGGCGAGCCGTGGTAGAGCACCACGATCTTCTTGCCCTTGAGCTGATTCAACCCGCCCGATTGCTGGCCGATGTAATTGACGATCGCGGAGACTTCGCTGTACGGATTGAGTTGCAGCGGAAAGACATACGGAAAGACAGCGCCGTCGGTGGAATCCGTGCGGCCGTGGTTGATCGTGATGAGCGGAATCTTATCGGCAGTCGACCGGTCGAGCGTCGCATACGCAATACCGACCGACAGCGGATTGGTCGCCGCCGCGGGTGCGCCGTTCAGCCCGCTCTTGAGCCGTTCATAGCATTCCACTCCTTTTTCCACGACGTATTCGGTTTCGCATTCGCTCCAGGTCAGCTTCACGCCATTGACACCGCCATCGCGCTTATTGATGAGGTTCATATAGTCGATGAAGCCGCCAAAGAACCCGCTGCCGCCCGCCGCATACGGGCCGACGCGGTAGCTTTGCAGCGGGAAGTATTCCTCGCCCGCAGCCTGAGCGGTGGATAAGAATGCAGCGGTGAGCGCAAGCGTCAGGCTCGCGGCAGCCGCCACGCGCGACACCGTCCCGCGCCTTTTGAAGGAGTCGATGAAATTCATGCTGTGTGGACCTTGAATGGTTAAGCGGTGATTTGAAAAGCGACGAGAGAAATGAGTGCTATGCGCGCAGCGGCCAGTCACGCAGACGATTACGCACGGTCTGGACCAGTCTTGCGAGTCCGTCCGGCTCCTTGATCAGAAAAACGATAATCAGCGTGCCGAACAGGATCTTCTGCAGGTTCTGCAACTGGCCGGCTTCGATACCGACGGTAGCGAGCGCGCCGGCCGCGTTCGAGAGAAGAATAGGGAGCAGGACGATGAAGGCCGCGCCCAGAAAATTCCCGCCGATGCTGCTCATGCCGCCAATGATGATGATGAACAGAACCTGAAACGACAGGTTGAGATCGAAACCGTGCGGCTCGACCGTGCCCAGATAAGCGAATGCCCAAAGCGCGCCCGCAATGCCGGTCACGAACGAACTCAATGCGAATGCGAGCAGCTTGGTCCGGCCGATGGGAATGCCGATCACGCGCGCGGCAGTGTCCATGTCGCGCACGGCCATCCAGCGCCGGCCCAGTTCGCTACGCACGAGACGGGCTGCCAGAATGAACAGCACAGAGGTGACGCCCAGCACGAACAGGTATCGCGCGGCGGGCGTATCGATCTTCCAGCCGAACGCAGTCAGGCGCGGCGCGCTGAGTACGCCCGAGGTATCGTCGTTGGAAAACCAGCTCACCCGCGTAAAGATCCACTCGACAAAGAACTGCGCGGCCAGAGTCGAGACAATCAGATAAAAGCCCTTGATCCGCAGACTCGGCAAGCCGAACAGCGCACCGACAACGGCCGAAATCAGGCCGCCAAGCAGTAGATCGACGGCCAGCGGCAAGGCCGGCACTCGCACCAGAAGGTTGTAGGTCGCGTACGCGCCGACCGACATGAAGGCAGCGGAGCCGAGTGAGAGTTGTCCCGCATAGCCGGTGACGAGGTTCAGACCCAGTCCCGCCAGTGAGAGCACGAGAAACGGAATCAGAATCGCGTTGAGCCAGTAGTCGTTGCCGAATACCGGCACGACAACGAAAGCGATCAGCACGAGAACCGCAGCAAGCCAGACCTTCAGCAGCGGCCGTTGCTGTGGGTACGGTTTAAACGTGCGCGGAGCGCTCAGCGTAGTGTCAGGAGATGACATAAGCGGCCTCACACGCGTTCGACGGCGGGTTCGCCGAATAGACCGACCGGCCGCGCAAGCAGGAAAAGCATGGCGAGCAGATAAGGAAACCAGTTTTCTATGCCGCCGCCGAGCAGGCTGCCCACATACACCTCGGCGAGCTTCTCCGACGCGCCGATCAGCAGACCGCCCACAATCGCCCCGCCGATCGACGAAAACCCGCCGATGATCAACACCGGCAGCGCCTTCAGCACGACCAGCGACAGCGAGAACTGCACGCCGAGCCGCGCGCCCCACAGCAGCCCCGCCACGAGGCTGACGAAGCCCGCCAGCGCCCAGACGATCGCCCAGACACGCGGCAGCCGTACGCCGATGGCCAGTGCCGCAAGTGGGTCGTCGGCGACCGCGCGCAGCGACAACCCGAGCCGCGTACGGTTGGTCAATAGCGAAAGGCCGATCACCAGCACGCCGGCGGTGGCCGCGGCAAAGATGTCGAACTGACTGATCATGATGCCGCCGACGTTCAGCGGCTTGTCGTCGATGCCCAGATCCAGTCCGTGCACCTGCGCGCCCCAGAACAGCTGCGCGGCACCTTCGAGAATGAAGCTCAGACCCAGGGTCGCCATGAACAGAACGATGGGCGGCCGGCTGACCAGCGGGCGCAGTACGAGACGGCCGATCAGCAAGGCAATCAGCACGAGCGCGCCGAGGGTCACGCCGAACGCGAGCACCGGCTTGACATGCCGCTCGACCAGGCTCACGTAGGTGAGCGCGCCGAACAGCACCATCGACCCCTGCGCGAAATTGAACACGCCGGACGCTTTATAGATCAGCACGAAACCGATCGCGACCATCGAATACATCACGCCCGCCAGCAAACCACCTACGAGCACTTCGAGGAAAAATCCCATAATCTCCAGTCTCTCAATGACGGGTGCCGAGATAGGCGGCGAGCACGTCCGGGTTGCTGCGGACCTCGGCGGGTGCGCCGTCGGCGATCTTCTTGCCGTAGTCGAGCACGACCACGTGATCCGACAGACCCATGACCACGCCGATGTCGTGCTCGATCAGCACCACGGTCACGCCGAATTGCGTGTTGGCGTCGAGCACGTAGCCGGCCATGACGTGCTTTTCGTCGGCATTCATACCGGCCATCGGCTCGTCGAGCAGCAGCAGACGCGGCTCGGCGGCGAGGGCACGAGCCAGTTCAACGCGCTTCTGCACACCGTAAGGCAGCGTGCCGACAGTGGTGTGCCGATAACGCTGCAAGTCGAGCGCGTCGATCACCACCTCGGCATAGCTGCGTTGCACCGTTTCGTCGCTGCGCGCGCGGCCTACGTTCAAGGTCTGTTCGAGCCACGTGCTGCGCCGGTGCAGATTGCGGCCGGTGAGCACGTTGTCCAGGACGCTCATACGGCGAAACAGCGCGATGTTCTGGAACGTGCGCGCAATACCGCTATGCGCGGCGTGATACGGATTCATCCGCCGATAGGCGTGGCCGTCGAAATGCACGCTGCCGCGCTGCGGCTGATAGACCCCGTTGATGACATTGAGCAGCGAGCTTTTGCCCGCGCCGTTCGGGCCGATCAATGCGCAGATTTCACCCGCGCGCACCGCGAAGCTGATATCGGTGATCGCGTTCACGCCTTTGAAAGACAGCGAGATGTGATCGAGCGATAACAGCGCGTTGGAAGACGTAGTCATGGAATGTTCAGTCATGCATCAATACGCCGGTTGTTCCGCCGCGCCGTCCGCCGCGTGGCGCTGGTGTGCCGGTGCTTCACGCCGATGCTCGATGCGCCGCCACTCGCCGGTATCGGGCCACGCGCGCACGTCCACACGTAATGCGGCGAATAGCGCGGCGGTCGTCCCGTCGAGCGGCGGCCCGATGACGAGCGCCGCATGCGTGCGCGAAAAGCCGATTACTTCACGCAACGGCCGGCTGATGAACCACCACGTCAAGACGCGCAAAAGCGGGCCGCCCTGCCTGCGCTGCGCCCGGTTGATGAGGCGCCGCCGCCAGGAGCGTGCGCCCGGCAAACGGTCGTCGACGAGTTGAGCCACCCGCGCGTAGGTTTCGCGTGTGCCGGCCACCAGCGTCGGCGCAAGTTCGCGGCGATCGTTGTCGCGGGTCGCGAGCGACTCCGGAAAATTCAGGCGAAAGCCGCTCAGCAGCCAGGGCGCGATCAGGTAGCGCGCCTGAGAGGCAGCGGCGAATGCGCGTGCGGCAAACGCTTCGTCGTCCGCGCCCAGTTTCTCCGTGCCGACGAGCCGCTGCGCTTCCTGTGCCAGCGTCGCATGGGACAGACGCTGCGCGACGAGTTGCCGGTCAGCGTCGAGACGCACCAACGCGAAGGCGTCGTCGTGAGGTTGGGCAACGGAAGCGAAGCCGCCTTCATGCGGGATCGCCAGTGTGCGATAGTCGGTCACGGCGGGATGCGGGTGTGGCGTCAGATTGCGCGGGTTGGCGTCGATCACTCGCAAGCCTTCGTGCGCCAGCAAACGATCCACCTGGGTGTCGTCTTCGGCGAACACGAAGCGTGGGGCAAGATGCGTGAGAACGGCGCGCAACGCCTCATCGGAGAGGTGCGGGTCGAGCGGTATCGCCACGCCGCCGTTCCACTGCGCCGCGAGCGACAACAGCAACGCCTCCTCGCGCGGATGACTGACGAACAGCAGCGCGTCGCCCGCCGCAAAACCGCGTTGTGCGAGACCGGCTGCCAGCTGTTCGACCGCCGTAGCCACCTCGTGCCACGACAACGCGTGCCATGCGCCCAGCCGTTTATGGCGCAAGGCGACGGCATGCGGCCGGTGCTGCGCCTGATGGCGCAGCCAGTCCGGTAGCGTCGACGGCTGTGGGTTCGCCATGATCAGGCGGCTCTCGCCTGCTGCTTGCGTTCGAGCTCGCGCACCAGCGGCAGGACCCGTTTGCCGAAGTACTCCACTTCTTCGATGAAATGAAGGAAGCCGGTCAGCACGAGATCCACGCCCACCGATTTCAATTCGACGATACGCTCGGCGATCTGCTGCGGCGTACCGATGAGATTGGTGCGGAAGCCGTCGTTGTATTGCACGAGGTCTTCGAAACTCGACCTGGCCCAATTGCCTTCACCTTCCGGCGATGCCTGGCCCGCCTGCTTGACGGCGTCGCCGAACGCATGCACGGCTTCGACGTGCGCGTGCCTGATGATGTCGGCGAGTACCGCCTGGGCTTCTTCTTCGGTATCGCGCGCGATCACGAACGCGTTCACGCCAATGCGCACCTTGTGATTGTTTTTGGTCGCCTTGGCCTGGATGTCGTCGATCTGGGTTTTCAGGTTCTCCGGAGTATTGCCGTTGGTGAAGTACCAGTCGGACACGCTGGCGGCGTTATCGCGCGCGGCACGTGAACTGCCGCCCTGGAAGATCTCCGGATGAGGCTTCTGGATCGGCTTGGGACTCAGCGTGTAATCGTTGAAGCGATAGAAGTCGCCCTTGAACGTGAAGTTGTCCTGCGTCCAGATGCCTTTGAGCGCCTGAATGAATTCTTTTGAACGGCGATAGCGTTCATCGTGTTCGAGCCACGGCTCGCCGATCGCCGTGAACTCTCCCTTGAACCAGCCGCTTACCACGTTGATCGCAATGCGGCCATTTGAAATATGGTCGATCGTGGCCAGTTGTTTGGCGACAACAGCGGGGTGCCACGGGCCCGGCAAAATCGCCGCCAGGACTTTGAGTCTGGTCGTTGCGTGCAACAGGGCCTGACTGAACGAAACCGACTCATGCTGAAATTCGGCACCGTAGCCGGCAGTGAAACGGATCTGGCTCAGCGCGTATTCGAACCCGGCCTGTTCAGCGGTCTGCGCGAGTTTCTCGTTGTACTCGAGACTCCAGTCGGTGCGCTGTTCGATCGTGCTGACGACAAGGCCGCCGCTGACATTGGGCACCCAGTAGGCGAACTTGACGGCGTCGTCGTGAGAGTGGTTCTGGCTCATGGTGGTCCTGATGATTGAGTGAAGGGTTTATGCAGCCGCTGTTGCGGCTCGCGGAAACGAAGCGGGCAGGCGGCCCGCGTGCAGCCACGGCAGCGCGCGCGACACCGCCAGTTGAATGCGCTCCTCCAGTGCAGGATTGGAAATCGCATAGCCGCTGAAATCGGCCTCGGACGCATACACGCCGATCGGCAGCGTGCGTGCCTGAAAGAAGCTGAACAGCGGACGTAACTGATGATCGATGACGAGCGCGTGACGATCGCTGCCGCCGGTTGCCGCGAGCAGAACCGGCACATCGAACAGCGCCTCGTGATGCACGAGATCGAACAGATGCTTGAAAAGTCCCATATACGACGCCCGATAGACCGGGCTCGCCGCGATCAGCAAGTCGGCCGATTCAATCGCCTCGATGTGTGCTTCGACGTCAGCCGGGACGTGCGCGCGACGAACCGCGCCGGCGAGACCCGGCGCAATCTCACCGAGCTCGATGAGGTGCGTGTCGACTGGCACCGCGTCGCCGAGTGCGGCGAGCACACGTTCGACCACCACCAGAGTGCGTGACGGCCGCTGCAATCCACCGGAGACCGCGACCACTTTCAATCTGTTGCTCATTCGAACAATCCTTTCAATCGATAGCGAATTAATCGGGACTGCAGCCTGTTTAGCGAAGACCATGCCATCCGGTTTTTCGCGGACGCACGCTGCCCGGGACGAGCAGGCCGATTTAACCGGATTGCGCGCCAAACCAAAGGGCATAACCGTTTGAGAATGTTGGCCGGCCGCATATCGCGATGGCATGGAACCATTGCAGCCTGACGTATGAAGCTGGTGAAGCAATATGGCCTCAGCGCTGCTGCTGGAGCAGCAGCGCCGGGTGTCGAATACACGCATGCAGGTGTTCAGTATTCCGACATGTATGCCTCCCCGAGTAGCTCCATGCCGGAATGCTGATGCAGAGGCAGCATCCATAACGACGCTGCTGCGTAATCAGCAATTCGACTTTGGTTACCACAACAAAATGCATCCGAAGTTGCGGCAGATCGTCAGAATACGTCTCTCAGGAAGCAACTCTGAGCGACGCCGTTCCACATCCATCGGCCGACACATGATGGTCCACGCCCGCCAGCAGCACAGCGAGTGTCTTTATCCCTATGAATTCGACCTACCTACTGCCGGACGCCCCGGCATCCCTGCTATCGGGCACAGAGACAGCCCCGATGACTGAAACACCGCTGCGGATCGCGCAGCGGCTCGCGGTGTCGTTTGCCACGACGGCCGCCGAGCGCGACGCGCAGGGCGGAACACCGAAAGCCGAACGCGACGCACTGCGCGCCAGCGGTCTGCTCGCCATGAGCATTCCCGTAGCGCACGGCGGTCTCGGTGCGAACTGGCGGCAGACTCTGGACGTGATACGCACGCTTGGCCGTGCCGACAGTTCGCTCGGCCACGTCTTCGGCTTTCATCATCTGATGCTGGCGACCGTGCGGCTGTTCGGCTCGCCGCCGCAGTGGCGCGCGTGGTTCGAGCAGACTGCCCGCCATCAATGGTTCTGGGGGAACGCGCTAAATCCGCTCGATGAACGGGCCGTCAGCCACTCGTACGCGGATTGGCGGGAGTTCACTGGACAGAAGAGCTTCTGCTCCGGCGCGCTCGATTCCGAAATGCTGATCGCGTCCGCGCGGGACGCCGGGACAGGAACGTTGCTGGTCGCGGCAGTACCGACCGGGCGCACAGGTATCTCTGTCGCGGAGGACTGGAATAACATCGGTCAGCGGCAAACGGATAGCGGCACGGTGACGCTGGAAAAGGTGCGAGTGGAGAATCACGAGATTCTGACCGACCCTGGGCCATTGTCGACGCCGTTTGCGTGCCTGCGTCCGTTGCTCGCGCAATTGATCCTGACGAATATCTATCTCAGCATCGGCGAAAGCGCATTCAACGATGCCCGCCACTACACATTGCATGAGGCGCGTCCGTGGCATGCGTCCGGCGTGCAAACCACTTCAGCGGATCCTTATATTCTCGGCCAGTACGGTGAGTTCTGGGCGGGCCTCGAAGCGGCGCGATTATTGACCGACCGCGCCGCCGATCGCTTCGACGCCGCGTGGAGCGAGCAGGATGCGCTGACCGATGCCGAGCGCGGCGAAGTCGCATTGGCGGTCGCCACGGCCAAAGTCGCCGCCACTGAAATCGGGCTCCATATCTGTACCCGCATGTTCGACGTAGCCGGCGCGCGCGCGACGCATGGCGCACTGAGGCTGGACCGCCACTGGCGAAACTTGCGCACCCATACGCTCCACGACCCCCTCGCCTACAAGCTTAGAGAAATCGGCGAATGGGCCCTGACGCAACGATATCCGACGCCGAGCTTCTACTCATGAACTATTCACTCAATCACGGGATAACGGACAGGCCAACCGTAGTGCGAACCGATGCGCCGCCGTTGCTGACCATGCCCGACAAGCGTGCGCTGACCACCTCCATTCGCGCCACGGCACAGGTCTTCTCGGACCCGCAATCGCTGGCACTGCTCGAACGGATTCGCATGGTGGCGCCGAGCGACGCCAACGTGCTCGTGATCGGCGAAACCGGTACCGGCAAGGAACTGGTTGCGCGCCACGTGCATAACCTCAGTGCCCGCAAGGACGGGCCGTTCGTGGCGGTCAACTGCGGCGCGTTTTCCGAGTCGCTGGTGGAAAGCGAATTGTTCGGCCACGAGAAAGGTGCGTTCACCGGCGCGTTCTGCGCGAAACCCGGCTGGTTCGAAGCGGCCAACGGCGGCACGCTGTTTCTGGACGAAATCGGCGATCTGCCGCTCTCGATGCAGGTCAAACTGCTGCGCGTGCTGCAGGAGCGGGAGATCGTGCGGCTCGGCTCACGCAGGAGCATTCCGATCGACGTACGCGTTCTGGCCGCCACCAATGTGCATCTTCAGGACGCGGTGGCGGCGGGACATTTCCGGGAGGACCTGTTCTATCGCCTGAACGTCGTGCATCTGGCGGTGCCTACGTTGCGCGACCGGCCCGGCGATATCTTGCCGCTCGCCCGGTATTTCATAGAAGAGTACCGGAACCGCCTGGGCTACGGCCCTGTCGGCATCGAACCGCGCGCCGAGCGCAAGCTGCTCGCGCATAGCTGGCCCGGCAACATTCGCGAGCTTGAAAACGTCATCCATTACGCGTTACTGGTGTGCCGCAGCGATTCGCTCGGCGAGGGCGATCTGCAGATCTCGTCCTTCGGAACGCATGCGCCGCGACGCACAGCCAGCGAGCCGGTTTCGACTACACCGCTTGAAGGATTGGAGGAGGCGTTGCGTCATCTTTTCGGTAACGCGGAAGGCAACCTGTTCGAACAGATCGAAGATACCGTCATGCGTGTGGCGTTCGACTTCTGCTACCGGAATCAGATTCAGGCGGCACGACTGCTGGGCATCAGCCGCAACGTGCTGCGGGCACGCCTGATTCGCGCCAAACAGATTTCGGCGCAGAAATAGGCGCAATTGCATCTGGCGGGGCCGATACGTCATTTTCTGCACCGTTGAACCGATAAGCGAGCCGACCGTAAGACCGGCCCACATGACACTGCGTGCTAACCGCGAAACCGGATCAGATCACACTGCTCTGCTGTTGCCGATCTGCCAGACGAAGGGCGGCTCCTTGCCATTGATTTCCCAGTCACCAATGATCCGTTCCTTGTAGATAAGCGGATTGTGCGATGCCGCTGTGCGTGCGTTCCGCCAGTGCCGGTCCAATAGTTTGCTTTCGCTGACGCCCGACGCGCCGAGCGCATTGAACAGATCGGTCGTCGCCTGAAGAATCAGACCTGCCACAGCCACCTGCGCCTTTGCGGATTCTATTTCGGCCGCCACGTTTGCAGCCTGTTCGGCCTCACGGTCCGCGCCGAAGCGGGCTTCGTACGCTCTTTGCGACGGCTCTGCCGCGCGCACTGCCGCAGCCTCCGCAGCGTACACGCGCGCCGCGATCTGCCCCACCACCTGCTGAACCTGAACGTCTTCGCTAACGCGTGGCGCGTTGCCGTGGCTATAGATCCGGGTGCGATTGCGCACCTCACGCGAGATGTCACGCAATGCCGCGCGTCCCGTACCCGCGATCACGGCGATCAGTACGAGTTGATAGAACGCCGTCTGGTATTTGAAGCGCGTAGAGAAGTCGATGATGTTCTCTTCTTCGACCACGGCGTTTTCAAACACGGAGGTCCCGCTTCCGGTGGTACGTTGGCCAAATCCGTCCCAATCGTCGCTTTGTTTGACGCCGGCCTGATGCGTATTCACTGCGGCGATGACATCCGCGCCGTTGTCGTCGCGCTGCGCGTAGACGTCGATCCAGTCGGCAAAGATGCTCCCCGTGCTGTAATACTTGGTTCCGTTGACGACCCATTGGTTGCCGCGGCGCGAGACGCGCGTGATGACGTCGCCTATCTTGACTTCGCCGACTTCGGTCCACGCATTGCCGACTATTTCACCCGCTACGAAGCGCTGGAGCCATTTGTCCCGCGCCGCGCCGGGCGCGGCATTAATCCTGTCCTCGACGAAAGCGAAATGGCCGCGCAACGCCTGCGGCAGACTCGAGTCGGCCTCGGCCAGTTCGATCAGTAGCTGCACGAGTTGCGGAAGCGTCGCGCCGGCGCCGCCGTACTCGATCGGTACTCTGACCGCGCCGAAGCCGGCAGCCTTCAGCCAGGCAATCTGCTCGTGCGGCAATGCGAGAGTGCGTTCGCGTTCGAGCGCGCCTTCTGCAATCCGGTTGAAGATGGGGCGGAATCTGGCGGCCAGCTGTTCATAGTCGGTACCGCGTGAAAGTGGCGATGTTTCGTGTTGGTTTCGTGCTGTCATGCGCCAGCTCCAAGGTCGATGTGTGGAATGAGGCGGAGCGATCCGGCTCCCGTCATGAAGAACAGAGAGCACAAGATATGCCATCGCGCTAACCGTCTATCGGCCTTGATGAATGAGGAGAGCAAAGAATTTTCGCTGCTGGCGCCGAAGCAGTGTGCTGGTGAACTGCTTGCTTGGGAGCAGCGCACAGCGTTGTAGCGCCGGCTTGTCCGCTGAAGCTCGAACCACTGGTTGGCCGCCGCAGCGTGGCAGATGTCTGCGCGGAGGCCCGACATGGCTGCTCATGCCGATGTCGAGAGAATCGCTTCGACCACCGCCTCCCGCGCCAGCAGATAACCTTCGCTACGCGGTCCGCCGTTGATCGCCGCATCGATAAATGCACGCTTGGCGGATTCATCCGCGAATCCGGCCGGAAAGATCGAATCGATATCGGAGAAGAAAGTCGAGAACGGGCAGATCTGGCAAGCAGACGCGAGCGGAGCCTGCCAAAGCGCGCCGCCCACGTTCGCCACAGGCGCCATGTTGTTGATGTCGGCCAGCCGGGTCAATGCGTGCCGGTCTTCGGACACGAGATGCAGGCGCTCTTCCCAGATCAGCAGTTGCGCCAGCTTCACGAATGCGCCATTGCGCTTGAGGCCCTGTGGCGCGCGGGGGCGAGTCGCCAGCCAGCCCGCCAGTCGCTCGGCCGGCATCGGCGCAGCGATCGCGTAACCTTGCACGGCATCCGCGCCCAGAATTCCAATGGCGTCGAGCAGGTCGACGTGTTCGATACCTTCGACCACCACCGACTTCCCGAGCGAGTGACCGAGCCTCGTCAACTGATAGATGAAGCGCAATACGCTATTGGCATCCTGATCGGCAAGGTTCGTGATGTTGCGATCAATCTTGATCCAGTCGAACGGCAACTGCCGCAGACGGTTCAGGCTGCTGTGACCCGAGCCCAGATCGTCTTCCGCGAGAATCACGCCCAGCGCCTTGAAGCGGTTCAGTGCCTGAAGGATGTCGTTGCTCGCGGGCAGATCGTCGGTTTCCAGCACCTCTAGCGTGAGAACATGTGGCGGGCAGCCGTGCTGCGCGAGTGCGTGCTGCGTCGCGGTGAAATAGCGGGCATCGCTGAGCGCAGCGGGAGGAAGGTTGACCGATACCGCAAGGTCGATGTCGTCCCGCAACCATGCATTTCTCTGCGCGAGAGCCTGGTTCAGGCCGCTCACGTAGAGATCGAAAAAGTCGTTCGAGGACAGGACCGGAAAAAATGCAGCGGGGCTCAGAATACGGTCCCCGTCCCGCAAGCGGGCGAGCGCCTCGATTTTCGTCACCTCTCCCGTCCCGAGGTCGAGTAAGGGCTGGTAATACATCAGCAACGCTTCAGAGTGGAGAAGCTCGGTCCAGCGCTGCCGTTGCGTATAGGGCACGGTGCGCGTGCGACCTTCGAAGTTTTCGATCCTGTCGATCGCGAGCCCCAGCAGACTCTGGAGCATGGCAACAAACGCGCTCTGATCTTCCGACGAATACCCGCCCGGATACGCGCTATAGAGCGAAAGAATCGCCTTCGCCGTTCTGCCCGGCTGCCGCAACGGAATCGCGATGCTGGAGCGAAAGCCGGCTATTCCTGCCCGCTCCCGCCAGGGTTTCATGCTTGGGTCCGTTGCAATATCGATCACCCGGTGCACCTCGCCGCTGCGCCACGCGCGCCCTGCCGGCCCCTGCCCTTGCGGCTGCAGCGGATCTGTGGTGATCTGGTATTCGGCACCCGCCTCGACGTGCGACACATACGTGCGGATCGCGCCGCCCGACGCGGACTCGAACCGGAACACCCCTTGTGAGTCAGGCCGGCCGACGGAACACCCTGCTACTTCTTCGTGGCGGCCAAGCAGATTCACCGTGAGGCTGATCAGGTCGGTGTAAGTCTCAGCCTCCCACGCAACGCGCGTGAGGGACATCAAAACCTGCTGCCGCGACGCCTGAATCTGTTGATATGCCTCGGTCTGGAAGGCAAGGTCACGAGTCAAGCGACGCCCCAACAGTGACAGTGCTTCGTTGTACGGCGCCGGGTCAATGCAACGGCGAATCTCCGCCGAGAGAATGATCCTGCTGCGCACCAGTTCTTCCCGGTCGAGGCCGACAATCGCGTGCACGCGGCCCACCCTCAACGCCATCTCGCGATGTGCCTGTGCGGTCAGATCGGGGGAGGCCATCTTCAGGAGCGTTTCTCGCTGCTTCGCTTTCAGGTGCGCCAGCTCGGCAGGCGAAAGCGCATCGAGAATGGCTTGCGACCTCGGCAGTGCTGCCAGTTTCAGGTAGAAGGCGTCGACTATATCCGCAGCGTGATCAGTCAACGCACTGAACAGCGAGGTAAAAACGAACCCACGTTCCGGACCGTAAAGATCCGCTTCGTCATCCATCAAATGATTACTTCCGCCGCTGCTTTGCGCAGGATTCGCCATAAGCTTGCAGTCTCTTGTGTCAATAGCGCGACGCATGTCCGGCGACGAACACCGGCGCTGACAATGCAGTTTCGATGAGCCGCCTGCACTCCCGGCATCGCATGAATGGATGTACGTGAACCCTATCATAGGGCATCCGTGCCCCATCCCGACATACCGCATATTCAGGGCCGCAGCGCGTCGCGCTTGATCGCCGTCAAACCCGGCCGCGCCGCATCGTCTACCGTGTTCAGAGTAGAAGGTCGACGGGGGCTCGCCGCCGCGCGGCAATGTCCACCGCCAATGCCTGGTCACCCGGAAGGAATCATGATGGCAGCGACGCTGAACGCCGCATTCAATGCAGCAGCCAGACCGTTCACGAAAACGGTTTGCTTCATTGCTGCTGCCTTCGCGCTTCTGGCAGCAGGCGGCTGCCAAACCTACGTCGTGCCGCCGAACGACGCTGAACTCAAGGCCTCATTGACAGACGTACTGGATCTCTATTCGCAGCGGCTGCGTCTCGTCAGCCGGATGACGGTAATCGCAAAAGACAAACTGAAGCGCGGGACGTCTACCCTCGCGGCGATTGCAAGCGCGCGCACGCGGGTTGTTGCCGCAGCGGCCACGCCCGCGCTTGCAAATGATCCCATTGCGTTCGCGCGTTTCGACGTTGCGCAAAGACAGCTCACCGAAGCAGTGTCCGCATTGATGGTCGAAGCCGAATCCGAACCGCGGCTGAATTCGGACGCCACTTTCCGTGCGCTTCAGGGCAACCTCGCCATCTGGTCGACTCGTATTGGATCCGCCCGCACCCGCTACGACCAGGCGGCCCAGATCTACAACGCAACGCTGCATACATTTCCGCATAACATTGCAGCCAGGCTGTGCGCTGAACAGGAGAAACCTGTTTTCAGCGTAATGGACCGCCGGCCTTCAGGAAGCCTCCCGCACATCGACTTCCGGGAATTGCGTGGGACTCTACGCGTCTAGCCGCCAGAACAAGGGGCCACGCTGTTTCCAGTAATGGCTGGCTAGAACCGGTGGCGCAGACCGACAGCCGCGACGAATTGATTCGCCCCCGAGGCACGCGAAAAGTTCGAGATCTGGGCGCCCTGAATTCCCGTGCCCTGTAACTGGTTCGCACGTTGATATAACGCCTCGGCATACACGTCGGTTCGCTGTGAAAGGAAATACGTGTTCAACAACCCGAGCTGATGCCATTTCGGATAACGCACGCCGGCAGGTGTGTCGAACCGGCCATATGTAAATACGTAATTGGCCGAGACATGCCATTTGGGCGTAATGAAGTAGCGCAAATTGACCTCGGCATTTTCGAAGCGGACATTGTCGTGTGGCAGCGAAATCGCCGTATCGGCGACGTTGTTGATCGACGTTGCGTTGTCGAGCCGTGTTTCGCTCAGCACCAGACCGACAAGCGCGTCGTTGTACCGGTAGTTTCCGCCCAATGCGTACGTCCGTTGTCGATCGGCGTTGAAAGGCGCTCCCGCCGGTTCCGAGCCTTCCGTATTGGCAGTAGCGAGGTTCGAAGCGTGGTTGAACTGGAAGTAACCCGCACCAACGCGCATGCCGCCATAGTGGTAGCTGGCGCCCAGGCTGTACTCGCGGCTGTCGTCAAATGCGCCGGCCTTGTTTGAAAAGCCATACGTGCCGCCGAACGTCAGCCCGTGAAACTCCGGGCTCGAGTATTTGACCGAATTGTTCGTACGCGTGTAGTTATCCAGATTGTCGTTGTCGTACGGATGCGCGAAAGCCGTACCGCCGTATGCTGTTCCGCCGAGTGCGAAAGGCTCGACGTATTGAACCACTGCGTCGAACTGGCGGCCCAGCGTGACCGTTCCCGTACTCTTCGAAGCGAGCCCCACAAACGACTGAAACCCGAACAATCGCCCCTGCTGCGCGGCTGTTCCCGTCATGACGGAAAAGCCGTTGGTCAGCGTAAAGAGCGCATTCAGGTCGTGGGTAATGGGTTCTTCGCCCGTCAGCGCCCAGCGGCTGATGTTGACGTCACCGTTTTTTGCTTGCCAGGCCGACTGATGTCCCGACGTGTTGCCCGCATCGCTAACGTATGCAATGCCGGCGTCCATTGATCCGGTCAGCCGCAGCGAAGCTTGTGCATGAACGAGCGGCGACGTCATGGCCAGAAGCATGGTGAGTCGCAGCCGTGCGTGACGCCCAGTACCACGGCGATGCCAGTGGTTGTCCCCAAAGTGCGCGCAACGCGCGGCGGCGCGGCTTTGAGCCGCTTGCCTATGATTTTTCATTGGATGATGCGTAGAGTTGATATCGACGCCGGTCAGTGGTCCCCGTGACCTGTTTTCTATGGCGTGCGATTGTTGAGCGAATATTCCGCTCGCCTTTTTACCATCGCACTATCGCGGCTATATAGATGTCAATGTGCAAGGCACTCTTCCACCGGGCGTCGCTAATGGCGCTGCGCAATGCGTTCGATATGACGGGCGCCATGAGAGCCGCGCCCGGCCCGCCTGCCTTGATATGAGTCAATTGCCGCGCAGGCGATGCGCGCTACCGTCTCTTCTACCGTCCGCCATTTCAGTGCGATCATGCGGGGTGTCCTGCCGGGGTTGCCGAAGACATCCGCCCCGTTGCAGCCGGCGCGTGCGCGTTACCCGAGATTGTCCATCCTCCGTCAGGCGAATCCGAATCATGAGCTCCCCTCGCATTCTTTCCTCTGCGCTTCTTGCGCGCGTCTGCAGCGCCGACCAGGCGGCTTCATTCATCCAGCCGGACATGACCGTCGCCATGAGCGGCTTTACGGGCGCGGGCTACCCCAAAGCGGTGCCGGGCGCGCTGGCGGGTCACATCGAAGCCGCGCATGCGCGTGGCGAGGCGTTCAGGATCAACGTGCTGACGGGAGCGTCGACCGCGCCGGAACTCGACGGCGTACTGGCGCGAGCGAACGGCATCACCATGCGGCTGCCGTATCAGTCGGACCCCTTGTTACGCGACAAAATCAACGCAGGCGAGATGGAATATCTCGATCTTCATCTGAGCCATGTCGCCCAGCATGCGTGGTTCGGTTTCTTCGGAAAGATAGACGTCGCCATTGTGGAAGTGAGCGGCATCCGCGAGGACGGCCTGCTGATTCCGTCGTCATCTGTCGGCAACAACAAGACATGGCTCGAACTGGCCGATAAAGTGATTCTGGAAGTCAACTCGCGTCAGCCGGCCGGGCTGGATGGCATGCACGATATTTACTACGGCACGGCCCTGCCACCTCACCGCGTACCCATTCCGTTACTCACGCCCGGCGACAGGATCGGCGAAGCCTACCTGCGTTGCGATCCGGACAAGATCGTCGCGATCGTCGAAACCGATGCGCCGGACCGGAGCAACAGTTTCTCCCCACCCGATGCCACGTCCAGGCAGATTGCCGGGCACCTGATCGAATTCCTGCGTCATGAAGTGGCTCACGGCAGGCTGCCTGCGGGGCTCCTGCCATTGCAATCCGGAGTGGGCAACATCACGAATGCCGTGCTGGCGGAACTGGCGGAAGCCGGCTTCAAAGGACTGACTGCGTTCACCGAAGTGATTCAGGACGCCATGCTCGATTTGCTCGAGAACGGCACACTCAGCGTCGCCTCGGCCACCGCGCTTTCGTTGAGCCCGCCGGCGACACTTCGTTTTGCCGAGGAAATCGACCGTTTGCGCGAGCGCATCGTCTTGCGGCCGCAGGAAATCAGCAATCACCCGGAACTCGTCAGACGCCTCGGTTGCATTGCCATGAACGGCATGATCGAAGCGGACATCTACGGCAACGTCAATTCGACTCATGTAATGGGAAGCCGCATCCAGAACGGCATCGGTGGCTCCGGCGACTTCGCCCGCAATGGCTATCTCGCCTGTTTCATGTCCGCCAGCACCGCGAAGGGCGGCGACATTTCCCGGATCGTGCCAATGGCGAGCCACGTCGACCACACCGAACACGACGTCTCGGTGATCGTGACCGAGCAGGGTCTTGCCGATTTGCGCGGCCTGTCGCCGAAGCAGCGCGCGCGTCAGGTGATTGCGAACTGCGCGCACCCGGACTATCGTCCGCTTCTCGAAGACTACTTCCAGCGCGCCTGCTCCAACAGCTTCGGCAAGCACACTCCGCACCTTCTGGATGAATCGCTCGCGTGGCATGAGCGATATATCCGTACGGGTTCGATGAAGCCCTGAGAAAAATCGCGTACCAGGTGCGCTACGAACCGTGGAACTGGAACATGACCTGAACGCCGCCGTGTCGATGTTCAAGTTATAAGTCCCTCGGGTTCGCGCGCTCAGTCGCGCGGAAACGGCGCATCGCGATCGAGTAGCGCGGTCCGAACGAAATGCAGGCAACCGATTATCCTCAACATGCGATAGCGCTCCGCCGTATGAGGTTCCAGTTCCTCCAGATGCGTCTGTGCCGTGCTGATCGCCACGTTGACGGTCGCCAGCGCGCTTCTCAGATGCTTCACATTGGGTTGATCGAACAGCACGGGCAGCGCGCGCACCGCCATATCAATCGACGCTAGCCAGCGAGGCTTTGGTGTGCGGCCACTCACTCCGTTCGCCAACTGCAACTCGCCGCGGAGGTCGATGGTGGCGTGCCCCACTTCGAGTGTCGCAAGCATCCATTGCAAGGCGTCGCGGTGCCGATGCGATTGCGTGATGAGCAGCGTGCGCAATTGCGACATCAGGTCGTGGGTGCTCGACTGGAAGCGCCCGTCGAGACCGGGCAGCGGCGCGGTGCATGCCATTGCGATTTGCCCCCTCAAATGACGCTTGATCTTCTCGACGAGCCAGGGCATCTGGGGCGGAAAGATCACCGCGAACGCGAGTGCGCACAGCAGCATCGACACGAGAATGGAGAGCCCATTGTTCATGAGGACGTCGGGCGCATAGTCGATCACGTTATCGGGGCCGGCCAGCAGGCAGAAGAAAACGGCGAAGCCGACACCGTAGGCCGCCGTCGACCGCCGCGCCATGAGAAACGCGCCGAGGCCGAGCGGCAACAGAAGGGCGGCGCACAACAGCGGAAAGCCGTCGATCTTCGGGTAGACGTAGGACAGGAATATGCAGCCGAAGAGAAGCGAGAGCGCGGCCCCGGCTGCAATCTGCAAGGTGAATTTCGGCGGCACGGGCGAGGTCGAGCTCAAGGCGCAGGTGATGGCCGCGCCCGTTACCAGAAAGCTGCCGCCCGGCCACCCGGAGGCGATCCAGAACCAGCTTGCGGCGCCGACCGCCACTACCGTGCGAACAAATGCGAGTCCCACGACGTACGGGCTGGTCTGCGGCTCGTACCGCACGCGCGATTTGTCGAGCACATGCTTGCGCGAGTTGGCCAGCGAGAGGTAGATATCGCAGTACGACAGGAATTCCCCGACGAACCGGTGAACCAGTTCCATCGCCGTGACGTAATCCAGCATGGAACGTGGCGCGACCCGTTCGATCTCCCGCTGCGTTTCGCGTGCACGCCGCGCCAGACCGGTCTGGAAAGCCTTGATGCGCTCCATTAGCTCCGGCATCTCGGGCTCGCCCTTCTGCACCTTCCTGCCGACGTCCACGAGTAGCACGGACAGTTCATCAAGAAACGGGGAAATGGCCGCAATCGTTTCAGCAGCGCCGCTGCCGCGTAAGCGCTTGAGCAGTTGGTGCAGTGCATGCAGGCGGGCGCATGCATTCATGAAATCGCTATTCAGGCGTGCAAGCCGCGCTGCCCGGGCTCGCATATCGGGGTCTTCGTATGAGGCGAAGGTGCGCGTTGCCTCGAATCCGACGATCTCGTCGACAAGCGCGGCAAACCGCTTCTCGAACAGATCCGCTGGCAATGCCGTCGACAATACGCCTGCGGCGAAATCGGTGAACTCGATAGTCCGCTGTTTCAGTGTGCGGAAGAGCGTGGTCGTCGCCTGAATCGGAAAGACGAGCGCGCTCACCGCGCTCGAACACAGAATCCCGATCGATACCTCGGCAGCGCGCGTCAAAGCGGCCAGAAAAAGCGCATTGGGCGCCATTAGCGCCGGAACACCGATCAGCGCCGCCGTATAGCCGGCCAGTACGAAGCCGTACCAGCGAAAGTGGCGGTTTCGGACCGCCGCCGCTGTGCATACGCCAATCCAGCAGGTGAGGCCGAACAAATATAACTCCGGATCCTGCACGCAGACGCCGGCCAGCAGAATCGCAAACACAGTGCCTACGGCTGTGCCAATCACCCGATAGAAACTCTTTGCGAGCACCATGCCGCTGACGGGCTGCATCAGAACGAACACGGTCGTCATTGCGGTGCGCGGCTGCTGGAGGTCGAGCAGCATGGCAATGCCCAGCGCGAGCAACGCCGCCGCAACCGTCTTGAACAGATGCAGCCAGATCAGCCCGTCGTTGAGCGCCCAATGGGACGATGCCTTTCTCGCCAGCCTCAGCCAGCGCGAAACGTCTGTTCTTTGGCTCAATGACGGATTGCGTGAATATCGGATATCCATAGGAGAGCGCGGTGATTGCCCGTTGCGGAATTACACCGCGTCATGGCCTCATCCGGCGCCAGGGGGAAAGACTTTGATTCTAGGGCTGTCAAATACGTCTATTAAGCGGGTTCGCAAGGAACGTCCCTTGTCGCCAGGGTAACAATGCACCAGAATGGCGCGCACACATCATTCCCTTGCCCACTGGTGGATGAGGTCGGCATGGGCGATCCATCCTCATTCACCAAGGGTCCGTTCCACGCGAGGCGGATAATTTATTACGTCCTGCTTGCTAAAATTGGCCACATCAATCAGATACATGTGAGGTCCATGATGTTCAGGTCAGTTTTCCCGGTTGTTCTGGTCGCCGCCATTCTTTCCGCGCCGGCAATCACTTTTGCCCAGCAGTCCAATCAGCCGGTAACGCGTGCCCAGGTGCGCGCCGAACTCGTCGAACTGGAAAAGGCCGGCTACAACCCGGCGCGCGGCGAAGATCCGACGTACCCCGCCGACATCCAGGCGGCTGAAGCCAAAGTCGCAGCGCAACGGGCGTCGGCAAACGCATACGGCGGTTCGACCGGCGGCACCTCGGCGACGGGCACGAGCCGCGCTGTGGTTCCCGCTGTGATTCCGGTAGCCGGTCCGGATAGACAGTCGCTTTACAGCAAGCACTAAAGCGAACAGTGCGATCAGGGGGCGCGGGGCTGTAAGGGCCGCCGCGCCGTCGGCGTTGTTGGTGCTGGATAACTTCGGCTCGCGAAAAATGAGCCGCTTGCCATGCGGCTCACGTTGCTGCGAACCGCTCAGTGATCGACTCAGTGATCGAGATAGCTTTTCAAGGTGCTGATACCGTCGGAATGACGTAGCTTCTGCAATGCCTTGTTCTGTATCTGACGAACCCGTTCACGGGTGACATCGAACTGATCCCCGAGTTCTTCCAGCGTATGTTCGGAAACCGCATCGACACCAAAGCGTAGCTTGATCACTTTCGCTTCGCGCGGCGTCAGGACACCGAGCGCCGCGTCGATGGCCACGCGCAGATCGGCTTGCAGCAAGGCGTCGAGCGGCGCCAGTGCGGACGGGTCCTCGACCATTTCGCCGAGCGTGGTGTCTGCGTCTTCGCCGATCGGGACATCCAGCGAAACCGGTTGCCTCGTAACTCGCTGCACGCTGCGCACCTTTTCTTCGCTCATGCCGAGCCGCGCAGCGAGTTCGCTGGAACGCGCCTGACGGCCCGTTTCCTGGCGCATCTCGCCCGCCACCCTCTTGACGCGGTGCATGGCGTCAGCCATATGAACCGGCACCCGTATGGTACGGCCGTAGTCTGCTATGGCTCGCGAGACCGACTGACGGATCCACCAGGTGGCGTACGTGGAGAATTTGAAGCCACGCCGGTATTCGAAGCGATCCACTGCTTTCATCAAGCCGATGTTGCCTTCCTGAACCAGATCGAGCAACGGCATGCCGCTTTGCACATATTTCTTTGCAACTGAAACGACGAGCCGCAGGTTCGCTTCGATCATCGCGCGGCGTGCGTCCTGAAGCTCGCGATCCGCCACGTTCATCTTTCTGCTGATCCGTTTCAGCTCCTGCAATGACAAACCTTCGCGCGCCTCGATTTGCGCGAGTTTTTCCTGCTGGCCATGAATCGAAGGCGCGCAGCGCATCAACGCCGCACTGCAGGCCGGCGCCGCTGCGGCCGCGCGTGCAAGCCATTCAGGATCGGTTTCGCTTCCGACGAAGGTTTCGACGAACATGTCACGCACCATGCCACCTTGATTCACGGCAAGGCGTAAAACGTTTCTCTCGATTCCGCGAATCTCCTCGACCGCTCGTCGCACGTCGGCACTGAGTTCGCCGATTGTCCGTGCGCTGAAGCGGATCTGCCCGAGTGTAGATGCGATCAGAACGAGCGTGGACTGTGCGTCTTCGCGCCGGCCGGTTGTTCCAGCAACCGCTGCCCGCCACGACGCCAGCTGTTCGCGCACCTGCAAAAAGATTGCATTGCAACCCGCCGTCAATCGGGCGATGCGGGCTTCATCGGCCTCGATCGCGCCGGTTGAATCGTTGGCGTTGGAGGGAACACCGTCGTCGACTTTGCTGCCCGCGGCGCCCTCCGCCGTCGCACCCTGCATTGCCGGAAGCATTTCATCGGGCTGCTGTTCGAGGAATCCGTCAACCAGATCGTCGATGTCGAGTTCGCCCGCTGCGACGCGATCCGCGCGCGCGAGTATCGCGTCAACCGTCGCGGGGCGCAAGGCGATCACCTCGAGCATTTCCCGCAAGCAGGCCTCGATACGACGCGCGACGGCAATTTCGCCTTCGCGCGTCAGGAGCGGGGTCGCGCCCATTTCGCGCAGATAGGCGCGCATCGGATCCGCTGCCGGCCCGGGTTCGGATATGGCGATTGTCAGCGCCGTGGCCGTTTCGTCTTCGGCGACGTCGTCGGGGGCTGATTGCTGGGCCGCGTCGCCCAGCAGAAGCGCATCGCCCGTAGGCGCGAAATCGCGCACGGCAATGCCCACGTCGTTAAACGCCTTGACGATTCCTTCAATGGCGTCTGCCTGTGCAACGCAATCCGGCAGGTGGTCGACTATTTCGGTGTGGGTCAGGAAGCCGCGCTCCTTGCCGAGCTTCATCAACGCGCGCAACTGCATTTCCCTTGAGTCTTGTTCCATCGACACGTGCACCGCTTTCTCCATCCTGGCTGCATGCCTCCACAAGCAAGGTCGACGCGCGTAGCCGCATGCGTTGGGTGGCGCCGACACACTGGCACGGCGCCCGATATGGGCGTAGGCCGAGTGCTTCAGGTTAAAATTCTAGAAGTCCTATAGGGCGAGATCAATCGGACATCGAAAGAACATCAGTTCCAGATTACACAACAATGGTGCAATACCGCCTGCTGCCGCAATGTGCGGGAACCTTCACCGGCGCCAGTCAGGGCGGCGGCGAAGGCAGACTGGACACCCGGCAGTTTCAAACTGACCGGTCAGAACATGTGCAACAGTGCAAGGCGATAGACCATCTGGTTACGTCCCGAGGAAACATCGGCCGAGCCAGGAATATTGGCAAAGTCGAAATCGGTGCCCGTGTTCGCGCTGACCGCGTGTTGATAGGCGCCCTCGAGAAACACAGACGTCCGCGTCGACAGATCGTAGTTGAGCTTCAGGCTAAGCTGGTGCCACTTGGGATCGAATTTCCCGACGGTCGAGGAAAGACTTGCCTGCGTATAGGTATAGCACGCACCGAGGTAGAGCGCGGGCGTGAAGTGATACAAGCCGCTCACTTCGAAGTTGTCGAACTTCCACGCGTTCCATGTGCCGCCAGCGGGCTGCGTGGTACCCGTGAAGTATGCGTTTGCCGTCGGATCGTAAACATCCACATGCGAATACGCGAAGCCCACCAGTGCCTTGCCGATCGTGTAGTTGATGCCGATGCCGATGTTTTGCTGCGACCGCGCATTGAAGGTATTGTCGCTGGTCACCGCGCCGGACGAGTTGGCGGACGCAACCGTGGCAGAACTTGCGTTGTTCAGCTTGAGATACGACGCACCGATCTGCAGGCCGCCGTTCTGATACTGCGCACCGAAGCCATACAGCCGGTTATTCGAAAAGCCGCCCGCCTGGTTGCTGAACGCGTACATGCCTTCGGCAGTGAAGCCGTGAATGGTCGGCGTGACGTATTTGATCGCGTTGTTGACGCGGAAGGAATAGTCGGTGTTGTCGTTGTCGTAGGGATGCGAGAAGAGATATCCCGTCCAGTTACCATTCGCGGTCATGGGCGAAAACATGTCCACGCTAGGGTCGTACTGGCGCCCGAACGTCAACGTGCCGTATTGGTCCGACGCGATGCCGACATACGCCTGGCGGCCGAACTCCCGGCCGCCTTGCGACATCTTGCCGGTGTTCACGTCGAAGCCGCTTTCGAGCTGGAACACGGCGTGATACCCGGCACCGAGATCTTCTGTGCCCTTCAGGCCCCAGCGGCTCCCGTAGTCATAGCCGCTTTGCATCTGGTATGCGTCATTACCCCTCGCATTGGTCGTGTAATTGAAGCCGTCTTCAATCTTCCCGTACAGCGTCACGCTGCTTTGTGCATGCACGGCTGTCGCAATCATGATTGCGGGCAGCGCTACACCAATTCGTTTCATCACCACCGCTAATCCCCTTCCGTTGAATGTTTTGAATACCTTCGTTTTTGTCGACCAGTCATGTCTGTCACGCGTCACGGCGTGAAGCCATCGATTGATCGATGCCAAACGTTAAGTGATCCAAATTTCTTCGCGTATCCGCGAAATCGGAAGAGTCCTTTCCAACCAGCGCAACAACCCGGTTTGCAGCGGTAATTCGTTGACAGGCAAGGCACCGGCGAACATCAGCAATGGGAGAACGGTTACGATCGCTCCTGCGTGTTGCTCGCGGCAGACACTTATTTCCGGGGGCCGCCCGACTCCGAGGTGCCCTGGTCATCCGCACCATAGCCGGCCTGCGCGCCTGTGTGGCCAGCGGCACGATTCGCGGCGACTGCAGCTTCGGCCGCGAGGATGTCTTCCGGGTAATGCGGGTCGCTGCCTGCACCCGGGCGCCATCCCGTCAGTTCCAGTTCAACCAGTTCTGCTCTTACCTGAGCTCGCGTGAGGGGAGCCGCCGATTGAGCAAACGCAAGTGCGGGAATAGCGGCGGCAAGCGCGACGGACGCGACGAGCACGCCATGTGCGAACGTAGACTTCATGTCGAGGAACCTCGTAGGGACTTGATGGTTTGAGCAACAGCGAGTGTTTGTACAGGCTCGCGCAGTCTAGCCATGTCCCTGCGAATCGTTAACCGCCGCACCTGGAAAGAATTGTTGCCGAAAACGCGTGTTTCGGACGCAGATCGCAATAACGGCAACTCGAACTCACGCAGCGTTCAACGAATCCGACGGCACCTCGCCTGCGGCGCACTCCCCGATGCCGTCATGCAGATCGTTAGTCGCCGCAGTCAGTCGTGCGACGAACTGCTGCAGAAACTCGATCCAGGTGCGGATCTTTGCGTCGACAAAGCGTCGGGACGGGTAAAGAGCGTAGATGTTCATACTGCCGCCTGTGTGAGCCGGAAGTACCCTCAAAAGTGAACCGTCCCGCAATCCTCCCGCGACGGCAATCGCCGGGACCATGCCGATGCCCATTCCCTGCCGCATTGCACAGATGAGCGAATCGACGCTCGTTACGATCAGTTTTCCGCTCATGGGGAGCGCGCCGTCATCCTGAGTGCGGTCGAAAAACCAGTCGTACGACGGGAGTCCGGGCACGTCCGCAACCAGCCCCGCGTGAGACTTCAGTCCGCGCAATTCACGTGGCGCGCGATGCTCGCGCAGATAAGCCGGCGACGCGCACAAGATGTTACGGGTCGTGCCCAGCACGCGGCACACAAGATCGGAATCGGCGAGTGACGAGGCCGAGATCAACGCCACATCGGCAATGCCGGAGAAAAGATCCGGCGGCTGCACAAACGATTTGAGTTGCACAGCGACGTTCGGATAAAGCTTGCGGTACTCGCCGGCGGCGAGCATTACCCACTCCTGTCCGACTGCCTCATTCAGAGCGACGCGCAGTACGCCTTCCGGAGTTTCATGAGCGCTTCTTGCTTCGCCCTCTGCGTCCGCGACATCGGCAAGGATGCGCAGCGCCGAGCGCGAATAGATCTTACCCTGCTCGGTTAACGTAACGCGACGCGACGTTCTGTGAAGCAACCGCACTTTCAGGCGTTCCTCCAGCTCCGATACCGCACGGGAGACGGCACCCGTCGTCAGGTTGAGCGATCGCGCAACGGCGCTGAAGCTGCCGGCCTGCGCCACGAGGGTAAAGATTCGCATGCTCCGTAGCGTGTCCATGATGTTCGTTTCTTCCGCGCTTGTGTGCAGACTGTGTCTTGCCATGCAAGACCGGCTGCGGGATGCAGATCACGCCTTGACCGCACCGACGTCCGGGTGCCTTCCATCGGATCTTGCCGGGGCGGCAATGCGCGCGGACTATGCCGCACACTCCATTGCCAGCAGCATATCGAGCCGGCGGCAGATTTGCGCTTCGAACTTCTCGCGCAGTGTTCCGTCGTAGCCGCGCCGCAGATCGGGCGCATCAAAGGCACAGGTTGCTATTGCGAACTTGCCCGACGCTTCGCCCATCTGGTCGAATGCCGAGTCGCTGCCCCGCTTGCGGAGCGTGCAGAAGAACGCGATATGCTGGACGCACGCGCCGTTATGCTTTAACCACGCCTCTACCGGCGCAGACGCGAAACCGGCCCACACCGGAGAGCCGACTACAACGGCGTCGTAGTCCTGCAAGCGGTGTATGGGCGGCATGACATCGACAGGACGGTGCCACAGTATGTCTACGAGCGAGCGCAAATATCCGCGCACGCCCTTGCGAGCTGCATGCCTTGCCGTCTCGCGAACAGGTTCGATATCCGCGCCGAGCTCAAGTGCGAGCATTTCCGCAATGCGGCGAGTCGTACCGCTACGGGTGTAATAGACGACCAGAATTTTGTATTGATCCGACACGGCTCTCCTCCTTCATGCGTCATCCGGCTTGGATACGCACAGCTTCAGCTTAAAGAGCCAATGGCTTCGCAGCATGATCCAGGTCAACCTGTCAGGCAGCGACGCGGAGGCAATGAACCACGCCCCCTGCGACAAAACCGCGCAACGGTCTTTCGTATTACGTAACCTTCAACAAGCGGAGGAGTGCAGAACAGAGGTTGGCCGAAGCACGCCGCGCAATCGTCTCTCGATCCGCCCTATTGCTCACGGCCCGTTCGTGTTGAATCGTCTGGTAAGTAATTGATGACTACGTTTCTTTCGGACGATCGCCGAAACTATCTGACTGCCCAGACAAAACCACAATCTTTACAGGCGACAACGGCCGCTAACGCGGCCTCGATGTGTGCAGAACGCGCCTGCTCGTTGCTGGAAAAGCAAAGCGACTCATGCATGTCGGCCCCGTAGGCATACGTCAGATCGTGCGAGTCGCATATGACACACTCTCCAGGGGCGCCTCCCCTGGCGGAGCGCGCGCCCTTATCACGTGAGGGTGCGGGCTGAACTGGCGTTTGCGTCATCTATGCTTTTCCACCTTGATTATGTCTGCTGTGCTGTGTAGCCGGTGCGGCGTAATTAGCCGCAAGGAACATCGAAGCCGATAAGGGATCGGCTTCGATGTTCATCACGCGTGGACTACCAATCCACGTCGTCTGATACGAACTGGCGGCTTAGAAGCGATGGCGCATGCCAATAGTACCGACCACCTGATTGCCGTTCGACGACGGCGAAACGCCATTGACGACAGCGACGTTCGCAACACCGTTGCCGAGTTCGCCCGATGCGTGTTGATAGACACCACCCGCATACACGTCCGTGCGCTTGCTAAGCGAATAGTCCGCCTCGAGCGACACTGTGTGCCACTTCGGATCGCCCGTTCCCGTACCGGACACCTTGCCGTCCGTGTACGTGTAGGCTGCCGCGATGCCCAAGGCCGGCGTCAGCGCATAGCGGCCATTGATTTCGAAGTTGTCCAGGTGCAGATTGGTGCCCGGCAGCCCCGCGGAGAAATTCGATCCGCTGAAGCCGTTGCTGACTGCGCCGATGCCGTCAAGTTGCGTGTGCGTCCAGACGAATCCAACCACCGCCGGACCGTAGGTGTAATTCAGGCCAACACCATAAGTGCGTTGCAGCGCTGCGCCGATGTTCGCCTCGCCTGCCCCGACCGACGTTGCACCGCCCGAAGTACCGCCCGAGTTGTTCATCTGCAGATAGGCGGCGGCAACGTTGAATGGGCCGTTCGCATACGATGCCCCAACGCTCCATGCGCGGTTATTCGAGAAATCCCCTGCGCCGTTACTGAAGCCATACAGGCCGCCGAACTGGAAGCCTGCGTAATTCGCGCTCGAGTACTTAACCGTGTTCTTGAGCGAGAACGAGTTATCGAGGTTATCGTTATCGAGCGGGTGGGCGGCCAGGTTGTTACCGAAGCCGGCGCCAGCAGCCGAAATCGGCGCGAGGTAGTCGACCACGGAGTCATACTGACGGCCGAGCGTGACTTGCCCGAACTGGTCGCTCTTCAGGCCGACATACGCCTGGCGATTGAACATCGTGCTGCCGTCCTGGAACTGGCCGTTGTTCAGGTTGAAGTCGCTTTCCAACGTGAAGATCGCATGCAGACCGCCGCCGAGATCCTCATTACCGCGCAGGCCGAAGTACGTATTCGACACTACGCCGCTACCTTCCTGCCACGCGCTGTGACCACCCTGGTTGTTGGAATAAACCAGGCCGGCATCAAGAGAACCGTATAACGTGACGCTGCTTTGAGCGTGAGCGGTCACGGCGAATAAACTCACGATTCCCGCAACAATAAATGACTTTCTCATGATCTGGACTCCGATACGTGCATAGAATTGCGTTCCACTGCCCACGGCAAGTGACGCATGTTGTGTGACAAATGAAGTCTACGCCCGCGGTTTAAGCCTTTAGTAACGCATCTCGCAACAGTGCCTCCTGCAAACTCGCAAGATCCGGATGGCAGAGATAAGTCCATGTGATCAAACGATTTTCAACGCAATCCTGGACTCCATGACCGCCTCACCTACTTCTGCGGTGTTGTTCTTACACCACGGCAAATTCATCGAAAATACACACGATTCGAGCGTCGCGCTCTGCAGCACGAAATTCACTCGCGCAAATTCGGTAGCTGCTGGCAAAGGAGCTTCTTGTGGCCCTTGCGTCCATGAACGATTTCAGCCACCTGCCATGAAGCAAGCGCAACGCAGCCGAATATCACTTCGCGTGCGCGTTTAACGAGTGCCAGCGATAGCGCCGTCTCCCGATCCACGCCGACCACGACCGCGAGAAGCAGCACCGCTGCTTCCTGCACACCAAGACCGGCCGGCACCATAAACGCCGCATGACGCACGGCCTGCGTCAAGGCCTCGATTGCCAACGCGCCGCTCACCGACACCGGATGCCCCAGCATTGCCAGAGCCCAGTATGTTTCCAGCGTGCCCGACACGTAGCCGGCGAATTGCCAGAGGAAAGCACTTGCTAGCAGGCCCGTGCGAGACATCAGTGCATCGATATCCGCATCGAGACGTTTTCCGTCGATATCGCGCAGCAATGGGTGCGCGTCACCCAGCAGTTTCGCGGCGAAGCGTTCGATCCTGTGAAATACCCGCCCGCGGCGGATGAGTACAACCGTCAGGATTGGCAGCGGTAGTGAAAGCGCCAGTGCGAGCCCGATCGTCTTTATCGCGCTGACCTGATGCGCCGACGTGGCGATCAGTACGAGCCCAAGCGCGGAAAACGCGTACTGCACGGCCATCGTGACCAGCACTTCGACTACGACCGACGCGCTGACCGTGCTCGCGTCCGCTATGCGCCAGCGTGCAAGTCCGATTCCGACGATTTCGCCGCCAATGCTCGCCACCGGCAGCAGCCGGCTGATCGCCTCGCGCACAGTCGCGACCCACCAGAGAAACGGCAGCGACGCACGCTTGCCAAGCAACAGGCTCCACGCATAGGCATCGAGTAATAGGGGCAATGCGTGCAATGGCACTAACAACAGCAACGCGAACCCCGCGCCGGCAATAACGTGCATGACGTCGCCAGCACCTTCATGCAACACGAGCGCGATGAGCATCGCGATACCGGCGGGCAATCCTATCCAACGCAGCCATTTCATACCGATTACCCGCGCAGTGCGAGCAGGTCGGCAAAGGCGCCGCGCGTCGCACCAGCGGCACCGATCGCTTCTGCCACGCGCGGGGACAGCAGCGCGTCGAGTTCGTCCGCATGACGGTAGGACTGCATTCCCGGCGTCAATGGAGCGTCGCCCGCTGTGGCCGGGTGACAATAGATCTCGCCGACACCACCGGGGAGCCCTTCGAGCGCGGCAAGCCACACCGACTCGGTCATGCGTCCGGTGTCCGCGAGACCGATCACATAGTCGTTATGGGCAATGCCCGCGCGGTCAAGTCGCGCGCGCACCAGGTTCATCCACGGCCGTAACCAGAGCGGCGCATCGCGCTCGCCTGGCAGACGCATTGCGCGCATTCCGAAGTCGCGCCCGATCTCGATGATCAGCGAGAGTACCGTTGGATGAAGGTGAAAATGCTTGTGTGTATTGACGTGATCGAGTGGCAGGCCCGTCTTCGCAAACGCCTCGAACTGCGCGCGGATTTCCAGCGCAAGTTGCGCGCGAACGTGCGGTAGAAAGTAGAACCTGAAACCGTCGCGCACCATGTTGCTACCGAACCGGCCTTGCGCGCCCACCAGCGCGGGAATCGACTCGCGTGGCAGCACAGGCATGCCATCGGCGAGGACCAGATGGAGGCCCACGCACAGTCCCGGAAGCGATCGGGCACGCGCTATCGCATCCTCTGCAGCGGGCGCGCCTACCATCAGGCTCGCCGCGGTCAATACACCATGCCGGTAGGCGAGCTCAACCGCCTCGTTCACGCGAGGATGCAGGCCGAAATCGTCCGCCGTAATAATCAGCATTCTCTGACGCATGCGATCATTGAAGATCACGCCTCGTGGGCGCGCAGGAAACGGAAGAATTCGACGCCCTCGCGCAGGCGCCGTTTCATCATGTCCCAGCTCGTCAGCATCTCCCGCAGGATTTCCCAGATCTTCGACGGCCGGAAATAGAAACGCTTGTAGAAGTTTTCGAGCTGATGGTAAATCTCGTCGCGCGACAGATGCGGATAGCCGATCGCCGCCAGTTGCACGCCTGATTTGCTCACGAGGTTGATCACCTTGTTCTCTTCGAGCCAGCCGTTGTCAACCGCCTGGTTATAGAGCGTCGTGCCGGGATACGGCGCCGCGAGCGATACCTGGATCGTGTGCGGATTGATCTCTTTGGCGTATTCGATCGTCTTCTGGATCGTGTCCTGTGTTTCGCCGGGCAGACCGAGAATGAACGTGCCGTGAATCTTGATGCCGAGTTTGCGGCAATCGTCGCTGAAACGGCGTGCGATGTCCGTGCGCAGACCCTTCTTGATGTTCAGCAGGATCTGGTCGTCGCCCGATTCATAACCGACCAGCAGCAGGCGCAGGCCGTTTTCCTTCATGATCTTCAGCGTCGAGTACGGCACGTTCGCCTTCGCATTGCACGACCACGTCACGCCCAGTTGCCCAAGACCGCGGGCAATTTCTTCGACCCGCGGCTTGAAGTCGGTGAAGGTGTCGTCGTCGAACATGATCTCCCTGACTTCAGGCATGTTGTCGCGAATCCACTTCACTTCCGCCAGCACGTTTTCGACCGAGCGCGTGCGGTAGCGATGTCCGCCCACGGTTTGCGGCCACAGGCAGAAGGTGCACTTCGAGCGGCAACCGCGGCCCGTGTAGATCGACACGTACGGGTGCTTCAGATAACCGATGAAGTAGTTGTCGATCTTCAGATCGCGCTTGTAGACGGGCGCGACGAACGGCAGCTCGTCCATGTTCTCGAGGATCGGGCGCGCTTCGTTGTGCTCGATCGAACCGTCGGCGGCGCGATAGCTCAGACCCTGGATCTGCGCAAACGGCTTGCCTCCGGCGACTTCCTGACAGGTGAAGTCGAATTCCTCGCGGCAGACGAAGTCGATCGCTTCGGTAGCCGTCAGCGAATTGTGCGGATCGACGGCGACCTTCGCGCCCACCATGCCGATCAACACGGACGGTTTGCGCTTCTTCAGGTCTTCGGCGAACAGGGCGTCGGTGGGAAAGGACGGCGTGCTGGTGTGGATCACCACCAGATCGTATTGCTGCGCAATGTCCAGCGTTTGGTCGACCGACAAACCATCTGCCGGTGCGTCGAGCACGCGGCTGTCGGGCACGAGTGCGGCGGGCTGTGCGAGCCACGTGGGATACCAGAACGAGCGGACTTCACGTTTGGCCTGATAGCGCGAACCCGCGCCACCATCGAAGCCGTCGTACGACGGCGCCTGCAAGAAAAGCGCTTTCATGATTGCTCCGGCAACTTGCGTTCAATAAAGAAATTTTCGCGCCGCTGGCGCGAAACGTATGTAATGTCAGAGGCCATCGGATGCATCGGTGAAATCCAGCGCCTTCATAACTGAGGATTGATCGGGTTAGTGGACGGTGCAACTGGCACGCGCGCTCCACGCCACACGACATGCGAACCAAACGCTCCAGCGAGCCATTGCAACGCCAATAACGTATCGCGTAGCGGCACGAGCGGCAGATCGCGCCAGAACGAACGCGAATGACGTGCGCCCCGTGCGTGAAGCAGTATCCGCGCGGCCACGCCAACGGCCGAATTGACCGCCATCGCCGTTGCCGCCCACGGATGCGCGCCCGCTACCACGCCCGAACGAAAATCTAACGCCAACCATGCACCGGATACAAGCCACGGCGTAGCAAACGTAATGAACAATGACGCGAAGCCCGGCTGATTCACTGACCTGATCGTACGCAACCAGCGCGTTTCTCTGAGCCACAACGTTGCGAATGTCGGTTCGATGACGTCGGTCGCGACCATCACCGGGGACAGCACCGTACGAAGTCCGAGGTTGCGGACGTGCTCGGCGAGCCAGTAGTCGTCGGCAAGGCAATCTTTCAGCGCATGGAAGCCGCCGATGCGCTCGAGCGTAGCGCGCCGCAACGCGAGCGTCGCCCCGAAGCCAAACCGGCGGGAGCCGACTGCGTGCGCCACTCGCACGGATGGAGCAAACCACTCGTTAATAAAGAGCGCGCCAATACGAGGCCAGAAACCGCCAACACTCTGCGCCACGTAGAGACATGTCACCACGCCGACTCCAGGATCGGCCAACGGCGCTGAAACAGTACTTAAATAGTCGGGGTTGACTGCGATATCGCTGTCCGCAATCACGATCACGTCGTACTTGGCCCGCTCGGCCATGTTGATGAGATTACTCACCTTCAGATTGCTGCCATGTACTCGCGAATCGATTGCGAGTTCGATATCACGCGATGGATACGCAGCCTGCAGACGCCTTACAACCGGAATGGCTGCGTCGCCGGGCGAAGACACACCGAACAGAATCTGGAAGCGTGGATGCGTCTGCTCGCAGAACGTAGCGAGATTCTCATACAACCTCGGCTCGTCACCGCATAAAGGCTTCAATACACTGACGCCGTCGGCCATTCCAGTATATGGCTGGAACCGGTTGTTGTTCGCGCGAGTCGCGCGCAGAAACGGAGTCGCGACCGCGGCAACGACTGCGTATAGCGTAGCCATGCAGCACAGCACTACCAGCGGCCACCGGCAAGCGGACAAGACAATGTGCATCATCGAACAGTACCTCATGCTACTTCCACCGCTGAGCGCCGCAACGCACGAATCGAGGCGCGGCTACCAGCGCGCGAGAACACACGCTCATTCATTCGTTCATCGCCAACTCGACAACTCGATATCGGCAATCAAGGATCGATCAGGACGCATGTAGTGCATGCTGACTATCGGAAGGCAACATCAATTTTTATCGGATTTCGTGATGGTGAGATAGACGCGTTCCCTTTCTTATTGATCTTGAGCAATGCTTCTTTCAACTGCCTTATTGGCGGCTTCGGCGAGGAGTGGGAATAGGCCTCCAGATGCGGCGCCAATCGCGTTGCAGGTGTTTTCGGCAGCTGATTCAGAACGACACTTACAAGATCCTTTGAGTCATGCCGACACCAGGAATCCAGGCACTCCACGCGGGACGCGACCGCATATTAAATGCAGCATGGTTCTGAATAAACGCCGTAGCGGCTAAAACACTTTTCCTGGAATTACCTGGTGCGGCGGGTTGACAGATCGATCCAGCACCGGCTGGCTTCCCGCCATGACCAGACGTCGACGTGATCACCAACGCGTGCGTCGCTGAAAGTGATTTTTTGAATTCCGCACAAAAGCGGACGGCCGCGCGAAGTGCGAATGACCTCCTGAAAGCAGCCGCACTCAGACATTCTTCTCGATACGATAGCGTCCAATTGACTCAGGTTTCGTCAACAGTCCCTTCCTGCAACATCAACGAATACAGAGTAGCCATCCACCTAGAATGACGATTACCAGATGCGGCGCCCCGCCCGGTGCATTAATGATGTGAAGGCAACTTTCCACGAAAGCGCGACCTTGTTACAAGCGCTGTCGATATTCACCCTGCAAAGCTCTCCCGGAGTTTTTATGAAATCAGCAGTTGTCCAGACGATCACATTGTGTGTCGCTTCAATCATTTCGGTTTCGGTGTTTGCGCAGACCGCGGCGTCCGACGATATCGCCTCGTCAGCCCCTGTGAGCGCCGCCGTAAGCGCTCCTCCGTCCAGCGCGAAAGCACGTCGCGCCCAGAATCATCTGGTGCAAAAAAATGTTCGACATGCCCTGACTGCGACCAAAGGACTCAACTCGTCCGGAATCTCGATTCTCGCGAAAAACGGCGTCGTGACGCTGGTCGGAAGCGCTCCGGACGAAAAACAGATCGCTCGCGCGGCCTCCGTTGCGCAGGGCGCTGCCGGCGTTCAGCGCGTCGACAATAAGCTGAAGGTCTTCGAACCCGGTAACTAAGCTTGCGCGGCAGCAGGTAGATCATCTTTTCGCTGCCGCCGCACGAACACTGCAAGGTACGGATTGCCCGGTGTTTCCCCTGCGCCGAACAACCCGCCAGTGAGCGATCGATTGCCACTGGACCAACCGGCGTGTCGGCCGCCGCTGAACCGCGGCGCCGAACCGAAATCTCCCTCAAGCCACTTCCGGCCCGCCAAGGCGCCTATTCCGGCTCCGCCATCGCTCCCATTCGCATTCGGTTCCAACCTATGACAGAATGAGCCACGCCTAACCTCCTCAAACAGTTGCGCGCAACTGTACCTGCTCCTTGAACTCGCTTTCAGCTACCGTATCAATGTCACTGGTCAACGGCTTTCTAGCCGGTGCGGACCCCGTGGCCATTGAGAGACTAGCCGAGCGGTCCGGCATCCCGCATGCATTGCTGCATAGGCCAGGCGCGCGCGTCACGCAGGAGCAGTTTGCAACGCTGTATCGTCTGCTGGCAGCCGAATACGACGACGAAATGCCCGGCATCTTCAGCCGGCCATTGCGTAATGGCACGCTCAAATATCTCTGCCTCAGTCTGCTCGACGCACCTCGACTGGATGTCGCGATGCATCGCTTCGGCCAGTTCTTCCACCTGATTCTGGACGACTTCACGGTGAAGTCGCGGCGCGATGACTCGCTTTGCCGGATCGAACTCGTGGCGAACGAGGCAAACAAGTTTCAGAACGCGCTTGGGCAGGAGTTGATGTTGAAGCTCGTGCATGGTGTGGCGTCCTGGCTGATCGGGCAGAAAATCCCTCTGGTCGAGGTGGAGTTCGATTTCCCGCGGCCAACGCGAGAGACCGACCACCTCTATCTGTTCCCGGGACCGGTGCATTTCGGTTGTACGCAGACCTGCATGTCGTTTGAAGCCAGATATCTCGACATGGCCATCCGGCAACACAAATCCGATCTGAAGAAGTTTCTGGCGCGTGCACCGGAGGACTGGATCTTCGTGTCGTTTGCCGAACAGATGGTCTGTCACCAGGTTCGCCAATACATTGCGGGTTGCCTTCCAGCAATTCCCACGATTGCGATCGTCGCACAGGATCTGCACTACTCAGTGAGAACACTGTGCCGCCGTCTGTCGATTGAAGGGACGACCTTCCAGGCGATCAAGGACGAACTGCGCCGCGACATCGCTATCCAGCGTCTCACGCGTTCGGCGGACGCAATCGGCGTCATTGCCTACGAGGTCGGCTTTGACGACCCAACCGCGTTTCACCGCGCGTTCCGCCACTGGACGGGCAGCACGCCACAGGCATACCGCAAGATGGTTTGACGCAAAGACTACGCCGATGGCTTCGCCGCATCGACGAGATGCCGTCCGAATCGCTGCTTGAGAACCAGTTTCTGGAGCTTCCCCGTGGCGGTCAGCGGCATCTCGGGAACGAATACAACGTCATCCGGAATCCACCACCTGGCGACCTTGCCCTCGTAGTACGCTAACAATTGTTGCGCGCTCAACGTACTGCCGGCACGCTTTACTACAATCAACACCGGACGCTCGTCCCATTTCGGATGCTCGCAACCAATGCAAGCCGCTGATTCGACCTCGGGATGAGACATCGCCACATGTTCGAGTTCGATCGACGAAATCCATTCGCCGCCGGACTTGATGACATCTTTGCTTCGATCCGTGATCTGCATATAGCCGTCCGGATCGATCGTCGCAACGTCGCCCGTTGAAAACCAGCCGTCCTCCAGTGCTGTTTGCCCGGCGCCATAGTAGCGATCCAGCACCCAGTGGCCGCGTGCCATCAGATCGCCCGCCGACTTTCCGTCCCACGGCAGTTCCGCTCCGCCGGACCCGACTATCTTCAGATCGATGCCAGGCACGACGCGCCCCTGTTTCGCGTCGATGCACTTCTGCTCCTCCGCGGATTTATCCTGGTAGTCATGCGACGGCGAGCATACCGTGCCCAGCGGCGACAGCTCCGTCATACCCCACGCATGCACGGCCTTGATGCCGAGCTCGCGCAACGACGAAGCCAGTTGCGGCGGGCACGCCGATCCCCCGACGATTGCACGCTTGAAGTGCGTGCTGTGCTTGCCCGCACGCCGCATGTAGTCGACGAGGCCCAACCAGATAGTCGGCACGCCTGCCGAAAAGGTGACGCCTTCCTGCTCGAACAGCGTCCACAGCGATTCGCCGTCGAGTTTCGCTCCGGGCAGCACGAGCTTTGCACCCACTAGCGGCGCCGAAAACGGCAAACCCCAGGCATTCACATGGAACATCGGCACTACAGGCGCGACGGTGTCCGTCGAGGACAGACAGAGCGTGTCGGGCAACGCCGACCCGTAGGCCATCAGGCTGAGCGAGCGATGCGAATACAGCACGCCTTTAGGGTTGCCGGTTGTCCCGGACGTGTAGCACAGAACCGCGGCACGCTGTTCGTCGAACCGGGGCCAGTCGAATTCCTGAGGCTGCGCGCCGATCAGCGTCTCGTAGCTCAGCAGCGGCACAGGGAATGTCTCCGGCAATGCCCGCTCGTCGCACAACATGATCCACTTCTCCACAAGCGGGCACTGGTGAGCAATCTGCTCGACAAGCGGTGCGAACGACATGTCGAAACAGACGAACCGGTCTTGCGCGTGGTTGATGATGTAGGCGATCTGCTCAGTGAAAAGCCGCGGATTGATGGTATGACAGACAGCGCCAATACCGGACACGCCGTAGTACAACTCCATGTGGCGATAGCCGTTCCATGCGAGCGTGCCGATGCGATCACCGGCTTCGATGCCGTGCGCCGTCAGCGCATTCGCGAGTTGCATGGCGCGGATATGGCAGTCGCGATAGGTGTAGCGGTGGATATCGCCCTCGACACGGCGCGACACGATCTCGACCTTGCTGGAGTGCCGCGCCGCCTGCTGAAGCAACGACGACAACAGTAACGGCGCGTACATCATCTGGCCAAACAGGTCCATGTGCTTGTCTCCGGAAGGGTCTTCACTCGCGATGCTCTGGAAGGTATTGATCGCCTGCCTGACAAATAAGGCCAGCCAGCCGCGAGCATCGCTGAGGGCAGCGTTACGCTGCATCTTTAGTCTATTCTAGATTGGCCCGCTTCATTGAGCACTAGCAAGCTTGGCCGATTCATTGACAGAATCTGCCATTCCGGGCTTGGGCGAGTCTGCGTGTTCTGCCGATGAAAGAACGGCAGATTTTGTCAATGAAACGGCAGGTTTGGCCATCGGGCGCATGCAGGAGAGGCAGTAGGATTGGTCGTCCGGGCCACTGCCCACGGCCGAGATTACGGGTTTCATACGGCAGGCCGCATGTTTGCACATCCATACCAAGGAGACGGAGATGTATAGCGCACCCATCAAGGACATGCTGTTCGTGATGAAAGAACTGGCCGGTCTCGAACACATCGCGACGCTGCCGGGCTTCGAAGACGCGAACCTCGACACCGCGCAGGCCGTGCTCGAAGAGTCGGCGAAACTGTGCAGCGAAGTGCTGGCACCGCTGAATGTCGAAGGCGATCGCAATCCGAGCAGCTGGAAAGACGGCGTGGTCACCGCAACGCCTGGCTTCAGGGAAGCGTTCCGGCAGTTCGGCGAAGGCGGTTGGCAAGGCGTGCAGCACCCGCTCGACTACGATGGCCAGGGTTTGCCCAAGCTGATTGCCACAGCCTGTATCGAGATGCTCAACGCGTCGAATCTGTCGTTCGCGCTGTGCCCGCTGCTCACGGATGGCGCCATCGAGGCGCTGCTCACGGCGGGCAGCGAGGAGCAGAAACAAACGTACGTGCCCAAGCTCATTTCCGGCGAATGGACCGGCACGATGAACCTGACCGAGCCGCAGGCCGGCTCCGATCTCGCGCTGGTGCGCACGCGCGCCGAACCGCAGGGCGACGGTTCGTTCAAACTGTTCGGCACGAAGATTTTCATCACGTGGGGCGAGCACGACATGGCGAAGAACATCGCGCATCTCGTGCTGGCGCGCACGCCGAACGCACCCGAAGGCGTGAAGGGCATTTCGCTCTTCATCGTGCCGAAGTTTCTCGTCAATGAAGACGGTTCGCTCGGCGAGCGCAACGACGTGCATTGCGTGTCGATCGAACACAAGCTCGGCATCAAGGCGAGCCCGACCGCGGTGCTGCAGTTCGGCGACCACGGCGGTGCGATCGGTCATCTGATCGGCGAGGAAAATCGCGGTCTCGAGTACATGTTCATCATGATGAACGCGGCGCGGTTTGCGGTTGGCATGCAAGGCATCGGCGTGTCGGATCGTGCTTACCAGAAGGCGGTGGCGTACGCGAAAGACCGCGTGCAAAGCCGTCCGGTGGATGGTTCCGCGAAACAGCCGGTCGCGATCATTCAGCACCCCGACGTGCGCCGCATGCTCGCGACCATGCGCGGCCTGACCGAGGCGTCGCGTGCGCTGGCTTACGTGGCTGCAGCTCATTGCGATATCGCGCACCGTCACGCGGACGAAGCCACGCGAGCGGAACATCAGGCGATCTACGAATACCTCGTGCCGATCGTGAAGGGCTGGAGCACGGAACTGTCGATCGATGTGACGAGCCTCGGCGTGCAGGTGCATGGCGGCATGGGCTTCATCGAGGAAACCGGCGCTGCGCAGTACTACCGCGACGCGCGCATTCTGCCTATTTACGAAGGCACGACCGCGATTCAGGCCAACGACCTGATCGGCCGCAAGACGGTGCGCGACGGCGGCAAGATAGCGAAGTCGCTGCTCGCCGGAGTGGCTGAAACGATCGAAGCACTCGGCGCGCAGCAAGGCCCGGCGTTCGAGTCGATGAAGAAGTATCTCGCGCAGGGTCATCGCTCGTTGAGCGCGGTGGTTGAGTTTGTGGTCGCCAATACGAAGAGTGACCCGAATGCGGTATTCGCCGGCAGCGTGCCGTATCTGAAACTCGCGGGCATCGTGCTCGGCGGCTGGCAGATGGCGCGTGCGCTGCTCGTGGCGGCCGGGAAGCGCGACGAAGACCCTTCGTTCTACGGCGCCAAGATCGCGACCGCGCAGTTCTATGCCGAGCACCTGCTGCCGCTGGCCTCGGCGCTCGAGGCGTCGATTGTCAGCGCGAAGGGTGGCGAGAGCGTGCTGGCGCTGTCTGAAGATCAGTTCTGATGGGCGCAGACAAATCCATGACCCCCGCAAGTCTCATTGAGCAGTACGGTCCGCGCGAGTCGATGGAATACGACGTCGTGATCGTCGGCGGCGGCCCGGCCGGGCTGTCCGCGGCGATCCGCCTGAAGCAGCTGGCGGCGGAACAAGGCGCTGAAATTGGCGTGTGCGTACTGGAAAAAGGCTCGGAGATCGGGGCACATATCCTCTCGGGCGCGGTGATGGATCCGCGCGCGATGACCGAGCTGATCCCGGACTGGAAGGAAAAAGGCGCACCGCTGACGGTCGACGTGACCGAAGATAAATTCCTGTTCCTGACCGAAACCGGTTCGAAGAGCGTACCGGTCTGGGCGTTGCCGGATAACTTCAAAAACCACGGCAACTATGTGATCAGTCTCGCGAACGTCACGCGCTGGCTCGGTCAGCAGGCTGAAGCGCTGGGCGTTGAAATTTTCCCCGGCTTTCCGGCTGCCGAGATTCTGTACAACGACGATGGCTCGGTCAAAGGCGTCGCAACCGGCAACCTCGGCATCGGCAAGGACGGCCAGCCGACCGAGAACTTCCAGCTCGGCATGGAGCTGCACGCGAAGTACACGCTCTTCTGCGAAGGCGCGCGTGGACACCTGGGCCGTCAGCTGAACGACAGATTCAGGCTGCGCGAAGGCGTCGATCCGCAGGTCTACGGTATCGGCATCAAGGAACTGTGGGAAATCGATCCGGCGAAGCACAAGCCGGGTCTGGTGATGCACACGGCCGGCTGGCCGCTGGAGAGCGACACCTACGGCGGCTCGTTCCTCTATCACATGGATAACAACCAGGTGGTGGTGGGCTTCGTGGTGGGCCTGGGTTATACGAATCCGTACCTGTCGCCGTTCGAGGAATTCCAGCGCTACAAAACGCATCCGGCGATCCGCGCGGTGCTTGAAGGCGGCAAGCGCGTGTCGTACGGCGCAAGGGCGATCACCGCTGGCGGCCTGATGTCGCTGCCGAAACTGGTGTTTCCGGGCGGTGCGCTGGTCGGCGACGATGCGGGCTTCCTGAACGCATCGCGGATCAAGGGCTCGCACGCGGCAATCAAGACCGGCATGCTGGCGGCTGAAGCGGCATTCGAAGCGGTACAGGCAGGCCGCACCAGCGATGAACTCACCGCCTATCCGGAGAGCTTCAAGACCTCGTGGCTGCACACGGAACTGCATCGCGCACGCAACTTCAAGCAGTGGATGAGCAAGGGCCTGTACCTCGGCACGCTGATGGTGGGCATCGAACAGAAGCTGCTGGGCGGCAATGTGCCGTGGACGCTGCATCATCAGCACTGGGATCACGAGATGCTCAAACCGGCTTCGCAATGCAGGCCGATCACCTATCCGAAGCCCGATGGCAAGCTGACGTTCGATCGTCTCTCGTCGGTGTTCATCTCGAACACGAACCACGAAGAGAACCAGCCGGCTCATCTGACGCTGAAAGATCCGTCAGTGCCGGTGAATGTGAACTGGCAGACGTATGCGGGTCCGGAGTCGCGTTATTGCCCGGCGCAAGTGTACGAATTCGTGAAGAACGACGACAACACCGAACGCCTCGTGATCAACGCGCAAAACTGCGTGCACTGCAAGACGTGCGATATCAAGGATCCGACGCAGAACATCGTCTGGGTCACGCCTGAGGGCGGCGGTGGTCCGAACTACCCGAACATGTAACTTCCGCACGCGCAAGCTGCGCGCGTTCAAGTGAATCCAGGAGTTTCAAGTGCAGAGAGAAGTTGTTGTTGTCAGCGGTGTGCGTACCGCGATCGGCAAGTTTGGCGGAAGCCTCAAAGACGTTGCGCCTACCGAACTCGGAGCGCTTGTCGTACGCGAGGTGCTGGCGCGCGCCGACGTTGCGGGAGACAAGGTTGGCCAGGTCGTATTCGGCAATGTGATATCGACTGAACCCAAAGACTTTTACCTGGCGCGCGTGGCAGCGCTCAACGGCGGTGTCGGCCAAACGACACCGGCGTTCAATGTCAATCGTCTGTGCGGCTCAGGCTTGCAGGCCATCGTCTCTGCCGCACAATCGATTCTGCTCGGCGATGCCGATATCGCGATCGGGGGTGGCGTGGAAAACATGAGCCGTGCGCCCTACATTACGCCCGACGCACGCTTTGGCGCACGAATGGGCGACGCACGCCTGATCGATATGATGCTTGGGGCGTTGAGCGATCCGTTCCACACGGTTCCGATGGGCGTTACCGCGGAGAATGTCGCAAAGAAGTACGGCATTACGCGTGAGCAGCAGGACGCGCTCGCAGTCGAGTCGCATCGGCGCGCCGCCCATGCAATCGCCGAGGGGCGCTTCAAGGATCAGATCCTGCCGATAACACGGACCGTGAAAGGCCGGTCCGTCGTATTCGATACCGACGAACATGTGCGTCTGCAACTGGATCCCGCCGAGCTCTCCGGATTGCGGCCCGTCTTCCAGAAGGAAAACGGCACAGTAACCGCTGGCAACGCATCCGGCCTCAACGACGCGGCGGCCGCTGTTCTGCTGATGTCGCGTGAAACGGCGGACGCAAGTGGCGTGAAACCGCTGGCCCGGCTCGTGTCATATGCGCATGCCGGCGTCGATCCTCTTTATATGGGCATTGGCCCGGTGCCCGCAACGCGCCTTGCCCTCCAGCGCGCCGGCCTCGGCATCGGCGATCTCGACGTGATCGAGGCGAACGAGGCCTTTGCTGCGCAAGCCTGCGCGGTGGCGCAGGAACTCGAATTCGACCCGCACAAGGTCAATCCGAATGGCTCCGGCATTTCGCTCGGTCATCCGATCGGAGCGACGGGTGCGCTGATTACCGTCAAGGCGCTATATGAATTGCAGCGTATCAAAGGGCGCTTTGCACTGGTTACGATGTGCATCGGAGGCGGCCAGGGTATTGCGGCTATATTCGAGAACCTACAATAGAGAAATTGTGTTGCGTCACTGACAAGGAATAACCATGACAATCAACACCGTTGGGATAATTGGTGCGGGCACGATGGGCAACGGCATTGCTCAGGTCGTTGCAGTCGCAGGATTGAAGGTAGTCGTGATCGACGTTACCGAGGCAGCGCTCGCGAAGGGCGTAGCCACGTTGACCGGTAGCCTCGAACGGCTGGTAGCCAAGGGAAAGATCGAGGCCGCAGTGAAAGAGGCCGCGCTCTCGCGAATCGAGACGTCCACCGACTATCAACGCCTCGCTACCGTCGACATCGTAATTGAAGCCGCCACGGAAAATACCGATCTGAAGATCCGCATCCTGCGGCAGATCGAATCGGTGGCGCGGCCGGACGCGATCATCGCGTCGAATACGTCGTCGATCTCGATCACCGCGCTCGGAGCGTCGCTTACCGACGCGTCGCGCTTCATCGGCATGCACTTCTTCAATCCGGTGCCGCTCCTGCCGCTCGTCGAAATCATTCGCGGCGTACAGACCAGCACAGCCACGATTGAAGCCGTGCGTGAGCTAACCGTTAAGCTCGACAAATCGCCGATCAGTGTGAAGAACGCGCCGGGCTTCGTGGTGAACCGCATTCTGGTGCCGATGATCAACGAAGCGTTCTTCGTGCTCGCCGAAGGCATTGCTACAGCAGAGGAGATCGACCTCGGCATGCGACTCGGCGCGAATCATCCGATCGGTCCTCTGGCACTCGCGGATCTGATTGGACTTGACGTTTGCCTTTCGGTCCTCGACGTCTTCCTGAAGGACTTCGGTGATTCGAAGTATCGAGCGAGCCCGTTGCTGCGCGAGTTAGTGGCGGCTGGCCGTCTTGGGCGAAAAGTCGGTCAGGGCGTCTACCGCTACGACTAACTATTCGGCAGAGCGATCAGCTATTGCCGGAACCAATGGGCGCACTGAGCCGTTATGCCACGAACGGCCTTGCGCCCATCAATAACAAAAATGCGCGCAACCGCGACGTCAACGCCACGCCGAACAGGTCGCAAATCGTCGCTTTTTAGCGACACGTTACGAGTTGAAAAAGCGGGCCGGTCGTCGATCGGTTAATGTCGATTTGCCGCGCCTGCGGCGTCGAACCGCACGCCGACTTGCCGCACGTCGAGGCATCTCCATCGGAAATACGCGGTCGCGTTATTGTTCCTGATTCTGGAAGGAACCAATCCATATTCTGCGATATGAGGCAAAAAACCGGCCGACTATGCTCCCGGTCACAGCCTCACCCAGCAAGTCTTCGAGGGCATTTGAGGCGGTCAAATAATCAATCATACTTAGGACATCCGTCTGATGAAAAAAGTCGTAATCTCCAGTGCCGTAGGTTCACTCTTCGTCCTTGCCGCGTCACCGGCGTTCGCACAAAGCTCGGTCACGCTGTATGGTCTCGTCGATACGGCACTCCGATATCAGACGAATGCCGGCCCGGACGGCAAAGACCTGGTCAGCATGACAGTCGGCCCGGAAACGCATAGCCGTTGGGGCCTGAGGGGCACTGAGGATCTGGGCGGCGGCCTGTCCGCGATCTTCCGCCTTGAAAATGGCTTCGAACTCAACTCTGGACAACTTCATCAGGCCAACACGCTGTTCAGCCGGCAAGCGTACGTGGGCCTGTCGAGCGACAAGTACGGCACGCTGACCTTCGGTAATCAATATGCGCCGCTCTACGACACAATGGGCGATGTGTTCGACCCGTTGACGGTTGGCGACTACTGGCAAGACAGTTGGGCGTGGAATGGTATTGGTCCGTACCTCACGATCAACAACTCGGTCAAATACAAGGCATCGTTCAACGGCCTGAGCATTGACGCAATCTACGGCTTCGGCAATCAGGCGGGCGCAGTCGGCCTCGGCAGCACGTATGGCGTGGAAGTGACGTATACGCACGGTCCCGCATCGCTCGACGCCGGCTTCCAGCAAACCTCCGTGACGTCCGCCAACGGCAGCCTGGTCAATGGCGCGAAGATCAACCTGATGCACGTCAGCGGCGCGTACCAGATCACGCCTACCGTACGCCTGTTGGCCGGCTGGTTGCGCGCGCAGGATCGCAGCGGCACCACCGACGCCAACATGCAGCAAGCCGGCGCGCCGAAACTGCCGGGCAGCAGCCCGAACCGTATCGACGACACGCTCTACATTGGCGGCAACTGGCAAGCCACAGCCCCGCTGCTGATCACCGTGGCCGGCTACTACGGCCACGCCCGCAATGCCGAGCGGATCGACGGCACACTCGGTTCGGGTATCAACTACTCCGCCACCGTTCTCGCCGAATACTCGCTGTCCAAGCATACGGAAGTGTATGGCACCGTGGACTTCGCGCGCGGCAACGGCGCATTTGCCGCCGACTACCCCGGCTCGACCAACCCGGCTACCGGCGTGGTCGACACCGTTGGCCGTACCAACAACGTTGGCGCGGCAGTCGGCATCCGCAAAATGTTCTAAGGCCGTATGAGACGGATCTGGCGACGGGCGTCAGTTACTGCCCACCAGATCCGTCGCGTTCACCTGGACGTGAGGCAGGCTTCTCGCTAGCCGCGGGACCAGCTCCATGACCGGCAGCCGCAGCGTTTCCGCCATCTCGTCGATCGTGATCGACTGGTCGCCGTCCTGCCCCAGCAACGTCACGACGCTTCCGGTCCGGGCCTGCGCAATCTCCGTGATATCGATCACGGTATGCTGGAAAGAGCGGCGCCCAAGAATGCGCGCCGCCTGTCCGTGCACCAGCACGCGGCCCAGCGGCGGCACATGATTCAGCCCATCCCAGAAGCCGATCGGCACGACACCGATACGCACGCCGCGTTCGAGCCGGATCGGCTCCGCATAGCCGATCCCAAGCGTGGATCCGGCCGGGTGCTCCTGCACGTGAATGATGCGCCCGCGCACAGCCCGCAACATGGGCCGCAACGGTGCGCGAACCATCCATTCCGCGTCGAGCGCACCGTATAGAAGCCGCCCGGGATCGACCGCCTGATATGCCAGATGCGGATGCGCGAGCATGACCCGCGAGCTTGCCAGCATCGTCGTTATGTTATCGAAGCCCGCGGCGCGCGCGTCGGCCAGCGCCGCGTCGAACACACCGGCCTGCTGGCGCGTCACGTCGTCGTTCTCCGGCGAGCTCAGATGCGTGTACACGCCTTTGAGCCGCACGGTCGACTGATCGCGCAGCGCCGCGAACGCGGCTTGCCATTGCGACGGCAGAAAGCCGAAGCGCCCAAAGCCCGGATCGATCTCCAGGAACGCATCGACCGCCACACCTGCGTCGATGAACGCATGCAGGCTTTCCTGACTCTGGATCGTCACCGTCAGTCCCAACGCAGCGACCTGCGCCGCATCTTCCGGCAGGGTCGAGGCAAACAGCAATATGTCGCGATCGATGCCCGCACGGCGAATCGCGACGCCCTCTTCCGGACTGCCGACGCAAAAGCCGTCGACACCCGCTTGCGCCGCCAGCCGCGCAACCTTCGCGGCGCCGAAGCCGAATCCGTCGCCCTTGCAAACGAAGTAGATTTTCGTGGCGTGTCCCACCTGTTCACGCGCGACCGCCAGATTCGCCGCGATGGCGCCATAGTCGAGTTCAGCCCAACTGGGACGCAGCAAGCGCACACGTTGAGTATCAGGAACTGGCTCGATGATTGAAACGGACATAGTCAATGCACCCTGTCGTGGTCAGAGTTCGCCGATAGCCGCAGCATCGGCACCGGTCGATTGCAGGAACAGCGCCTCCTGCTTCGCGACGCGCTCCTGCCCGGAAAGCGTCTTGAGGCGCGTACGCATCTCGGCGGTGCGGTGCTCGTCTATCTCGCGCGCCGCACCTTCGAGCACGACGCCGTACACCTCACGCGCCAACTGCTCCGTGATGCGCTCGTCCAGCACGTCCTCACGCACGGCCTGCAGCGAACGTGTCAACGGATCGCCATGACCGGCGCCGCCCGCCGCGATATGGCAGAAGCGATCGCCCTTGCGCAATGCAGTCACTGTGCTCGGCATGGTCGGCAGCAACGTGCTTTGACCGTCACGCGTCAGCAGATTAAGCGACGGCGACCCGCTCAGCCCGCCATGCGAGCCGGACGGACGATGCGCGCGACGGTCCGAACGCAGTCCGAGCAACGCGTGGTCGCCGCGCAGTTCATAAGCGCGGCGCATTGCAAGGCCGCCGCGATGCCGGCCCGCGCCGCCGGAGTTGGTGACGAATCCATACTCGGTGATCTTGAGCGGCAGACGTGCCTCGATCAATTCGACCGGCTGGTTCGACAGATTGCCGAGCGGATTGGCAATCCCTTCGCAGCCGTCGTTGCGACCACCGCCCCAACTACCGAGCACGCCGTCGGTAATCAGCCAGTTGCCGCCGCCCTCGCCATCCAGATGGCGCCCGGAAATCGACACGACCGATGGACCGCCTTCTCCCAGCGCCGGAATGGTGTCCGGCACGATCTGCGCGAACGCGCCTTGCAATACGTCGAACATCCGGTAAGCAATGATGCCGCGCGCAGCGCAAGCCGCCGGTTCGACCGGATTCACGATCGAGCCGCTTTCCGCGTAGACCTGCACGGGTCGCGAAAAACCTTCGCAGTTCGGCACATCCACGCCAATCGCGCAGCGCACCGCCGCATACGCGACCGATTGCGTAGTCGCGAACGGACCGTTGATCGCGCCTTGCACCTGCGCATCGGTCCCGGTCCAGTCGATGCTGACCGTATCGTCCGCTACCGTCACCTTGACGCGAAACGCAATCGGCACGGGCGTATCGCCCAGGCCGTCGATGAAATCCTCGTAACGGTATTCACCATTCGGCATCGTGCCGATGGCCTGGCGCGTCAGACGCTCCGCGTAATCGTGCAGCGCTTCGACAAGGCTGCCGAAACCGTCCGCGCCGTATTTGTCGAGCAACTGCACGAGCCCACGCTCCCCCGCCTTGCACGACGCCAACTGTGCGCGCAGATCGCCGCGCAACTGGCCCGGCATGCGCGAGTTCGTCTCCAGCAGCGTCAGAAGCGCATCATTGACATGGCCGGCATCGCACAGCTTCATTAAGGGAATCCGCAGGCCTTCCTGATAGATTTCGGTCGCACCGATCGCCATGCTGCCCGGTGCCATGCCGCCAATATCGGCGTGGTGGACGATGGTCGCCACATAGCCTTCGATACGCGACGCGTAAAACACCGGCTGAATCAGATACACGTCCGGCAGATGCATGCCACCCGACGTATAGGGATCGTTCATGATGTAAATGTCGCCCGGCTTGCCGGCCGTGCCGAAACGGCGCACCACGTTATCCATCGCGGCCGGAAACGCGCCGAGGTGAATCGGCAAGGTCAGACCTTGCGCGATCACGCGGCCGGCGCGGTCGAACACAGCGGTGGAAAAGTCCATTGAATCGCGCACGATCGGCGAATACGCCGTGCGCAGCACGACAAGCGCCATTTCGTCAGCAATCGAGCCGAGCGCGTTCTTGACGATTTCAAGCGTGATGCCATCCGCGCCCGCCGAAGCGGCCTGTTGGGTAGTCATACGGAGTGCTCCAGAAACGTGATGACGATGTTCTCGTGGGCATCGACGCGCGCGCCGGCATTCGGCGGCACCACGCAAGTCGAGTCGTATTCTTCGACGATCAACGGGCCGCTCATTGGCGCGGCGCGCAGATCGGCACGCGAGATCACCGGGGTGTCGATAAAGCCGTGGGACTTGCCGAAATAGGCCCGGCGCCGCACCGGCACGCGCGCACCCGACGCATTCGCCCGGCTGCCGCCGGCGCGTTGCGCGTCGTAGGCGCGGTTTTTCTGCGAGCGCAGCGAACCGACCGCGCGCAGATTGACGAGCTCGATGACCTCGTCCGCGGACGCATGCCCGTAGGTGCGTTCGTGTTCCGCATGAAACGCGGCGGCGATCGGCGCAATGTCGAGCGGCTCGCCGGCACGCCATTCGATCGGCACAGTCAACTCGTATGCTTGCCCCGTGTAACGCAAATCCAGTGCGCACCTCACGGCGATATCGTCGAAGGCGTTACCCTCGGCCGCCATATCCGCAGTGGCCCGCGCTACAAGGTCTTCGAGCCCGTTGCCCAATTCCACTGCGGCGAAGTGATCGAGGCGGCAGAACATTGTTTGCATGAACTCGTGCTGTGTCGAGGAGAACAGCAGGCCGAGCGCGCTGAATACGCCGGGGCTCGGCGGCACGATCACCGTCTTCATGTCGAGCAATTCGGCGATCGCGTGAACGATCACCGGCCCATTGCCGCCGAAGGCGAACAACGCAAACTCGCGCGGATCGCGGCCGCGATACGTCGACACGGCTTTCACCGCGCGCGTCATCGTGGAGGCCGCGATCGAGAAAACGCCATAGGCGGCTTCGTACAGATCCGTGTGCGTAGGCTCGGCGATCTGCGTGCGCATGGCGTCGAGCGACTTCTGCTGATTGATGCGCAACTCGCCGCCGGCAAGGAACTCCGGGTTCAGATAGCCGAGCGTCAGCACGGCGTCCGTGAGCGTCGGAATCGTTCCGCCCGCGTCGTAGCACACGGGACCGGGCACCGAGCCTGCCGAATCAGGGCCGACCTTGACGAGACCGCCCGCGTCGATACGCACCAGGCTGCCGCCGCCCGCGCCGATCTCCGAGACGTCGATGAACGGCAGCTTCACCGCGTGGCCACCGCCCTTCACGAGCTTGCTGCTGACGTTGATGCCCGCGCCGACCTCGTACTCGGTGGTGCGCGCCGGCTCGCCCTTCTCGATGATGGCTGCCTTCGCCGTGGTGCCGCCCATGTCCACCGTAATGCAATCGGCGTAACCCGACGCGGCCGCCACGGAGGCGCCCGCGATCACACCAGCCGCCGGACCGGACTCGATGATCGTAGCCGGCTTCTGCATGACGGTGGCCGCGCTCATCACGCCGCCATTCGAATGCATGATCTGCACGGGACCGGTCATGCCGATGCCGCGCAGCTTGTCGATCAGCGAATACAGATAGCTGACCACCACCGGCCCGAGATACGCGTTGACGACGGTCGTGCTGGTGCGTTCGTATTCGCGGATCTCCGGCAGAATTTCATGCGAGCAGGTCAGATAGACGGTGTCGCCCAACACGCCGCGCAGCAGATCTCGAATACGGATCTCGTGTTCGGGATTCGCGTACGCATGAATCAGGCTGATCGCCACCGCTTCGATTTTCTCGTCTGCGATACGTTGCCCGATGTCCAGCACCTGCGCATCGTCGAGCGGCGTTTCAACCGAACCATCGGCGAGCAGCCGTTCGTCCACTTCGTAACGGTGCCGGCGTTTCGCGAGCGGCGCCGGCTTCTGATACGCGAGGTTGTAGAGCATCGGCACGCGCAGGCGGCCAATTTCGACCACGTCGCGAAAGCCGCGCGTGGTGATCAGCGCCGTGCGCGCGCCTTTGCCTTCGAGCACGGTATTCGTGGCGACGGTGGTTGCATGAACCAGTTCGGTGATCTGGCGCGGTTGCGCGTCGAGCGAAGCCAGCAATGCCTGCAAGCCCGCAACGATCGCAATGCCATAGTCCTGAGGCGTGGACGAAACCTTCCTGGTATGAATCACGCCGTCATCGCCGATCACGACGATATCCGTGAAGGTTCCGCCGATATCGACACCGGCCCGGTAAAGTCTTTCAGTCATTGCACACCTTACTTGTTAGTCGATTCGGCGCAAACGCGTTGCCGGTTTGCGCCGGTAAAAGCAGCGCTGCTAGAACTTGTGCACGAGTCCAACACTGACCACGGCCTGGTTCTGGCCTGAAGAAGGCAACATGGTCTGAATCTGCGAGGCCAGCAGGCCGTTCGAAGTCGCCGGCAACGGTCCGCCCGTTGGTCGGGAAAAGCCGCCGCCGGCCGCGCGCAGATAGATCACCTCGGTATAGATGGAGGTGCGCTTGGAGAGGAACTTGTCGACCAGCAGATTGACCTGATGCCAGTGCACCTGCGTGGGACCGCCCGGACCGCCGGTGATGTCGTCGCTCGTGTACGTGTAGGCCATGCCGAAGAACAGCGTCGGGTCGAGCGTGAAGCGCGCATTCGCTTCATAGTTGTTGAAGCGATAGTTGATGCCGCTCGTCAGGGTCGTGCCCACGTTGTTGTAGATCGCGTTGCTGTACATCAGGCTCAGCTTGGCCGGTCCGAACACATACGACGCGCCGATACCCGCAATCTGCTCGCGCTTCGACGTGATCGGCGCATCGCAACAGGTGATCGCGCCATTGGTGTTCACGTTCGCCGTGGTGTTCACGCCCGGTTCGTCGTAGAGCGAATACGCCGCCGCAATCGAAAAAGCACCCTGCGAATAGATGCCGCCTACCGACCACATGCGATTGTTGGCGAACGCGCCGGGCGCGTTGCTGAACGCGTACATTGCCGTGCCGGTGAAGCCCTTCAGATTCGGCGAGACGTATTTGATGGAGTTGTTGACGCGCAAATAGTCGTCGGTGTTGTCGTTGTCGTACGGATGCGAAAACATCACGCCGCCCCACGCACCGTTGGACGTCATGGTCTGCAAGGTGCCGACGATCGCGTCGTACTGGCGGCCAAACGTCAGCGTGCCGTACTTCGGATTCGAAAAACCCACGAAAGCCTGGCGGCCGAACATGCGGTTGTTCTGACCGAGCGCGCCGCTGACCGGATTGAAGCCGTTCTCCAGCGTGAAGATCGCCTTGGTGCCGCCGCCGAGGTCTTCGGCGCCTCGCAGTCCCCAGCGGCTGCCGTACTCGCCGTTGCCGGTCAACTGCACCGCGCTGTGGCCGCCCTGGTTCGACGAGTAGGTGATGGCCTCGTTGATGATCCCGTAAAGCGTGACCGAACTCTGCGCATGAACGAGACCGCTCCCGCCCATCAGAGCCGCCATGATGAATAACTTTTCCTTCACCGCTCTTCTCCAAACAAGGAATCGCGACACCCCGGTCGGCTAGCGATCGATTGATGATAGCAAATGAATCGATTCACCATAGGTTTAAAAAAATATCCCAGGTGGGTCGGCTCACTGCTTGACCCGGATCTTCTTCTTTACTGCTCGGACCGCCTCTCCTGTGTCGACCAGAGTTAGTGCTTTGGCGCTTACTCTGGTCCCACCCCTATGGGGTGCCGGCCGATCCCCTTCGGGATCGCCGCCAGCAACTCCGTCGTGTAGCGCTCGCGTGGCTCGAACAACACCTGATCCACGGCTCCTGCTTCCACGACGCGCCCTTCCCGCATCACCACCACGCGCTCGCACAGTTCGCCGACCAGCGCCAGATCGTGACTGATCACGACCAGCGACACACCGGCGCTCTGATGAAGATCGCGCAACAGTTTGATGATCTCCGCCTGAATGGATACGTCGAGCGCGGAAGTCGGTTCATCGGCAACGACCAGTTCCGGACGGCGCGCGAGCGCCCGTGCGATACCCACGCGCTGCCGCTGACCGCCCGACAGCTGATGCGGATAGCGCGCCAGCACGAATGCCGGCAGCCTCACCATGTCGAGTAATTGACGCACCGGCACACCGTCGTTGCCGATTGCTTCCGCAAGCGTGGTGGCAATCGTCTTGCGCGGGTTCAGCGAGTTCGTCGTGCTTTGGAACACCATCTGCACACGCTGACGAAACGTCGCGTTCTGCGTGCGTGTCATGGTGTTCAACGCGTCACCTCGGAAACAGATCGAGCCGGTGGTCGGCGCGGTGAGGCCGACCATCATGCGCGCGACAGTCGATTTGCCACTGCCGCTTTCGCCGACGATAGCCAGCGCGTCGCCCTTCGCCACCTCGAGACTCACGTCCGACACCGCATGAAAGCGGCGCCGGTTGAACATGCGTTCGAGCGGAGAACGCGCCAACGCATAGGACTTGCCGACCTCCTGCAGCGCGAAGATCGGCTGCGCAGCCGGGGTGGCGTTCGGCACATTAACGGACATTGCGCGGCTCCTCAGGTTGATGGCGGCCCATATCACGCGCCACCGGCAAACGCGGAATGCTCGCGATCAGGTGCCGCGTGTAGTCGTGCGAAGGCCGCAGAAAGATGTCCTGCACCGGACCGGCTTCGACCACATGCCCCTGTTTCAGCACGACGGCGCGCGAACACAATTCCGCCATCAGGTCCAGGTTGTGCGTGATGAACACGAGGCCGAGATCCATTTCGTCCACCAGCGTTCTCAGCAACTCGACGATCTGCGCCTGCACGGTCACGTCCAGCGCGGTAGTGGGTTCGTCCGCGAGCAGCAGCGCCGGTTCACAGACAATCGCGGCGGCAATCATCGCGCGTTGCTTCATGCCGCCGCTCAGTTCGTGCGGATACGCGCGCTCCGTGGTACGCGGGTCTTTGAAACCGACGCGCGCCAGCACGGAATGCACTTCGTCGCGGATCGCGCGGCCGCGCAGCGGACGGTGGGCACGGATCACGTCGGCGAGTTGCGCGCCGATCGTGAAGGCGGGGTTGAGTGCCGTCGCCGGATCCTGAAAGATCATGGAGACGCGCCGCCCGCGCAATGCCCGCATGCGAGCCTCCGAAGCGCGGCCCAGGTCTTCGCCGTCGAGCACGATCCGGCCGCCGCTGATACGCCCCGCGTTGCCGAGCAAGCCGAGCACGGCCAGCGAAGCCACGCTCTTGCCCGAACCCGATTCGCCGACGAGGCCGACCGCTTCGCCGCGTCCCACCTGCAAATCGAGTCCATGCAACACTTCGGTCTGGGTCTTGCCCGCGCCGAACGTGACGCGCAGGTTTTCAATCGACAGTAGCGCTTCGTTCATAGCGACGCTCCCGGCACATTCGCCGCATGCGCACTGCGCCGCCGGGGATCGAGAATGGTGCGCATCGAATCGCCGAACAGATTGAAGGCGAGCACGCTAACGAACACCGCCGCGCCGGGGAACACCGAGACCCACCAGTTGTCGGTGAAAATCAGTGCGCGCGCGTCAGAGAGCATCGCGCCCCAACTTGGCGTTGGCGGTTGCACCCCGAGTCCGATAAAACTGAGCGATGCCTCCACGATGATCGTCACACCGAGCAGCAGCGACGCCTGGATCAGCACCGGCGAGATGATATTGGGTAGAACATCGGAGAACATGATGCGCGCCCCGCTTGCACCCTGCAGAATCCGTGCGGCGACATACTCCGCCTGCGACTCGGCCTTCGCGAGACTATGGGTGAGCCGCGCAAGACCCGGCGCGTACAGCACGCCGATCAGCAGCACGAGCTTGGTTTCATTCGAAATGGCGAGCACGCCGATATGCAGCGTATCAGTGCCGGTAATACCGACGAGCGCGATCGCCCAGATCAACAGCGGAATCGACGCCAGCACTTCCATCACTTTCATCAGCGTTTCGTCGAGCCACGAGCCGGCCTTATAGCCTGCCACGAGACCGATGCCCGTGCCGAGCACGAGGCCGATCGCGACCGCGCACAGTCCAATGGACAACGACGCGCGAGCGCCCCAGATCGTGCGGCTCAGAATGTCGCGGCCCACCTGGTCGGTGCCGAGCCAGAACGCCGCGCTCGGCGCTTCCAGACGATGTTCGATATAGAGCTGCAGCGGATCCTTCAACGGCAGCCACGGCGCGCACAAGGCAATCACGCCCAGTAGCACGATCGTGGCGAGACCGATCGCACCGGCCGGCTCATGCATCAGCGCACGCAGCAGCTGGCCGGCCGATGCGAGCCATGCGCCGAGCACATGCGGCTTGCGTTGCACGTTGGGTAGGGATGAATCAGCCATCATGTTCTGTTCGCCTTCGGGTCGAGATAGCCATGCAGTACGTCGGCGCACGTGTTCGACGCGATGAAGATCGTCGTGATCACGAGCACGATGGCCTGCACCGTCGGATAGTCGCGCTGGAAGATCGCCGTGAGCAAAGCGCGCGAGACGCCTGGCAGATTGAAGATCTGCTCCACGATCAACGCCCAGCCGAACATGTAGCCGTAACTCATCGCCGCCGTGCTCACGAGCGACGGCAACGCGTTCTTCAGTGCATAGAGGCGAATACGCGACGGCGACAAACCGAGCGCTCTGGCGGTTCGCACATAATCCTGCGAGAGCGCATCGACCATGTTCGCCCGCACCAGACGGCTCAGCACGGAGATGTAGTACACCGACATCGTCAGCACGGGCAACACCAGCGCGAGCAGATGAGCCGCCGGGCCGTCCGACCAGGGCGTGAGGCCGCCCACAGGAAACCAACCGGTCTTCAAGGCGACATAGCGGATCAGCAGCAACCCCAGCCAGAACGACGGCACGGATAAACCGACAATCGCCACGGCTCGCAGCAGATGGTCCGTTCCGCTGTTCTCTTTCAGCGCCGCCACGGTGCCGAGCACGATCGACACGAAGATCGTGAAGACGAACGACAGCGTGACGAGTTCGACGGTATTCGGCAACGTATCGGCAATCTGTGGGCCGATCGGGTTGCCGGTCACGTAGGACTTGCCGAAATCGAGCGCGAGCGCGCCGTTCAGCCACGTGCCGTATTGCGCGACGACAGTCCGGTCGAGTCCATATTGATGATTGAACGCGGCGATCTGTTCGATGCTTGCGTCGCTGCCCAACGTCAGACGCGCGGGCGACACGGGTGTCGCGCGACACATTGCGAACAGCAACGCGCTCACCACCAGCAGCACCAGCACAGACGAAAACAGCCTCGAAACGGCTTTCATATCGACCTCATGCCTTCGCGAGATAGACGTTGTCGAGCTTCAGCGAGAAGCCGGCGTTCACCTGAAAATCCTTCACATTGCTGCGCCACAAGTTCTGCACTTCCAGCGCGCCGATCCAGACCGCCGGACAGTCGCGCGCCAGCACCTGCTGAAGCTTCGCGAGAATCGGCTTCAGCGCGGCAGGATCGTCGACCAGATAGCTGTCGTCGATCAGCTTCAGCAATTCTGCACTCTCATAGCCGCTCGCTTTCCAGAGACTTTCCGTTGGCCGGAACAGCGCATTGAGCAGATACGTCGGCTCCGGCGGCGCGATGAAACCGGTCAATGCCGCAGCGTGGTTGCCGACCAGCACCTGCGAAATCATCTGCCCGAAATCGAGCGGACGCAGATTGACGCGCACGCCCAGCGACGCCAGTTGCGCCTGAATGAACAGCGCCGTGGATGATGTATCGATCAGATACGCAGGCTGCACGTACAGCAGATCGAACGACGCGCCGCTCGCGTACTTCGAGCTTTTCAACGCCGCTCGCGCCTGATCCAGATTGAACGCCAGGCTTCCAGCCGAGCTTGCGTCGTACCACGGCGACTCCGGCGCAAACGGCATGCTGCTCGCCTTCACCGCGCCATAGCACAGATCGCGGCAAATCTTGCCCCGATCCAGCACGAGCGAAACGGCACGGCGAAACGCCGGGTCGTCGAATGGCGCCTTGCGGTTGTTCAGGCATATCATCAGCGGGCTGGTCGGCGATGGACGGCTATCGCCCGCGAGGCCCGCCGACGTGCGGATCTGCGCGAACGTCTGGGCCGGCGGCGCGCTGATGATCTGCGTCTGGTCCGACATCAGCGACGCAAGCCGCGACGATTCTTCCGGAATGATGCGGAACACCACCTTGTCCCAATGCGGCTCGCCCTTGCCCCAGTAAGCCGGATTGCGCTTCAATTCGACAAAGTCGTTCGCCTTGGACTGCACGAAAATTGCCGGGCCGGTGCCGACACCGATCGGCGTCTGCTTGAAGTAGTCGGCTGGGTGCTGCTCGCGGCTGCCTACCGGAAAAATACCCATGTACTTCGACATGTAGTCGAGCAACGGCCGGTAAGGGCGCTTGAGGCGGATCACGGCGGTATTCGCATCCGGCGTGCTGACCGAATCGATCACGGTCCAGAACGGCCGGCGGAACGCCTTGTTCGCGGGATTCAGCACGTAGTCGAAGCTGTATTTCACGTCAGCGGACGTGAAAGGCTGGCCGTTCTGAAAGTTCACGCCGCGCTGCAGATCGAATGTGTACGTCAGTTTGTCCGGCGAAATCGTCCAGGCGCGCGCCAGTTGCGGCACCCGCTGACCGCGCGCGTCGACGCCGACCAGATTCTCGAAGATCAGCTGGTTGATCGCCATTACGTCGTGATTCGGCTGGTTGATCGGATCGAGCGTTTGCGGATTGCTCGGAATGGCGACCGACAACACCCCTGCCTGCGCCGCGAAAACGCGGCCTTCGAATGCGAGCGGCAGCGAAAGCCCCGCGATGCCCGCGGCGCCCGCGCGAAGGAGTTGTCGTCGCCTGTTGCTGAAAGTCATGAAATCCTCTGCTTTTTCAATGCCGCGCCGTTCAATACATTTTAGTGAATCGATTCACAGACAATAGTGAGGTTGGCGCGGCGAGTCAACTTTTCAAAAATATCGGAAACCCTGACTGGGGCGCTCAGCGCGCTTTGCAGCGGCCCTAGGCAAGCAGCAACGAGGCGTCGGCGAGCGACAGCACCGTGGTGCGCGAATCGAATGCGGTGGAGAAAAGATGATCGTGCACGACCTGGTCCGGGTCGTAACAGCAATCCTTGACGGTGTACAAGCGGAAGTCCGCGTCGCTCGCATACCCGACAGACGAGAGCACGACGCCGGTCGACGCAATGCCGGCCATGATCAGCGTATCGATACCCTGCGCGGAAAGCCGCGCCTGCAGATCGGTGCCGAAAAACACGCTGGCACGATGTCCGACGATGAGCGGTTCGTTGGCCTGCTGGCCGAGTTCCGGCGCGATTTTGTCGTTGATAAAAAGGCCGAGTTGTTTGAGTCCTTGCCCGTTCTTGTTCAACGGGCTGACTTCCGGATAACCCGGGCTGAACTGGATCTTCGCGAAGTAGACGCTGACGCCTTTGGCCCGCGCGGCATCGCACAACTTGCGCGTGTTGGCGAGCAGCGTAGGCGCGACAGACGGAAAGAGCCCCAGAATGTCGGTCTGATAATGCATGACCACCAGCGCGGTTTGCGCCGGCACGATCGCCGGAATCTGCGCACCCACGCTCTGCGCAGACGCGGCGCTGATCCCGCCGTCTCCGCAGCCATCAAGACCGAGTCCGGTCGCCACCGCGCCGGCCAGCACGCCTGCCGTTTTCATAAACCGTCGACGGCCTGCACGGCCGCCTTCCTCGCTGTTGTCCTGCCTCGACTGTAACCCGATTTTTCTGTCGCCCATATCCCGCCTCGAATTTGGTGAATCGATTCATTTTCGGTGTGTACGCAATGTCAGCGACGAAAAATCCGCTGTCAAGCAACTTTGCGGTCGGACAAACCCTGGGAATCGAATCCGGCTAGCGCTTTTTGCGGCGTGCCAGGCTGGGAGGCGCGCCGCACGACTCGCGCACGATCATCCGCATTGGATGTTTCGAGCGGCGAATGCCGGACGGCGCGGAACCCTCGATCAGTTGCAACATCATGTCCGCGGCTTCGCGGCCCACGTCGCGCGGGTTTTGCGTCACCACGGTCAACGCCGGCGACGCGATGCCCGAATACTCGTGCTCGCCGATGGAAATCACCGACAGGTCGGCCGGAATCGACAGCCCGGTTTCCCGCACCACTTCGAGCACGACCGCCACGTCGTTCAGCGTGGCAATGATGGCGGTAGGCCGCCCGGGACCGGTGAGCAGCGCGCGGCAGACGTCTTTGTTAAATGCGCTGGTACGCAGCACGAGCGCAGGATCGAGCGCGATGCCGGCGGCCTCGCACGCGGCCTGATAGCCGCGCACCATCTCGCGGCCCACCCACGTGTTTTCGTGGCCGGCCACGAGCGCAATGGAGCGATGGCCGAGCGACGCGAGATAGCGCACGGCCTGACGGCAGCCGTCGGCGTGATCGGTCAGCACCGAATTAAATTCGCCCTGGGCGTCGCGCTCCCACAGCACGACGGGCATATTCAGGGTGTGCAGGAAGTTGAAATAGGAAGGCGTCTCGTCGTCGGAAATCGCACCGATGAATCCGTCGATGCGGCGCTGCTTGAGGCTCGACAGAATGGCCCGCTCACGCTCGAGGTCGTAATGGGAATTGGCGATCAGAATCTCGAAACCCCTTGCCCGCAGGCGCTCTTCGGCCGCGCTTACCATCTGCGCGGCGGTGTGCTGGGTGATGTCGGAAATCAGGCAGCCAATCGCGCTGGAGCTGCCCTTGCGCATGCTGCGCGCCACCACGTTCGGCACGAAATTCAACTCCGCCACCGCGGCGCGCACCGCCTCCTGAATGGCCGGCGCCACATTCTCGCGGCCGTTGAGCACCCGCGACACCGAGCCGACCGACACCTTCGCGAGGCGCGCGACGTCCTGCACGGTGGGCGAGCCCTGCGGGGATTTTCGGCTGCGCAATGCAGGCTGAACGGGTTTGCTGGCTCTCTGTTTGGGCATGACGGAAGGCGGAAGTCGTCGATCGGTTCTCAATGAATCGATGCATCGAGCCGATTATAGTGCGTCCCGGCTCTGCCCCATGTCGGCTCGGGCTTGCGGTGCGAGTCGGCCGCTGTCAGTGCAGAGGAAAAACAACCGCCAGGGTATGCGAAAAACAGATATGACAGGATCGCCAATATCAATTCGGGCAACGCCCTGCAGTTTTTTTCATACAGATCACGTCCCGCTTTCAACTCCCGCATGCATGAATGAGGAACTGCTGAAACGCCACTGCCGGCGTATCCAGCGTCGTGCCTTTACGCCATAACATGCCCGCATCCATCTGCGGAATCGCGTTGAGAATGGGTCGCGCGTCGATCCGCTTGCCTTCCAGCGACCACGGGCGAAACACCATGTCGGACAGAATCGTCACGCCGAAGCCATGCGCGACCAGACCGCGCAGCGCCTCCATTGAACTCGTGCGAAACGCGATATTCGGCTCGACATCATTCTGCTTCCAGTAGCGCAGCGTGGATTGCTCGCCTTCGTCTACCGTGATCAGAATGTACGGATAACTCGCGATATCCGCGAGCGAAGGCGCATTGAGTTGCGCGAGCGGATGGGTGGGCGAGGTCCACAACTGTCGGCGCGAGCGGATCAGCACATGGTGACGGAAACGCCGGATATTTTCGACATTCGATAGCAGAACAATGCCGAGATCAACCTCGCCGGTGAGCACGGCCTGTTCGATCGATTCACGGTCAAGGTCGTGCAGATCGATCACGACGTCGGGGTACGTCGCGCGAAACCGCGCCATCAACTCCGGCAGGAAATAACCCAACACGGTATACGACGCAGCAATGCGCACGGTACCTTTGAGATCGTGCGAGCGGAACGGCGCCTTGTAAACCGCGTCGCGCACCGAATCGAGTATGTGTCTCGCGTGGCTCAGAAAATCGTGCCCGTCTGGCGTCAACGTGACGCCTTGAGGCAGGCGCTCGAAGAGCCGCGTACCCAGGGTTTCCTCCAATGCAAGCACGGCATTGGTGATCGCCGATTGCGACACGTGCTCGGCCGTCGCCGCCATCGAAAACTGCCCGCTCTGGGCTGCAGCCACGAAGTAACGCATCTGCCGCAGGGTAACGTCTTTTGACATGTGTTTTTCAAATAGCAGGATTCGGTATTCGTGATTTTACGTTGGAAATTCTGCTTCCTATACTCCGCTTCCAATAAAGCCGCCGGAGACTTCCCCATGAACGCCCCGCTAATGCCGCCACTACGTGACGCGCTTGCCGACGTATCGCTCGACGACAAATACGCGCTCGAAAAGGGCCGCGTCTATATGAGCGGCACTCAGGCGCTGGTGCGGCTGCCTATGCTGCAGAAAGCGCGCGACCGCCGCGCCGGTCTCGACACCGCGGGCTATGTGTCGGGCTATCGCGGCTCGCCGCTCGGCGCGCTCGATCAGGGTCTATGGAAAGCGAAGAAGCATCTGAAGGAACACGACGTGGTATTCCAGCCGGGGGTTAATGAGGATCTCGCGGCGACTGCCGTGTGGGGCACGCAGCAGCTCAACCTCTGGCCGGGCGCGAAGGTCGACGGTGTATTCGGCATGTGGTACGGCAAGGGGCCGGGTGTGGATCGCACCGGCGACGTCTTCAAGCACGCGAATTCGGCCGGCACCGATCCGAACGGCGGCGTGCTGGTGCTGGCGGGCGACGACCATGCGGCGAAGTCGTCGTCGGTCGCGCATCAATCGGAGCACATGTTCGTGGCAAGCGGCATCCCGGTGCTGTATCCGGCAAGCGTGCAGGAGTATCTCGACTACGGTCTGCACGGCTGGGCCATGAGCCGCTACGCGGGTCTGTGGGTCGCGATGAAGTGCGTGACGGACGTGGTCGAATCGAGCGCGTCGATCGAGATCGACCCGGACCGCTTGCAGATCGTCCTGCCGGATGACTTCGAGATGCCCGAAGGCGGCCTGAATATCCGCTGGCCCGATCCGCCGCTCGCGCAGGAAGCGCGTCTGCTCAACTACAAGTGGTATGCGGCGCTCGCCTATATTCGCGCGAACAAGCTGAACCGCGTGGTGATCGACAGTCCCAATCCACGCCTTGGGATCATGACCGCCGGCAAGGCGTATCTCGACGTGCGCCAGGCGCTCGCCGACCTCTCGCTCGACGACGAAACCTGCGCACGCATTGGCATACGCGTGCTGAAAGTGGGTTGCGTATGGCCGCTCGACGCGCAGAACGCGCGCGACTTCGCAACCGGGCTCGACGAGATTCTGGTGGTCGAAGAGAAACGCCAGATTCTCGAATATGCGCTCAAAGAGGAGCTCTACAACTGGCGCGACGACGTGCGCCCAAAGGTGTTCGGCAAATTCGACCAGCGCGACGACGAAGGCGGCGAATGGTCGGTGCCGCGTGGACAGACCCTGCTGCCCGCGCACTACGAACTGTCGCCCGCCCTGATTGCGAAAGCGATCGCCCGGCGCCTCGCCAAAGCCGATCTGCCTGCCGATTTGCGGGCGCGAATCGATGCGCGCGTTGCCGTGATCGAGGCCAAGGAGCGCGAGGCGGCCACGCTGCGTTTCGTGACGGAACGGCAACCTTGGTTCTGCTCGGGCTGCCCGCACAACACGTCGACACGCGTGCCGGATGGTTCACGCGCACTGGCCGGCATTGGCTGCCACTACATGTCGATGTGGATGGACCGCAACACGGAGACCTTCAGCCAGATGGGCGGCGAAGGCGTTGCGTGGACCGGCCAGATGCATTTCACGAATGAGCGTCACGTGTTCGTCAATCTGGGCGACGGCACCTATTTTCATTCGGGTCTGCTCGCGATTCGCGCTTCGATTGCGGCCGGCGCGAACGTCACCTACAAGGTGCTCTACAACGACGCGGTCGCGATGACCGGCGGCCAGCCGGTGGATGGCGTGCTCACCGTGCCGCAGATCGCGTTTCAGGTCGTTGCCGAAGGCGCGAAACACGTGCTGATCGTGACGGACGAGCCGGAGAAATACGACGCGAACGTTCGCCTTCCAGAAGGCGTGAAGGTGTATCACCGCGACGAACTCGACCGCTTGCAGCGCGAGTTGCGCGAAGTGGCGGGTACATCGATTCTGATCTACGACCAGACCTGTGCGACCGAAAAACGGCGGCGCCGCAAACGCGGCACCTATCCCGATCCGGCGAAACGCGCTTTTATCAACGACGCGGTGTGCGAAGGTTGCGGCGACTGTTCGGTGGAATCGAACTGCCTGTCGGTCGAGCCGTTGCAAACGTTGCTCGGGAGCAAGCGAAAGATCAACCAGTCGTCGTGCAATAAAGATTTTTCGTGCGTGAACGGCTTCTGTCCGAGTTTCGTCACGGCTGAAGGCGCGCAGGTGAAAAAACCCGTTAAACATGCGACCGCAGCCGCGTTGCCCGATTTCGCCGCGCTGCCCAGACCTACGATTGCTTCGCTATCCAAACCGTATGGCGTGCTGGTGACGGGCGTGGGTGGAACCGGCGTCGTGACGATCGGCGGCTTGCTTGGCATGGCGGCTCACCTCGAAAGCAAGGGCGTCACCGTGCTCGATATGGCTGGGCTCGCGCAGAAAGGCGGCGCTGTGCTCAGCCATGTGCAGATCGCCGCAGCACCCGACCAACTGCACGCAACGCGGATCGCGGCCGGTGAAGCGCGCCTGATTCTCGGCTGCGATGCGATCGTCTCCGCTTCCGCTGAAGTGCTGGCACGCACGCAACGCGGCGTAACGAAAGCGGCGATCAACAGCGGCGCCACGCCGACCGCACAGTTCGTGCGGGATCCGCATTGGAGTTTTCCGGCCGATCAGACACAACAGGATCTGCACGCAAGCATCGGCGACGACTGCGACTTTATCGACGCCAATCGTCTTGCGCTCGCGCTGTTAGGCGACACGCTCTATGCCAATCCGCTGTTGCTCGGCTTTGCGTGGCAACGCGGCTGGCTGCCGCTCAGCTACGAAAGTCTCGATCGCGCGATCGAACTGAATGGCGTCGCCGTGGAAAAAAATCGTCTGGCGTTCGAATGGGGCCGCTACGTCGCGCAGCACGGTGAAACCGCCGCGGATGCTTTCACGCCGCTGGCCGGCAAGCAGCAGGCCATTGTCGTGCAGATGCCCGAATCGTTGGACCGGTTGATCGAGCGCAATGTCGAGCGGCTGAGCGTCTATCAGAACCCGCGTTATGCAGCGCGCTATGTCGAAGCCGTAGAACGGCTGCGCGCGAAGGAAGCGGCCGTGGTGTCCGGGTCGAAGCCTCGCCTCACGCCGGTGGTCGCGCGCAATCTGGCGAAACTGATGACCTATAAGGACGAGTACGAAGTGGCCCGTCTCTATGCGGACCCGGCCTATATGGACAAACTGCGTGCCCAGTTCGAAGGCGAGCCGGGTCGCGATTACAAGCTTGCGTTCCATCTCGCGCCGCCATTGCTCACCAAACGCGACGAACACGGCCACCTGAAAAAACAAAGATTCGGGCAATGGACGCTCACGATGTTCCGCGCACTCGAAAAATTCAGATTCCTGCGCGGCACGGCATTCGACGTATTCGGCAAGACGCAAGAGCGGCGCAATGAACGTGATCTGATCGAGCAGTACTTCGCACTGGTCGACGAATTCTGCGCAACGCTCGACACCGCCCGTTTCGATGCGGCAATGAAACTCGCCAATCTGCCGGACGAGATTCGCGGTTTCGGTCACGTCAAGGAGCGCAACGTGCTCGCCGCGGCAACGAAGCGCGAACGCTGGCTTGCCGAATACCGCGCCGATGCGGCCGGCACGCCGCCCGTTTCATCTTCTCAACCTTTCGAAAAATCGTTATGAACTCGACAATGCATGACCGCGATGGCGTGATCTGGCTGGATGGCGAACTGGTGCAGTGGCGCGATGCGCAACTCCACTTTCTGACTCATTCGCTCCACTATGGCATGGCCGTATTCGAAGGCGTCAGGGCATACGGGACTGCTGCGGGTCCGGCGATTTTCCGGCTCGACGACCATACGAAAAGACTCTTCAATTCCGCGAAAATCTTCGAAATGACCGTGCCCTTCAGCGTGGAGACGATTCGCGACGCGCAGCTGGAAGTGGTGCGCCGCAATCAGCTGACAGCGTGCTATCTGCGTCCTCTCGTGTGGCTCGGCAGCGAACAGATGGGCCTCGGTGCGCGCGGCAACACGGTTCACGTCGGCATTGCCGCGTGGCCTTGGGGCAGCTATCTCGGCGAGGAGGGACTCGCGCGCGGAATTCGTGTCAAGACGTCTTCGCTATCGCGTCATCATGTGAATGTGTCGCTGGTTCGCGCCAAGGCAAGCGGCTACTACATCAATTCGATTCTGGCCAATCGCGAAGTCACCCGTAACGGTTACGACGAGGCCTTGCTGCTCGACACGGAAGGCTATGTGTCCGAGGGCGCGGGGGAAAACGTTTTCATCGTGCGCAACGGCGCGTTGTATACGCCGGACCTGGCCTCCTGCCTCGACGGCATCACGCGCGCGTCGGTGATTGAAATCGCGCGGGATCAGGGCCTTCATGTCGTCGAAAAACGCATTACGCGCGATGAAATGTATTGCGCCGACGAAGCTTTTTTCACGGGCACGGCAGCCGAGGTCACGCCCATTCGCGAACTCGACGATCGCGTGATCGGCAACGGCGAGCGTGGGCCTATCACGGCGTCGCTGCAGGAAACGTTCTTCGCCGCGGTTGCCGGCAAATCGGACCGCTACGCGCACTGGCTCACGCGCGTGGTCCGCTGAACCCGATATCTGCCGGGAAGCCGGGCGCTGTCGTGCCGCTCCCGGCTTACTTACGACACGAGACCGCCATGCCCGCATCCTCATCCTCCGAACGCCTTCCCGCCGACGCGATGCCCGTGCTGCGCGTCGTGCCCCAACCGTCGAGCGCCAACGTACACGGCGATGTGTTCGGCGGCTGGATCATGTCGCATGTCGATATCGCCGGATCGATTCCCGCCAGCCGGCGCGCGAATGGCCGCGTCGTCACCATCGCGGTCAATTCGTTCACGTTCAGGCAGCCCGTTTTTATCGGCGATCTGCTGAGCTTCTATGCGGATATCGTCCGCGAGGGACGTACGTCGATCACCGTCAACGTGGAAGTCTTCGCTCAACGCATGGGCATGGCGGCCGACGTCGTCAAGGTAACGGAGGCTACCCTCACCTTTGTCGCCACCGACTCGATGCGAATGCCTCGCCCTCTGCCGCCCAATAACGCCGTTTCCACACCTTCTGCCGCTGGGCCCACCTTGGTGCCCGACGCGAATTCCGTCAGCTAGCCAGAGAGAGTTCGTAAGGAACGTACCCGCGCTCGCCGAGCGCGTTAAATTGCCGCTCGCGACGCCTTCCGCATAGCGCAAATATGACGGAATCAAGGCAGCAGGTCTCATATAAAAACTATCGTTCACCTGCACCTTGCGCGGGAAAAAAGCCGCCCGATCGTCTCTTGACCCAGATCAACAGCGGCGTCCAGGGCAACGCTACAGTCAACACTCACGATCTTGTTGCGGCGCACAATCATGGAGCATAAGAGCACGCTTCCATAGGCGCCCGCAATGTCGGCGTGCCGGGGAACGTCTACTGTCACAGGCAGTTCTCGTTTTGCCGCCCTTCTTCCGTACTAGCTGTCCTGCTGTCGCCAGTTCGTTCGGCCATACTGCCGCGCGCGCAGGACAATCAAAAGGAACTCAGATGGACACTCGCTCCAAGCCGGCTCGCGCAGAACCTCGCGCAGAACATCATGCAGCGCCGGACAGTTCTGCCGTCTCCGATTCTGCCGCGCCGTTCCGTGAACTGGACCATGCCAAGGAAGCCATGATCGCGCGGTTGACGGCGGGTCTGTCGCCCGCCTCGCTCGGCGCAGCACTCTCCGACTGGTTTATCCATCTTGCGGCGGCGCCCGGCAAGCAACTGGAACTCGCGTCGCTTTGCGCATTGAACACGAGGCGTATCGCCGACTATCTCACCCATGTTTCCTCCGGCATTTACGCCCCGGTGCTGGCAGAGCCGTCCTCGAAAGACGACCGCTTTCGTGCCGACGTGTGGCAGACCGAACCATACCGGCTGTGGCAGCAGACATTTCTGCTCGCCGAGCAATGGTGGAATACGGCCACGCGCGAAGTGCCCGGCACTACCCGTCATCATGAAGACGTCGTGTCGTTCGTCGCGCGCCAGTTGCTCGATATACTGGCGCCTACCAATTTTCTGCTCACCAACCCGGAGGTGTCGCAGCGCGCCATGTCGACAGCCGGCATGAGCCTGGTTCAGGGCGCACGCAACGCGCTTGAAGACGCGATGCGCCAGCAGAGCGGGACGCCCCCCGCGGGCCTCGAACAGTTCAAGGTGGGCGTCAATCTCGCCGCGACGCCGGGCAAGGTTGTCTTTCGCAATCATCTGATCGAACTGATCCAATACAGCCCCACGACCGACGAGGTGGTTGCCGAGCCGGTGCTGATCGTCCCCGCGTGGATCATGAAGTACTACATCCTGGATCTGTCGCCGCATAACTCGCTGATCCGCTATCTGGTCGGACAGGGGCACACCGTGTTCTGCGTCTCGTGGCGCAACGTCGACGCCGACGACCGCGACCTCAGTCTTGAAGATTACCGGCAACTGGGCGTGATGGCCGCGCTCGACACCGTCTCGAAGATCGTCCCGGACCACAAGATCCACGCAACCGGCTATTGCCTCGGCGGCACGCTGCTGTCGATCGCGGCGGCAGCAATGGCAGGCTCGGGCGATAACCGGCTGGCATCGGTCACGCTGTTCGCGGCGCAAACGGATTTCACCGAGCCTGGCGAACTGGAGCTCTTCATCGACGACAGCGAGGTGTATTTCCTCGAAAGCATGATGTGGTCGCAGGGCTATCTCGGCGCGCATCAGATGGCCGGCGCGTTCCAGCTTCTGCAATCGAACGATCTCATCTGGTCGCGCATCGTGCATGACTACCTGCTGGGCGAGCGCGCGCCGATGATCGATCTGATGGCGTGGAACGCGGACGCCACTCGCATGCCGTACCGCATGCACTCGGAATATCTGCGTCAACTGTTCCTCGACAACGACCTCGCGTCCAGCCGGTATCAGGTGAACGGGCGGCCGGTTTCGATTCACAACATCCGGGTGCCGATGTTCGTGGTGGGCACCGAGCGCGATCACATCGCGCCGTGGCGTTCGGTCTACAAGATTCACGATCTGTCCGACACGGAAGTCACGTTCGTACTGACGAGCGGCGGTCACAACGCGGGGATCGTCAGCGAGCCGGGCCATCCGCACCGGCAATTCAGAATCAAGGAAACCACCGCCGACGATCTGCGCGTGAGCCCCGATGAATGGACGGCCGCTGCCACGCAGCAGGAAGGCTCGTGGTGGCCCGTCTGGTCCGACTGGCTCAAAGCCAGGTCAAGCTCGGAACTCGTCGCACCACCGGCCATCGGCACCGACCGGAGCGCCGACAAGCTTCCGGACGCCCCAGGCACCTACATTTTCCAGCACTAGGGGGAATCGTGAACGATCTTCTATTGCACAATCGTACCTTCGACGAACTGGCGATCGGTGAATCCGCATCGCTCGTGCGGACAGCGGGGCAGCTCGACATCGATCTGTTCGCCGCCGTTTCCGGCGACGTCAATCCCGCCCACACCGACGCAACCTTCGCCTCGAACGACATGTTCGGCCATATCGTCGTTCACGGCATGTGGACCGGCGCCCTGATCTCCGCCCTGCTCGGCACCAGGCTGCCTGGCCCCGGCACGATCTATCTGGATCAGAATCTGCAGTTCCGCCGCCCGGTCACACCGGGCGACACGATCACCGCCACGGTAACCGTGAAGGAAAAGCGCCCCGACAAGCGGATCGTTCTGCTCGACACGCGCTGCACGAACCAGAAGGGCGACGTCGTCCTGCTCGGCACGGCCACGGTGATCGCACCATCTGCACCGATTGTCTGGCATCCCACACTTCAGCCTGAAGTTACCGTGCGCCGGCATGACCGTTACGAGGCGTTCATCCGCGAAGCGCGCACCCATACCGCACTGCGCACGGCCGTCGTGCATCCCTGTTCACCGGATGTCATTCAGGCAGTCTTCGAGGCGCGCGACGAAGGACTGCTCGATCCGATACTCGTCGGGCCCGAAGCGAAAATCCGCGCCGCCGCCGAAGCCGCTCAGGTGAGCCTCGCGGGCATCACAATCGAGGCGGTCGCGCACAGCCACGCGGCGGCCGCGCGCGCCGTCGAACTCGGCGCGGCCGGCAAGGTCGCCGCGCTGATGAAGGGCACGCTGCATACCGACGAACTGCTCTCTGCGGTCGTCGCTTCCGGATCGGGCCTGAGAACAGGCCGGCGGATCAGCCATGTTTATGCGATGGACGTGCCCGCTTACTCCAAACCGCTGATCGTCACCGACGCGGCGGTCAATATCTCGCCGACCCTCGCGCAGAAGCGCGACATCTGCCAGAACGCGATCGACCTGCTGCATGTTCTAGGCGTCGAGCAGCCGCTGCTCGCCGTGCTCGCGGCTGTTGAAACCGTCAATCCGGCCATGCCGACCACACTCGACGCGGCTGCGCTCACCGTGATGGCCTCACGCGGCCAGATAACCGGTGCTCTCGTCGACGGCCCGCTCGCCTTTGACAACGCGATCAGCCTCGCCGCGGCAACGACCAAGGGCGTCCACTCGCCGGTGGCCGGTCAGGCGGACATCCTGCTCGTTCCGGATCTGGAAGCCGGCAACATGCTGGCGAAGCAACTGGTGTATTTTGCCGGCGCCGACGCCGCGGGTCTCATTGTCGGCGCGCGGCTGCCGATCATCCTGACGAGCCGCGCCGACAGCCTGCGGGTACGCCTCGCATCGGTCGCGCTTGCCAGGCTCGTCGCCGAAAGCAGCCTGGGTGATCTGCTCCAATCATGAACGCCCCGCTTCTCCTCACCTTCAATCCCGGCTCTTCGACGGTCAAGATCGGGCTATTCCGTGTCGTTGCCGGTGAAGCCACGAGAATCGGCCAGGGCATGATCGATTTCCGGCATCAGCCCTTGCAGTTGCACCTCGTGAACGGCGGCGAAACTCTAGACATCTCACTTCAGTCTGCCGTCACCGAAGATCTGCACGATGTGCTCGACGAAACGCTGGGCTGGTTCGCCACGCATTTTTCGCTCGACGATCTCGTGTCGGTCGGTCATCGCGTCGTGCATGGCGGCGATCGCTTCGCCGGCCCCGTCGCCGTCACCGACGAAACGCTTGCGGCTATTACCGAACTCGTCCCGCTTGCGCCGCTGCATCAGCCCCAGAGCGTGCGGCTGATCCGCGCGATCCGGCATCTGCGGCCTCATCTGTTGCAGGCCGCGTCGTTCGACACGGCTTTTCACCGCACGCAGGCCGCTCTCGTCCAACGCTTCGCGATTCCACGCGGACTCTTCGACAAGGGCATCAAGCGTTACGGCTTTCATGGGCTGTCCTATCAGTTCATTCACGGCCAGCTCGAACTGCAGTTTCCGCAACTCGCAAGCGGCAAGGTCATCGCAGCCCACCTGGGTAGCGGCGCAAGCCTGTGTGCATTCGAGGACGGCGCGAGTCGCGACTCGAGCATGGGTTTCTCGACACTCGACGGCATTCCCATGGCCACGCGATGCGGCGCGCTCGACGCCGGCGTCGTGCTGCATCTGCTCGAACAGCAAGGTCTGAACGTCAAGGAAGTCGAGCATATGCTGTATGAAAAGTCCGGCCTGCTCGGTGTCTCCGGCATCAGCGCGGACAGCCGGGAACTGGAGGCGAGCCACCGGCCGGAAGCCCGCGAAGCGCTGGAACTCTTCGCTTTCCGTATTGCAGGCGAGGCCGCGCGGCTCGCCGCCACGCTGGGTGGTCTGGATAGCCTCGTCTTCACAGCCGGAATCGGCGAGCATCAACCCTCCGTGCGCCTTGCCGTATGCGAGCGCCTCGCGTGGCTGGGTGTCGAACTCGATCGCGACGCGAACGACAGCAATGCGCGCGTAATCAGCAGCGTGCGCAGCCAGATAACGGTGCTCGTCCTGCCGACCGATGAAGAGCAGATCATCGCCAACGAGGCTATTTCCGTATTGCACAACGAGGCATTGAAATCATGAATTCCATCATCGATCTGACAGGCAAGCGCGGGCTGGTGGTTGGCATTGCGAACGAACACAGCATCGCCACCGGCTGCGCGACGCTGTTTCGCGCCGCCGGCGCGGAGCTGGCCGTCACCTACCTGAACGACAAGGCCGAACCGTTCGTCCGTCCGGTTGCCGAGGCGCTTCAGTCACCTCTTGTCATGCCGTGTGATGTGCGCGTTCCGGGCCAACTGGAAGCGGTCTTCGAACGGGTCACGAAAGAGTGGGGGCGGCTCGACTTCGTGCTTCACTCGATCGCCTTCGCACCCGCCGACGACTTGCATGCGAGCCTCGTCGACTGCTCAGCCGAGGGTTTCGCGCTCGCGATGGATGTGTCGTGCCATTCGTTCATCCGTATGACAAGGCTTGCGCTGCCGTTGATGCCCGACGGCGGCAGCCTGATGACCGTGAGCTTTCTGGGCGCCGAACGCGCGGTCGATCACTACAACGTGATGGGGCCCGTCAAAGCCGCGCTCGAATCGAGCGTGCGTTATCTTGCCGTCGATCTGGCGGCACGTCGCGTTCATGTCCATGCGATTTCGGCGGGCGCGGTCAAAACACGCGCCGCCTCGGGCATCGACCATTTCGACGCACTGCTCGACGACGTCCGCTCGCATACGCCCGCGAAGCATCTTGTCACGATCGAGGAAATTGGCCGGATTGCAACCGTGCTCGCGAGCGAGGCCGGCATGACGCTGACGGGATCCACCATCTATGCGGACGCGGGCTTCCATATTACGGCATGAGCCGACCGGACCCATCCAGATCATGGGCTCTCACATGGCACTCGATAGATACAAGGTTTTTAAGCTTTCCAAAAGGAGCATGCAATGACAAGAACAGCATTGATTACTGGCGGAGTAAGTGGAATCGGTGCGGCAACGGCGAAACAGTTGCAAAGCGGCGGCTATTCGGTGATTGCCAACTATTTCGGTAACGATGCCGAGGCGGACGCATTCCACAAAGAAACTGGCATTCCCATCTTCAGTTGGAACGTGGCCGACTTCGATGCCACCCAGCAAGCAATTGGCAAGATCGTCGCACAATCGGAGCCGATCGATATTCTCGTGAACAACGCCGGCATCACCCGTGACAGCACATTACACAAAATGACGCTGGAGCAATGGCGCAGTGTCATCGACGTGGATCTGGGCGGCTGTTTCAATACGTGCCGGGCTGTCATAGAAAGCATGCGCGAGCGCCGCTTCGGACGGATCGTGAATATCAGTTCGGTTAACGCGCTTTCCGGGCAATTTGGCCAGACGAACTATTCAGCCGCAAAGGCGGGCCTTATCGGTTTCACCAAGGCGCTTGCGCTCGAAGGCGCATCCCGGGGCATTACGGCCAACGTGATCGCCCCGGGTTATACGGATACGGGCATGGTGCGCGGTGTGCCGGATGAGATTCTGAAAACGATCGTCAGCGGCGTACCGGCGGGAAGACTGGCCACCACGGATGAAATTGCGCGCGGCGTCGTCTTCCTTGTTGCCGATGAGGCGGCGTTCATCAACGGAGCCACGCTTTCGATCAACGGCGGCAAATATATGGCGTGAGCTACGCAACACCAGGACACCACGCTACGGCAAAAGTACCGCCATTGCGGGCCAATCGACGGAACGTCTTCTCCGCGAGGCGCCCGTACTCGCAACAGGCGTATGGCTATCCGATGGTCAGATCGTCGTTGACCGCGTGCACGCCGGGCGCCCCCCAAGCGGCTCCGCGCACGATCGACCGCTCGGCATAAGAGCCGACCTTTCCGGTCAGCGTTACCGTGCCGTCACGCACGCTGACGCCAATGTGATCCGCTTCGCGCTCGACATGACGCACGAGGGCTTTGCGAATGCTGTCGCCGATATCGTCCCCTGCCGGGCTCTCATGCACTTCGATGAGATTCGACAGTCCCGTCACACCGCGCATGGGGTTGATCATGCGCGCTGCGAGATGACGCTGATAGGCTCGCTCAAGCCTGCCTCGCAACGTCACCCAGCCATTGTCGACTTCCACCTGAACGTTGACGTCCGACACTCCAACGGTCCACTTCAGGATCGACCGGACAGCGGTCGCAATGTCCTCGTCCGTTCTGACATCGCTGTGCGGCAAGCGGATATCCATCTTGACGACTACCGACTTCACGCCCGCCACCCGCTTCGCCGCCTTCTCGGCAGCCAGCTTTTCCGCATAACTGGCCGGATGGCCGGACAGCGTGACCACCCGGTCTTTCACCTCGAGCTCGATGTCCGTCAAGGACACTGCCGGATCCCATGCCAATTCGTCCGCAACTTCCTCCTGCAACTGCGTGTCCGTTTTCATTGCGCTCTCCTTTCGTTTTCCATGGTCATCCGCGTGAATGACGACTGACTTCGCCGTCAGGCAGCCCCGCGACCGACACCCGCAGACAGAAATCCGGACGCCGATGGCAAACCGCCGTCACGGCCTTCGAACTGCTCGATCGCGTCGAATACGTGGCATGCGTACACCACGGCGGGCCCTCCACCCATCATGACGGCGACGCTCACCGTTTCGAGAATTTCCTGCCGCGAAGCGCCCGCCCGCGTCGCATCGTGTACGTGCCAGGCGAGGCAGTCGTCGCAACGCAGCGCAATGGCGATCGCGAGCGCGATCAGTTCCTTGTGCTTGCCCGACAGTTCACCGCCTGAAACAGCTTCCTTGTGAAGATGCTCGAAGCCGCTCATCGGACCGGCAATCTCGCGCCGCATCTTGCCGAGTACCGTTTGCAATTCATGATGCCGTTCAGGGTAGTTCGTTTCCATGATTCGCCGCCTTAAGTGGGTGGGATGGCACGCTTTTCGTGCCTCGTCCATGTGATACGCGATCCGCGTTGCAAGAGATCCTGACGTTCGTATTCCATCGTTCTAGCGCCGCTCAGAATGCCGATACCGGCCGTGCAAGGAACGAAACGCCAACGCTAACGCAAGCGCCACACCGACCGCCGCGAGCGACAACAGGGACGCGTAACCGATCAGTTGCCTGAATTCATCGGTCCGATCCTGCGCAATGGATGTAACGTAAGCGCGCTCGTTGTCCGTCGCGTCGGGAAACGTCGTTCGATAGAGGAAGAAGGATCGGCAGATATCGTCATCCGGCTGTCTCGCCGGTAGCAGCGACCCGGCCGTGATTTTGCGCACCCCGGCGCACTCGGGCGCCGCCATGCCGGCCATGATTGCCGCGTCCAGCGGATGGTCGTAGACGGAACCCGCCCACGTGACGGCGGCTGCAAGCAATCCGCTCAAGGCAACGAACTGAAACGACCGGATCCACCGTCGATGCCGGTTCGGTTCATGTTGATACTCGCAGTTCATCATGCCCTCCGTCGCTTCATCCCGAAGCCCCGCTCAAATCAGGATAGCTGCCGGAGTGGCCGCTCCAGTTGAGATACATCAACGAGCGACCGGAGCGCGCCAGCGCCCGGATAAGCGTTCAGCGACCTGTCGTCGATACAAGGCGGGGCAGCGAGCGAAGAAGTGGCGTTGACCTTTTAGCCGTGCTCCTCAACAATGCATCAAGATCCCTTGCTCGATCACGAGCGAGAGAAAGCCTCTGCGCGGAACTTCCACACGGCGCCGCAGAATGCACTGTGTTGTTGCGGCGAGCAGGCTCCGGCAGTACCTATCCGGAGATCCGCTGTTGCGGACTGGCCGATTGGGTACGCGGTCATCACTTCCCTGGAGTGCTCACGAGATGTCCGACCATGCCGCCAAGTCTGTCCGTTCGCCCGAAGCAATCGACCGGGATTTTGCGGAACTGATTGCGTCCGGGCTGCCAGGCACCGTTGCCCGCGACAAATTCGAACGACTTTGGGACGAAGCGAACGCGATAGCGGCGGAAATCGTGCTCACGCCTCAGGGCCAAAAATACCTCTCGCTCCTGAAGCGAATGCATCAGACGTTCGAAAGCCGCTATCCGGCGAGGCGGCCGGCTAACGGCTTCGTCATCCGCACTTAACGAAAAAAACCTACGATTTGGCGGGGCGGCCGGTCTTCACCTGCTCTACGGCGGATACAGCTTCCAGCAGCCGCTTCGGCGTTGCCGATTCGAGCAGAAACAAACCCGCGCGCAGAATTTCGCTTCGCTTCACCGATACTCCCGCTGCCAGACACTTCTGCTTCAACGCAGCAATTTTGTCGTAGTCGGACTTCGGCATGGTGAAGCTGTCTCGCACCACCTTTTCCTTCTTGATGCGTTTGGCTTTCGCTTCCACTGCGGCTTTGACAGGCGTAGCTTCGACGGTCGCCGACGCACGCCGCTTTGCCGCCTTTTTGGCCGTCGTATTTCCTTTCTTCGTGGCTACAGTCGCGTCGGCCCCGACTGCCTCGCTCTCATCCGCGGGATTGGCGGCGGCCGCGCCTTTAGGGAAATGAAATGTCTTCTTGGATGGTTTTTTGATGCTCGGTGCGGTCATAGAAAATCTCCAGAGTTACAAACGATATAAACAGTATATACCGTTTATCCACCCGCAAAGTCGGGCTCTGGAAACGCGACGCGATTGCGCTTGCGCGCGCTTAATTTTTTTCCGTCACCCGTGCGCCATAGTTACGTGGAAAAATGTCGGTTCGGGCTCGCCTGGATGACTCGAGAAATTGCAGCCGGATGTGCTGCAAGCCGACATCATTCAGTCGGGCTCGCAACATTTTGAGTGCCGCGGCAACCAGGGCCGATAGATCGCCATCACGACTTCCACGAAGCAGGCGCCCTGCGCCCGGCTGTTCCCGGTCCCAACCGCCGTCCGCAATAAGACCACCTGCGATACTCCCTTCCAGCCCATAGCTCGACACCCCGATGTCCATAACCGTTAGTTTTCCCGCCGAAGTACGCGACTGGATCGCTCAGAATCTCACACGCGGCGTCGCCCCACAGGCGATTGTGCGCGAGCTGGTCGATCGAAAAAATGCAGTCGAACTCGCGTCGGCGATGGTCAACGCGGTCGCTTCGTCTTTCCTGTACGGCACACCGTTGCCCGGCGAGACGCTCGAAATAGGCGCTGCGCCGGTCGCTTACGAACCGGAGCCGCTGCGCGTGCCGGACGGACCCCTGATCCGGCTCGGCGAGCGCAAGACTCGCGTGATTTCGCGCATGCAGCGGCCGGCCGCGATACTGCTCGACGATTTTCTGAGTGCGAACGAATGCGAACAATTGATCTCGCTTGCGCGGCCGCGACTGAGCCGTTCGACCGTGGTCGATCCCGTGACCGGCCGTAACGTCGTGGCTGGCCACCGCAGCAGCGACGGAATGTTTTTTCGTCTGGGCGAGACACCGCTGATCGCGCGCCTGGAAGCACGGATTGCCGAGCTAACGGGTCTGCCTGTCGAGAACGGCGAAGGCCTGCAACTACTGCATTACGAAGTGGGCGCCGAATCGACGCCGCACGTCGACTATCTGATCGCGGGTAACCCGGCGAATCAGGAGTCGATCGCGCGCAGCGGGCAACGCGTGGGCACGCTGCTGATGTATCTGAACGATGTGGAAGGCGGCGGCGAAACCATGTTCCCGCAGACCGGATGGTCGGTGGTGCCGCGGCGCGGCCAGGCGCTCTACTTCGAATACGGCAACCGGTTCGGGCTTGCCGATCCAAGCTCCCTGCATACGAGCACACCGTTGCGGGTGGGCGAGAAGTGGGTGGCCACCAAATGGATCCGTACGCGCCGCTTCGTGCCGCGCGCTCAGGTATAACGGATCAGCTGCAATCGTCCGGCGGGCGGCCAGGCTCGCGCCCCGCCGGACGGGTTTCAGCTCAGCGCTGGAAGACCTCGTCGGCGACCCAGCCGTTCGACGTCAGATGCACGCCTTCGCGCAACTGCATCGTGCCCGCGCCTTCGATCACGCGCTTGATCATCGGAAATACGCGCTGTACGTCGGCATCTTTGGCCCACGGCGCCGGATCGATCTTGTACGTATAGATAACCGAAGTCGCGGTTTTACCTTCCACCTGCGTCGGCCGCTCCCAACCCACTACCTTGTCGAGCGTAAGCGTGGCCGCGCAGAAATCGGCCGGATGCGTGACGCGCGAGTTGGCGGTCGCGACCACTTCCGGAATGTGCAGATAGTACTTCTGCCCTTCGGCCGTCAATTGATACTGGCGAGCGTTCGCGGTGATCTTCTTGCCGGCGCTGTCAGTGCGTTCTACCACCACGTCCTTGCCCGTCACGAGACCGAGTTTCTCGAGTACCGGCATCTGGACCGCGTCGCGAGTACCGGCGGCCTGGTCTTCCGTCGTTGCATAGATCGGCCAGTCGTATTTGGCGAGGCACAAGTGACCGCGCTGGGCGAGGAAATCATTGACCGTAGCCGTGAAGTTCTCCTGACTGACGTCCTGCGTTTTGTCATGGCAGCCGGCGAACAGAGTCAGCGCGATCAGGGAGAGTGTGCTGCAAGCGAAGCGGGCGAGGGTGAAACGTCGCGTCATGGTGTTTGTTGCTCAGGTTGAGTTGCTAAGGTACGAACAGGACGGAGCGCGCGGCCAGCCCTTCGGGCCGGTCGCGCGCGAGTCTCATCAATTTTTCATCAGTTCACGCAGGAGCCGCTGGTGGGCGGCGTGGCGGGCGGTTGATAGCCGTCGGTGAGCGTGTTCAGAAAGCAGACCAGGTCCGCAATGTTCTGCTGAGTCAACTGCGGCGTGGAGTGAATCGGGCGCGGCAGCGCACCGTCTGCCGCGGTCGTGCCGCCGGCGTCGGTCTGGCCCTTGCCCATTGGCAGTTCTTCGTCGATATTGCCCTGGTAGGCCACGGGCAGATCGTTGAAGAGCTTGGCCGTCGCACCCGACGCAGCGGTCGGGAACAGCGCGTAGGACGGGTTTTGCGTCACGTTGTTAGGATCGCCGCCGGTGCTCGGATACCAGTACTCCGGGTTGGTATCGCGCGTGTTGTAGAAATTCAGCACCTGCACGAGCGAGTGGAACACGCCATTGTGGAAGAACGCGGTGCGCGTCGCGACATTGCGCAGCGTCGGCACCTTGAAGCGGCCGCAATACGGGTCCGGGACATTGACGCCGGTGAACTGATCCGGGCCGGCACCGCTGCTGGCCGTGCCGGGCGTGTGGATGTTGTTCAGCGGACCGCACAAGCCCATGTCGTAATACGACGCGTCGGCATTGCTCGGGATCGGGTCGGGGTTGTCCCAGATCTGCTTGTCGTTGCGCGGCACGCCGATCGCCTGATAGGTGAAATCGGTCATGAGCGCGACCGAGCCGTTGAAGTTCGCACCGGCATAGTGGCAGGCAACGCATCCCGCGCCGCCATCGGTGTCGTTAAACAATTGGAGGCCGCGCAGTTCCGCCGGTGTCAGCGTGCCGCCCACCTTGTTGGAGAGATACAGGTCGAACTTGCTCGCGTACGGCTGGAAGCTCGGGTCTTCCTGCTGGTAGGCCTGCAGGGCGAGACCGACGTCAGTGAACGTGGCGTTCGCGTCCGAGAACACGTTCGCGCCGAACGCCTGCTGGAACAGCGCCGCGTAGGACGCGCTCTTCACGGTCTGCACCACGGCGCCCGGCGACGCGTTGTTCATTTCGAGCGGATTGAGCAGCGGCAAGGCCGTCTGGGTGGCGAGCGTCGTAGCACGGCCGTCCAGCATGAAACCGCCGCCTGGTGCGTTCTGCGTGATGCCGTCCGGGTTGTCGGCGACATCGTTGTACGGCGGCGTCATGGACTTGTAGCGCAGCGAAGGCACGGCGCGCTGCCCTGCCACCGACGGATCGGAGCCGAGCTGCACGGACAGGCTGTTGGGCGGTCCGTACGCATATTGAGGGCTATGGCAGGTCGCGCAGGACATGTTCTTGCCGCCCGACAGATTCTGGTCGAAGAACAATTGCTGACCGACTTGTGCCGCCGCGCTGAGCGTGACCTTGGCCGGAGGCGCCACGCCGCCCGACGCAGGCTGGCCCGGGTCGGTGCCGGCGCTGCTGCTGTCGCTGCCACCACCGCCGCCGCAGGCGGTCAATATCAATGAGAGCGCGCAGATCACGCCCAGGGAGATTTTTCGCATATTGAGTTTTTTGCCTGAGTCCGATTGCCGGGCGGTCCTGGCAGGGCCGAAGGGCCCCCTGGCAATGGGACGGACAGAACGGAAAATGCCGGGCCGCGAAAAACACGGCCCGGCAGGGAGCGATTCACGCACTTGCCGATGCGGGAGGCGATCCACCGCCTCCCGCAAGCCGCGTGCTTACTTGGCGAGCGCCCACACGTTGGTCTGGCTTGCGTCCGGACCAGGTTGACGCGAAGCCAGCGACGTACCCGTCACGTCGACCGGGTTCAGCTTCTGCGTGTAGGTTGCCGGCGTGATATAGGCATGGTTCATCGGCCGCACGGAGTCGAGGTGCGTATCCGCGCTGCCTGCGAGTTCCGGCAGGTTCAGGATGTTGCTCGCGATGAACGACTCGGTGTACTTCGCACGGGCGAGGTACGTTTGCGGCTGCTCCGGGTCGCCGATCTGGAACATGTCCTGCAGCGTGCGCACCAGCGAGAAGTGGCTGTACGCGTCGCTGTCGACGACGTTCGGGTTCGCCTGGTTCGTCGCCACACCGAAGATCGAGTTGCCGTGACCGTGGTTGCCGCCGTTGTACAGCGTCGTCGGCGTCGGCGTGAACTTGCCGTTCGCGAACGTGAGCGGTGCCTGGCCGTCGTTCGACGTTACCGGGTTCCAGCCGCAGCACGAGGTGGAGCTACCCTCGCCTTCGTCGAACATCACGACGATGGCCACCTTGCGTTGCTTGTTGGCCCACAACGGCGAAGCCTCGATCTTCGTGACCACCTGACGCACGTAGTCGTCGCCACGCTGGACGATCTGCGCGGAGCCGCTGCCACAGGAAGGATCAGAGCCGACACCGTGCATGTCGTCGCACTGGTCGGGCATGATGAAGTTTATGTTGCCCACGTCGCCGTTCGTGAGGTCGGTGCTGAACTGGTCAAAGTTGTAACCAGTCGGGATCGGATAGGCCTTCGATTGCGCGAGAGCCGTGGCGTTGTATTGCGTACCGAAGATGGTACGGTTGTCGGCATGGAACTCCGGCAGATTACGCACGTCCTGGTAGGCCATGCCCGGGTGGTGCTTGGTCTTGTAGAGACCGTTCGGGATGGTGAAAGCAGTACCGTTGGCGCCGGGGCCGGCGTATGCGGCGTTGACCGCCGTGTCCGCGATGCTGTCCGCACGCGGATCCTGCCCTGGGTTCATCGATTCGCTGTAAGTGCGCCAGGTCATGCCGGTCTGTGACAGCAGAGTAAACAGGCTCGGCTGGCTCTTGATGTTGTGATTGGCGATGGAACCCGTTGTCGTGCAGGTGGCGTTCGTGAAGCCCGACAGATGGGTGCCGTCCTGCGGAGGCAGCACGCCGGTCGCAACCAGCGGCTGGCCGTCCGAAGCGTTGCCGCCGGCGAACGCCACGTCCGTCGGTGCGTTGCCGCCGCTCGTGCCCGCGCCGCAGCCCCACCAGTTGTCGTCCGTGATACCCCAGTCGTCGCCGGCGCCGAGCGCGGTGTAGTTCGGTTCGCTCGGATTACCCGTCGAATAATAGGTCGTAAACTGGTTGTTGGAGGTCAGGAACTGGTTAATGAACGGAGCACTCGCCGAACCGAGAATCCCAGGCGTACCCGGAACCGGAGCCACACTGTGGTTCTCGAGCATGATGACGAAGACGTTGTCGTAGCGCGGAATGCCTTCGACGTTGAACGCGGCTTGTTGTGCCTGCGCGAACGTGATGGGAGCCTGCTGCACGGTCGACTTCACGGCGGTTGCGGCGCTCACGCCTGCGGCGCCGACCAGCGACGGGTCGCCGCCCGGCACGGCGAGGTTGTCCGGGTACAGATCGCCGCGGTCGAGCTTGGTCGTCGCGTACGTATAGCGGTTCGTGAGCTGGTTTTCCTCGAACAGCACGGCTTGCTGCTCGGCGCCCGAGAGTTTGCTGGCGTCGCCAAGCACGTCCGCAGCGGCCACCGTCACCGACGACGCGCCCAGAGCCGGCGCGCTCAGGCGCGTGACCAGGTTGGCTTTCTCGGCTGCGTACGTCGTGCCGTTCGCTTCGACCAGACGCTGGACTTCGCTCGACATCGGGCTGATCACGATGTTCGTCGAGCCCTGATCGGCGATCTGGGCAGCCGAGGCGCGCAGGATCATGTGGCTGGCGACGGCCGCGCCGGTCGCCGTGTTGGTGGCCTTGGTGCTCACGTCGGCAATCAGCTGTCCCGTGGCGTTGGACTGCAGCGTGAAGTGACCTTTGCTGTCCGTCGTCGCGCTGACTTCCGAAGCATCGCACTTGCCGTTGCTGTTCGCGTCGATGCACACCGTGGCGCCGACGTAATAGCCTGCATGAACGGTCGGGTCGCCGCTCGTGCTGCCCGGCACGAAGCCAGCGGCGGCAACGACGCCCGAGACGGTCGTCGGAGCCGGCGGCGTGGTGCTCGCGGACGGCGAGTTGTCGCTATTGCCGCCGCAGGCGGCCAGCACGCATGCCGCTGCGATCGAGGTTAGAAGCGGAGTAGTACGTCTTATTGAATTGACCGACATTGTGGGATGCCCCTGTAGGTTGTTGTACTGCTTTCTTGCGCCTCTTGTAGGCAGGCGACAGGGGATTATCGAGTCGATGTATTTATCTCCCGTGAAGGGGAACTTTCATTACAGTTACTTTCATGGAATATTTCGAACAGCGAAAATCGACATTTTCATCAAACTGAAATTTAACTAACAGCGCAGCAAAGTATTTCCGGCCTTGCTTTCATATCGTAAGCAAAAACAGATTTGTCAATGCCTGGCCTCGGCATGGGGTTGTCACCATGAAAAATCGTGAGCGGTTCACGCCGAACTCTCGACCCGCGGCAGGAGCCGGAAATTGCATAGGTTTTTTGCCATTTTTCGTAAAAACTTTTGGTCAGACGAAAAAGCAACACTATTTTCGTGCTCAAAAAACTATTTTCATAATTCGGGGCGGAGCGCCGAGGCAGGCACAGCAAGCTTTCTACTCTGAAAGCCACCAGTCAAACAGACTTGTGACCAAATATTAACTAACAGCCGGTTACAAATAAGACTAATCTCCATTCAGCCGAATACTAATAACTGAAGAATAAATTAATCGGCAATAACTCCCCGGTCCGCCAATGGCCTTGGGTTCGATTCCGGTCGATCCGCGGTGCTCGTCTTTGCATTAATTTTCGTACTCGCCGTAAAAAACAGGAGGACCGGAAATTCCGTTCTAACCGACGGCATCTGCAATCGGCAATCCAGAGAGAGTCGCGTCTGGCGAATGATGACAACGTTGAAATTATCAAAGTAAATACGTTTTTTCTCGGATGCCCGATGCGTATCAGAATGGCCGTGGCGTTCGATCCGGTGACAGAATCTTTTTATAACCCAGCAGGATTAAAAGCATGAACACATTCAAACTCAAAACGCTCGTTTTCGCAGCGGCTATGGTCGGTTCAGCAAGCGCGATGGCGGCCGGCAACGCCACGGCCACCTTGACGAACACCGCGACCATTGTCGCAAGTTGCACGCTCGGCGCCACGGGATTCACCAACACATATGACCCGGTCACCGCGAATGCAACGGCCCCGGTGAGAGACGCCACCGCGTCCGTCACGTACACCTGCACCAACGGCGGCACAGGCGCACTCATTGCGCTCGACGGCGGCAATCATGAAACGGGCACATCCGCTGTGCCGCTCCGGCATCTCGCTGGTGCGACCAATACCACCGACCTTCTGGCTTACAACCTGTACCAGGAGCCCACCTATACGACGCCTTGGGGCTATACGGCAGCCGCTGAACTTGCCGCAATCGAAGATGGTGTCCAGCACGTCCTGACCGTATATACGGAAATTCCGGCGGGTCAAAGCCTTCTCCACGTCGATACGTACAGCGATACGGTGACAGCCACCATTACCTTCTAATAGAAGGTTGGCGCCCATGCTATGCAACACCAGGTGGGCAACGCGGGCCATCGTATTTCTGCTGGCCTGCGTCTACCCGGCGCTGGATGCGTCGGCGAGTTCTTTCATCGCCAGCCCGATCACATTTGATCTCACTTCGAGCAAGCCGATGTCGATTCTGCGTTTGACCAACCAGGGCGAAAGCGATCTTCGCCTGCAGGTGCACGCGGTGAAGTGGAGTACCGATGGGCACGTCGAGACTCAGGTCAATACGGACGAGGTCATTCTCAATCCCCCCATATTCACCATCAAGCCCGGACAGCAGCAGTTCCTGCGGTTCGGCCTACGCTCAGTGACGCAAACGGCGAAAGAGCAAAGCTATCGTTTGATAGTGGACGAAATACCCGATGAAACAGCGAGCAGTGAAAAACTTGGTTTGCGAACGGTGCTGCGAGTCAGCATTCCGGTATTCATCAATCCGCTGCAAAAAAATGTGCATGTGCGCTGGCATCTGCTCAGCAAGGGCTCGCAATATGTTCTGGTCGCAGACAATAGCGGCGACACGCACATAAAGATAAACGGATTCGCCATTGTCGACGACAAGGGCACGTCAAGAATCACCAACAACGACCCGGCGTACATTCTGCCGCAACAACGGAAAGAGTGGCCGCTCGTGACCAACGGCAGCCTTGGTCGTATCACACTGAAAATACTTACGCCAGTTGGGCAAAGTGAAGAAGTACTCGATGCGGAGTCTGAATAGCGGACTCGCATGCGGCCTACTGCTTTCGGTGATGATGTCGGACCTCCATGCGCAAACCAGCGCGCCGGTCATTACGCCTGAGGTTGTCGCTGTCACGGTCAACGGCAACGAGGTTGCAGACTTCGCAAGTGTGCTCAGGACCGGCGACGGCAAGATCTTTATTGCCAGCCAACTGCTCCCCGTAGTCCGCTTGAGCATGACCAACGCCGAGGTTCTGCACATTAGCGGGAATGAATACTGCCGCATCGACAATCTGCCCGATACGCACGTGGCGTTTGACGATGCGACCCAGACCCTTCGCATCGTGGCGAGCGGCTCGGCGTTCAACGGGAGCACTGCCAGCATAGGTGGACAGCCGCGTCGTAATGTACAGGCGCCGGCCGTCGGCGGGTATCTGAATTACGATCTGACTTACAGTAGATCCGCCGTTTATCGTAATTTTGGTGCGCTCCTCGACGCAAATGTGTTTGGCCTCGCCGGTGGAGAGTTCCAATATCGGGAGATTTATCGGCAGACGGCCGGGATCAATTCTCTTTACCGGCTGGATACGAGATATGTCAGAGATTTTCCCGATTCGATTGCCACGCTGACACTGGGCGATTCCACGACGGTTTCGAGCAACTGGTCAAATCAGGTTTACTTCGGCGGAATACAGTACAACACCAACTTTTCGATTCGGCCCGATGTCATCCCGACACCGTTGCCAACGCTTTCTGGTGTTGCGCAAGCGCCGTCAACCGTGAACATCTACGTCGACAGCGTGCTGCGCGCGTCGACCAATGTGAATAGCGGGCCTTTCGCGCTGAGCAATGTCCCTGTTTTCACAGGGCAAGGCAATGTGCAGATGGTCGTCGAGGATGCGCTTGGACGGCAGCAGGTCATCTCCCAGCCGTTTATAAACAGCCCGCTTATGTTGCGGGAGGGCACCCATGCAGGATCGTTCGAGGCGGGTTTGCAGCGCGAAAACTACGGTCTTGCGAGCAGCCGCTATGCGGACGGCTTCGTTTCCGGCACCTATCGCTATGGGTTCAGATATGTGACTGCCGAAACACATGCCGAAGCCACCGCCCGGAATCAGGACGTGGGTGTTGGATCGACTATTCCTCTATTCAATTTCGTGGTTCTGACTGCCAGCGTGGCCGGCAGCATGTCGCAGTATGGTTCGGGTGCTCTGGTCCAGGTGCAGTTATCACATCAGTCACCCGGCTTTGGCATTTCTGTCAGCGACACGGTCACCACCAGGAATTACTGGCAACTCGGATACGGTAGCAATAATCGCCCCGCTTCGCATGAATTCCTGGCACAGGGAAGCATTTCGCTCGGCCCCCGCATCTCCTTTTCTCTTAGCTATCTGAACGATGCAAATCGTGATTTGCCGAACATCGAGGCGGTAGCGACTGGCCTGACATTCGACATGCGCCGTTACGGCAGCCTGTCGCTGAGCGTCAGCAAGGCGTTGTCGAGTATACGGACGCTGACAGCCGGCGCGCTGTGGGTTATTCCGTACGGGCATCAATCGGTCGCAACCAGTCAGATTAATTTCGGTGCTCATGATACGACGGCAAACCTTGAGGTTTTCCGGGCACCAGATCTCGAGGGCGGCTGGGGATATCGTGCACGTACCACTTTCATCAACGACGATTCGCAGGATGTCGGCGTGTCCTATCTGAGCAAGCTCGGGCAAATCGAGCTTGGTGCCAACCATATCGCCGGCCAGTTCAACGAGCAGGCTGAAGCGACAGGCGGAATTGCGATGCTCGGAGGCATTGTGCGGCCCACACGGTGGATCGATGGCAGTTTCGCAATGGCCGAAGTTCCGCTCAGGCAAACCGTCGACGTCTATTCGAATAACCGGGTGATTGGTCACACGGACGGCAGCGGCATTGCCATGCTTCCCAACCTGGTTGCCTATGAAGAGAACCGTATTCGCCTTGACGACGCAGCAATTCCGCTGGACGTGGCGCTCGATCTCTCGGAACGGATAGTGACTCCGCCGCAGAAGGGCGGATACCTGATCAGGTTTGAGGCGAAGAAAGTGACAGGCGCAACGATTATCCTGGTTGACGAACACAATCAGCCAATCCCTGCGGGCGCAGTTGTTGGCGCCGAGGGTCAGGCAAGCCAGCAAGTCGCTCGCAATGGCGAGGTGTTTATGCCAGATATTGTGCTACCAGCCAGTGTGACCGCGACCTGGGGCGCGAAGCGTTGCACGGCAAAGGCACTGGCGCCTGCTTCACCCATCGTGCTCCCGACGGTTGGTCCTTTTGTTTGCGGCGAATGAAATGAAAATGCTCAAGATTGCAGTACTGACATTGGCGATATCTGCCTGCGCGAGCGCCAACGCAGACCCCACCTGCACGGTTTCAGCGAGCGGAGTGGCGTTTGGAAATTACAATCCGCTCGCGAATGCCAACGCTGACGGTACGGGTTCAGTGAGTGTGACTTGCACCGGTTCCGCAACCGTGACGTACACGATCGGTGCTTCTACGGGGAGCGGAGCCTATCTGGCCAGGAAACTGGTGTCAGGCAGTCAGACGCTTAACTACAACGTTTATGTCGACAACACCCGAACGACGATCTGGGGCGATGGAAGCTCGGGCACCAGTTTACTTTCCGGAAACGTCGTTGCGACGTCTGGAGGAGCCGCCCAGGCATCCACTGTGTATGGGCGTATTTCCTCCGGTCAGGCAACAGCGAGTGTTGGATCGTACAGCGACATATTGACTGTGACGGTCACGTATTGATGCACCTCGGGCGCGATTCAAGGATTACGAATCGCCGGAAAGACGGGTGCATGAAGCAGATGGAGCTTTGCGCGAAAAACGGCCCTTGCCTGAATCATCCGCCACGAGGAATGGTGGGCGATGCCCGTTTCTTTCACGCAAACGTGACATGCACGAGACACGGAAGATACCTTTTGTTCGCCGGGTTCACGCAAAGCAGATCTTCCATTACTTTCGGCCAGCCCCGCGGTGCCCGGTATTCGAGCAATTTGATCGCTTCAATGCCCGAAGACCATTCGCCTAGACAGGCGCCGATATGGTCGGCGTCAATACCCCACGGCATGGGAGGCAGGAGGTAGCAAGGAGTCTTCATGACGCCCCACATCGTTAGCGAAGAAAACCATTGCGGGATCACGTCGAAAACGAGTTCCGCTTTCGGAAAGCGGGCGGCCAGGTCCGCAAAGAGGCGCTTTACGGCCGTAGGCTGGAGATACATGAACAGCCCTTGTGCCACTATGAACACGTCGGCGGTCGGCTCTATTTCATCGGCCCACGCGAGGTCGAGCGCATTCGCCGCGATGTGGTGAAGGCGTTTCGAGGGCTTCAGAAAATTCTCGCGAAACTCGATGGCTGCCGGAAGATCGACCGTGAGCCATTGCATCCGGCCATTATCGACACGGCGCGCCTGTGTTTCCAGGCCTTCACCTAGCGAAACGATCACGCCGTCGGGATGGCCCTCAAGCCAGCGCATGATCAGATGATCGATTTCGGCCGCCCGCACGGCGAACGAGCCGTCCGGAGTACCGAACCGGCCGGCAAAGTCATAGTCGATCGCCTTGCATATCCGAACGCTTTCCGGGTCTGTCAAAACGCCATCCGCCCGCGCTGACTCGCACGCCCGGTCATACAAGGTCCACAACATCGTTTCCGACACGCCGTCGAGGTTCGATACGACATGAGTCGCTTCGGCGGGTTTTTCCCGCCGGACAGCTTTCACCGGACGCCGTGAGAAGGGCGCCACGGCGCTCAAAGTGCACCCAGACGCTTCGCGTTGGCGGTTGCACGATGGTGAATAGGGGTAAGACTCTTCTGCATCACGCGGGCGGCCATGTTTGCGAGGCGCAATGGGTTGGCCGGCGCGTTAGCCGCGAGTCCGTTCAGGGCTGTCTGGCGCTCAAGCCACTGTGACGGCGATTGGCTGGACGCGAGCGCGACGGCAGCGGCAGACGTAGCCCACACGTGGTTGCCTGTATCAACGGCTACCGCCATAGCAAGATTCAAAAAGCCGAGTCCAAGAGCCTGAAGCGATTCCGATGCCGCCTCTTTCTTCTCTCGGCCCATCAGACTGAATTCGCTCCGATCGCGCTCACTCGGAATAGGGCCCGCAAGCGCCATGCGTGTCGTGCGATGCCCCACCACCTGCGCAGTAGCGGCAAACATCTCGCCGGCCTCCGTGACGGCCTGCAACCAGGTAGCGGACAGCTCTGCAAGGGGAGAATGGAATGTAGACAGCGTCATTGAAATGCTCCCTGATGACTGTTGACGTGGCAAATTGCCTTACCGCAGGCGAAAGCCCGCGCGAAATGAATCGAACATCACATGGATCGACGTCGCTGCCGAAAAAACAAAAAGGGTTCAAGCGCGGGACGTCCAATCCGCGAGCCCAGCATAGGCCGCATCATGTTGCAATGCAACATATATCGAACCGGCTACCCGGCCGCCCGAGTGGAAGACGTGGGCCAACGGCTCGCGCCGCGAAGAATTAGCCTGCTTCGCGGCGCCACGGCTCAGCGCCTCGACCGGAACGCAGCAACGCACTGAGCGTAAGAAGCGCGGCGGTGTCGCGCCGTACTAGCGCGCATCCGCATCCGTGCTCCGGACTGTGCAGATCAGATCGGCCGACGCCGCAACCGCACCATCCACTTCCGCGCAGGCCTTGAACTTCCAGATGCCGCGCATATGCCGCTCGAACGTTGCGTTCAGGATCAGCTGATCGCCCGGCTCGACCACGCGTTTGAAGCGCGCATTGTCGATGCCGACGAACAGGTACAGCGTGTTGACGGGATCATGCGGTTCTTCAGAGAACGTCAGCAGCGCCGCGGCCTGCGCGAGCGCTTCGAGGATCAGCACGCCCGGCATCACGGGACGGCTCGGGAAGTGCCCCATGAAGTACGGCTCGTTGATCGATACGTTCTTCAGCGCCTTGATGCGCTTGTGCGGCTCGAGTTCGAGCACCCGATCCACGAGCAGAATCGGATAGCGATGCGGCAGTAGCGTGAGAATCTTGTGGATGTCGAGGTTGATTTTGTCGGTGCTCATGGTATTTCTGCTCACGCATTGGCCGTGCGGCAATGGGTCTGGATGCCGGCGCACGGTTTCGTCATGCCGCCGGTGTCGTCTAGCCTTCATCCAGAAACGACTTCAGGCGTTCGGATCGGGCGGGGTGCCGCAGCTTGCGCAGCGCCTTTACTTCAATCTGACGGATCCGCTCGCGGGTCAACTCGAACTGTTCTCCGAGTTCTTCCAATGTGTGATCCCTGCCGCTCTCAATGCCGAAACGCAGGCGCAAAATCTTGGCTTCGCGCGGCGTCAGCGTCATGAGCGCCTCGCTGATGGCGTCGCGCATGCTGGCGTGGAGCGCCGCGTCGTCGGGCAAGATGGCGGTGGAGTCTTCGATCAGGTCGCCTATCGACGTGTCGTCGTTTTCGCCGACGGACGCATCCAGAGAAACCGGCTCCCTGACGATTCGCAGCATCGCCCGAACCTTCTGCTCCTGCATTTCCATTCGCTGCGCGAGGAGAGCGGCGTCGGGTTCACTTCCCGTCTCCTGCAGGATCTGGCGCGAAATCCGCTTGAGCTTGTTGAGCGACTCGATCATGTGAACGGGAACCCGGATGGTGCGCGCCTGATCGGCGATCGACCGGCTGACGGCCTGCCGGATCCACCAGGTCGCATACGTGGAGAACTTATACCCGCGACGGTATTCAAATTTGTCCACGGCGCGCATCAGCCCGATATTGCCTTCCTGGATCAGATCGAGAAACAGCAGTCCGCGATTCGTATAGCGCTTGGCAATGGAGATCACCAGCCGCAGATTCGCCTCGATCATTTCGCCTTTCGCGCGCAGAGTTTTCGCCTCGCTTGCGCTCAGCGCGCGACAGACCTCGCGGAACTCGTCGAGCGGCAGCACGACCCGCTGTTGCAGGGCAAGCAGCTTTTCCTGCTCCAGGTCGATTGCCGGGAGGTTTCGTTCCAGCACGCTGCTGAACGGTTGCCCCGCCGCAACCAGTTGCCGCGCCCATGCAAGGTGGGTCTCGTTGCCGCGGAAATGCGCGACAAACGTGTCGCGCGGCACGCCGCATCGCTCTACTACGATCCGCGCGATTTCGCGCTCGATGGTTCGGACCTCGTCGGCGGATAGCCGCAGTGCGCCGCACAAACGGTCGATCGTGCGCGCGGTGAAACGGATCGTCATCAGTTCAGCCTCGATCGCTGCCTGTGCGGCGCGATAGCGTGCGCAACCGTAGCCTTGCGTTTCATAGGCGTCCCGCAATTGACCGAACCAGTCAGCCACTTTCGCAAATTTCGCGAGCGCGTCGTGTTTCAGCGTCTCGATGTACTGATCGGCGGGTTCGGTTTCAGTGTCGTCATCGTCTTCGTCGCCCTGGTCGTCGTCGAACACAGAGGCGGTGTCGAGTGAGTCTTCCGGCACCGCGGTCATGCCGTCCGTGCCGGTTGCAGCCGGATCGATCAGACCGTCGACGAGCTCATCGATGGCCGTTTCGCCGCAGGCGACGCCGTCAGCGATCGCCAGGATCTCCGCTATCGTTGCCGGACACGAAGAGATGGCCCGGATCATGCCGTTGCGACCCTCTTCGATTCGTCGCGCCAAGGCAATCTCGCCCTGACGGGTGAGGAGTTCCGTGGTGCCCATTTCACGCATATACATGCGCACAGGGTCGGTAGTGCGGCCGAACTCCGCGTCCACGCTCGAGATAGCCGTTACGGCCTCTTCCTCGATCTGGTCGTCGGCAGAAACCGCAGCACGATCGTGCAGGATCATCGACTCCGCGTCCGGCGCCTGCTCGAACACGGCAATGCCCATTTCACTGAACGCTCTGATCACGTTCTCGATCGCGTCCGGTTGGGCGAGGCGCTCAGGCAAACAATCGCTAATTTCTCCACGAATGACGAAACCGCGTTCGGTTCCGAGCTTGATGAGCGCCCTCAGGTCTGCGCGGCCGCTTTCATTTTCTCCGCTGGATTCGTCCGGCAGCGAGGCGATCGCCGCATGCACACGTGTATTCGCTTTCGTCCGACGTGACGCTGCCCGCGGCAGGACCGTTCCGTTCGCGGCCCCGGCGTGCGGCGCCACGTCCTGCTTCGAGACGTTTGCCGGTTGTGTCGTGATTGCAGCTGCCTGACCCGCAACGGTTATGCCGGCGTGTCCATCCTGCATGTTGAGATCGCCTGCTGCCACGTCCAATGCCTGCCTTTTCACCGCCCTCTTCGTCACGCCGTCGCTCCTTTGAGTATCACGTCCGGATCGGCACACAGCCCGTGTCCCGCAAATTTTCGGTGGGAATGCAATGTCAAGGGCACGCGCCGCGCGTCCGGATCGACTGGATCCGCTCAGATGCCAAAGTCTCTTGCCCATGACCCGTCACACAGTGGCGGCCGAAATGACTGACGTGATAATATCATTATCATAGTCTGCAAATCCGGTTAGCCGTGTGACTCGACCGTCGGCCGAGCGGAAGCGCAGCGAAGGCGCTCTCGATTATCACGAGGCTGAAGAGCCAGACATACACGCCGCCAAGGCAACTGCATGAATCACTCGCACGCTTCCTTCAACGCCTATATGAAGTTTCTGGCAGGGCCGCCAGCAGACGGTAAGCCCGTCGTGCTGGAAACGGCCAATGCGCTGTCGCTGCACTTCGACCTGCTGGCCACACAGAGCTTCATGTCCCGGCGCGATCCGCACAAACTCGTGCTCGGCTATACCCGGACAATGATGGGATTCCTTTTGCTGAAGCCCACTCCCAGCAGAATTTCCATGATCGGTCTGGGTGGAGGGTCGCTGGCCAAGTTCTGTTACCGGCATCTTCCGGACACACGGATAGTGGCCATCGAAATCGACCCCGCGGTCATCGCGCTGCGCGACACATTCCATATCCCCCCGGACGACGAGCGGCTCGAGGTGATCTGTGCGGACGGGGCGGAATACGTCAAGGGCGGCGCCGCACGCCCTGACGTGATTCTGGTGGATGGCTTTCTGGCACACGGCATGCCCGCGCAGTTGGGTAACGCTGCGTTTTACTCGGCATGCCACTCGCGGCTCGCGGACGATGGAGTGCTCGTCGCCAATTTCGTCGAGGACGATCCTCTCATTCCCTATTATCTGGAAGAAGCGCGTTCGGCGTTCGCTGACTCGCTCTCCATTTTTATGGCAGAGGATAGTTGCAACTACACGATGTTTGCATGGAAGGGGGCGCCGAAGCTTCCGTCCCGGGATGCGTTACTCGCACGTGCGCGCACCCTTTCGACGATACATCCGCTGAACCTGCTCGCGACCGCGCGTCGACTGAAGCAAGGCACGAGTCTCGCCATGAATTGGAGATCCGAACGGAGTCCGGAGCCGGGCGAATGCTGACAGCGATTGCGCGACCGCCACCCGCGTGCAACGACGCAGCGACTCTCAAGGATCGGGGTAGGGACTTGAAAACTGCCCTAATTCAAGCAGTTTTGCGGCGCGGACGCGCACCAATGGCGCTCTTTGTCTTGTAGCTAACACCGTGCTGCTCAAGGTAATCGCGGATCAATTGCCGAACCACCTGCGAGGGCGTCAGATCCTGCGCTGCGCACAGTTTCTCGAACGCTTCCTTCTTCACGGGATCGATTAAAATCGTGAGCCGAGCGCTTTTCGTTTCCATGACGGGCAGAGTCCAGATATGTTAATTTGATTATAATACATGGCGGCACGCGAGTCATCTTCGCGCCATCAAGGCGCCGCCCTCGTTGCCGCGTCCTGCCAGCGCCTTCCTTCCGCGAGAGCACACCCGCGCGAACGGTCCGGGCCGCAGAGATGAAACCGTCCGCAGCTAGCGGACAACTTCACTCAAGCTGTCCGTTCATATCGGCTCCAGTTGAATTTTTTGCCGTATTCAATGCGCGTGGCCGTGGCGTGAAGATTCAACGCGTGCCGCGCCTGAAGCGCACGCGCCCGATCGAGCATCGCTGTGAATGACGGAAGTCCGCCCGCTCCTTTCCACGCAAAAACAGTGACGTTGTGCTCACTCCCTTCCGAGGGCGCCAGAGCAACCGCGCCGGCAAAGGCCTCCCAGAGCGAGCGGAGGTAGCGGTGGAAGTCGGGTTCGTCAGTCACCAGATTGGCCACCAGCACGCCATCGTCGCTCAATCTGCGGCGACAGGCGTCATAAAACGCGCTACTGCCCAACCTGGCCGGCAGGCCGTCGGCATTGAAGCCGTCGACCAGCAGCACGTCGGGCCGGTGACCCGGCACGGCGACGTACTGCGCACCATCTGCGCAGACCACTGTGAAACGCCCGTCGTCGCGCGGCACGTGAAACCGGTCACGCAGCGCGACGACATCGGGATTGATTTCGATCGCGGTGATGGCAGTGTCCGGCAAATGGCGATAACAGTATTTCGCCAGCGAACCGCCGCCCAGACCGATCATGGAAATTCTGCTGGGCGTGGGCTTCAGCAAAAGGAATCCCATCATGGTCCGCGTATAGCCCAATGCGAGAGCATAGGGATCGTGCCGCAACATCGTGCTCTGCACGCCACGCGCATCAAAGTACAACGACACAACCTGGTCGTTTTCAACGACCAATGGCCGGTTCGGATTTCTCTTTCCTATCTTGAGCATGATCGGCTGCGAGTCGTGGCGTGATCGGTTGGCGAGTGGAAGCAAAGTGAAATGCCTGCCTACGCCGGATCAGGAGGACGCCTGCGCATGCAGAACCGCGGACAGAGCCTCCAGCGCGGCGATTTCGTCGGGCCCCGTGATCAGGATGCGTACGAGCGTGCCCCGCTTCACCCGAAGGGACATGATGGACATGACGTCCTTGGCGTTAACGGACCGGCCGTTCGCCATGCAGACGATATCGCTGGCGAACCGCGCAGCACTCACCGCGAGCCTCGCCGATTCGTGCCCGTTCAGCCCCCACCGGCCATTTATCTGAATCGATGCCTCGACCAACCCGCTCCCCTTTGCACGTAAATCGTCACAGCCGGCACACTACGCCCAGACACGGCCGCAGCATTCAATGCATGGAGCTTGCGGCCCTCTGTGCAAGGAAAGCGCGTAACTGCGGATCCCATTCGTCATCCCGCACAGTAATGTCGACCGTGCCGAGCCGCTTCATATCCCTATCCAGATGAACCGCGCGAAGCGACTTTGGACGCAGCGGAGTACGAAAGAACTTCCCGTCGTCGTCCAGAAACAGACACGGCCGCTGCCTGTATCGCGCCCCGAAAAGCGAGGTTGTGTCGTGAACATGACGCGCCGATTCCTTCTGATAGACGAAGATGACATTGATCCCGCAATCTTCCAGGCTGTCGCAGATGTCGGAGAACCGGTACAGCATCTGGAATCCCCGCTCGCCCGCCCGGCCCACACCGATGACAATCAGCCCGTGACGGCCCATCAGGTCTCGCAAGAACCGGTGCGTGTAGTCATGGGACAAAAGCGAAATACTGGTGTCAATCACGTCAATCTCCCCTCCAACGCAGCGCCCCGTCTCGCACGATCCCGGCATTCAGGTTCGGAAACATGAAAGGCGCTGGTCAAGAACATTCATTATCATTGTAGCGTACTCTAATGATGATCCTATTATCATAATATGTGTATCACGGTCAGGTAGACCGTTACCACCCCGACGGTGGCTTCGGGCGCGGCGAGCGGGAGCGTCAAAAAGCCGCAGCCCGCTACTGCTCTAGCGGTCGAGCCGGTAGGTCCGTCCGCGCAGATCGTCGATTAGCGGCACGATCGCCAGGGCGATCAATAGTGCCGCGAGCGGAGTCGTCGCCGCGTACCCGACATGCCTGAAGCCCACCGCGCCCGTGAGCCCACCAATAAGGAACAGAGCCAGCATCGTCCCGTGTACTTTCAGCTTCGCACGATTCGCCAGCACGCCGGGCGCGGCGATGTCATCGCGCGAGGAATTCCAGTAGAAGAGCTTGCCGAGCTCGATGCCGATATCGGTCACGATGCCGGTCATGTGGGTGGTACGGATTTCCGCGCCGGACAGCTTGGTGATCATGGCGTTTTGCAAACCCATGATGAAGCAAAGGAGTACGACCGTTGCCGGCACAAACAGCGTTTCCCACAGGGCGAGGTGGCTGCCGAGCAAGCCGAAACACAGGAGCAGACTGGCTTCGATCAGTAGCGGCAACGCGTACTGACTATTCAGCCGCCTGCGCCGCCCCCAGTTGACGAGCACCGCCGAACAGGCGGCGCCCAACAGGAACGAGATCAGCGACCCGGCGCCTGCCAGGACCAATGAAAAGTCGCCCAGCGCAGCCTGGTCGGCAATCGCGGATACCACACCGCTCATATGCGACGTGTATTGCTTCACCGCGAGAAAACCGCCGGCATTCGTCGCGCCGGCCACGAACGCAAGCGAAAAACCGAGCTGCCGGTCGCCCCTGACAGTCCGGTCCTTCCCCGTGAGGGTCCGGAAATAGTCTGCTGGCATCAGGTATCGACTCCTGTGTTTGCATGCGCCGTGTCGCACCGGTGCATGCAGGAGCCGGTGCGGCAAGCTGTTTCTGAAATTCCATGCGTTATGTGAGGCTCGCGTTGTCCATGCCCCGGCAGGACGCGGCGCCGTTTTTCCGCAAATGTCGCCGGAGCAGCATCGGTGGAACCATCTCGATAAAGCTGCTAGGATGATAACGCCATTATCATAAACTGGTAACTCGATGCACCTTCCGGCCTGGCAGGTTCAGCAACTCGCACACCCGGCCTCGGCAGTTTCCGGAGACGATTGATTTGTCGGCCAATCACCATCATTTCAGGCAGGCGTTAGCGGAACTGTTGAAAGGGCCGCCCGGAAGTCCCGTGCCCGTGGTAAACGACGGGATGCGCACACGGTCGCTGCGCATCGGTCCATTCGACATCCAAAGCTCGGTGCGCAAGCGCGCCCCGTTCGAACTCGACCTCCCGTACACGCGGGCCATGAGGGCCTTCGGGCTCTTCCAGCACGCCCCACGAGACATCCTGATCGTGGGTCCGGGCGGAGGCGTCATTGCCGGCGGCCTCCATACCCGCGCGAAGGCGTTGACGACATCGCCGGGTCTCGACCTGTGCCGCCACGTCAAAAGAATGGAACATCATCACCGGAAGGACTCCGTTTCGGGATACCCTTCATCCGGCGAGCCTGCCGTCGAACACGACATCTGACAGCACCGGAGACAACGGCGATGGAACACCTGCTGGTCATCCACTACGTGCTGCTGGTCATCGCAGGCTGGCTGGTCGTCAGCGTGCTGGGACTCGCCAGCCTGCGACGGACGCGCGTGGTAGCGCACGGGCTGTTTCCGATCGGCGCAATGTTTGGCCTGGCTCTGTTCGGGCTGGGTCTGACCGGTGTTTTCGCCGGTCCTCAGGAAATCATCCTGCCGCTCGGACTGCCCGATCTCCCCTTTCATCTCCGGCTGGATGGCCTGTCGGCGTATTTCCTCGCTGTGCTCGGCGTGGTGAGCACGGGCGTGAGCGCGTTCTCCGCCGGTTATTTCCGCAAGGGCGAAGGCACGCCGCCGGGATTACTCTGCTTCGAATATCACGTGTGTCTCGCGAGCATGGCGACGCTGTTACTGGCAGACGACGCGTACAGCTTCATGGTCGCGTGGGAAACGATGACCGTGTCGGCAGTTTTCCTTGTCATGACCAATCACCGCATCGCGGAGATCCGTCGAGCCGCTTACCTCTACTTCCTGATCTCCCATGTCGGCGCGCTCGCGCTCCTGTTGTGTTTCGGCTTGCTGCAAGCCAATACCGGCGACTATACGTTTGCCAACATGCGCCAACAGCATCTCGACGTATTCTGGGCATCCGCGGCATTCCTGCTGGCGCTATTCGGCTTCGGCGCAAAGGCGGGGGTGTTCCCCTTGCATGTGTGGCTGCCCGAGGCCCATCCGGCCGCGCCGTCACCGGTGTCCGCTCTCATGAGCGGCTTTATCCTGAAGGCGGGTCTCTACGGCATTCTGCGCACGGTGTTCGATCTGCTGCATGTCCAGTTGTGGTGGTGGGGAGTCTTCGTGCTGGCGCTCGGACTTTTCACCGCCCTGTTCGGCGTCGTGTTCAGCGCGATCCAGACAGACATGAAACGGCTGCTCGCGTATTCGTCGATCGACAACATCGGCCTGATGTTCGTCAGCATGGGACTCGCGATCCTGTTTCGCGCGTACGGCATGAACACGCTCGCCGCGCTCTCGCTGACGGCGCTGTTCTACCAGATCGCAAGCCACGCGACGTTCAAAAGCCTGCTGTTTCTCGGCACGGGTTCCGTGCTTCATGCCACCGGCGAACGTAATCTCGGCCGTTTGGGCGGATTGATCCGCGTCATGCCGTGGACTGCATGGGCGGCGCTCGTGGGCGCGTTTGCGAGCGCCGGACTGCCGCCGTTGAGCGGCTTCGTCTCCGAATGGCTGTTGCTGCAGAGCTTTCTGTTCACGCCGGGCTTGCCGAACCCGTTCCTGAATATGGTGGTACCGCTGGTCGCGGCGTTGATCGCGCTGGTAGCCGCGCTGGCGGGCTATACGATGGTCAAGTTCTTCGGCATCGTCTTTCTGGGTCAACCGAGGGAGCCGAAGCTGGCGCAAGCGCGCGACGCGAGCCGTTGGGAGCGCGTCGGCTTCGTCTGGCTGGCGGCGATATGCGTGTTGCTCGGGCTGCTGCCGGTGCAGTTCGTGGCCGTGCTGGACCACGTGACCCGAATGCTGGTGGGAACCGGCATCGGCGAGGCCGTCGCGCGCAATGGCTGGCTGCTGCTTGCGCCCACCAGCGTAGACCGGGCCAGCTATATGCCGGCGGTTTTTCTGCTGTTCTTCTGCGCGTGCTGCGGGCTCGCCTGGTTACTGGTCCGCCGTCTCTACCACGGGCGCCTGAGGCGCGCGGCGCCGTGGGCCTGCGGCTATCCGTTCGTCACCGCGCGCATGCAGGACACCGCCGAAGGGTTCGGGCAACCCATCCGCGAAATCTTCACGCCGCTATTCAAAATCGAGCGCCGTCTGCCTTCGCCGTTCGACCAACACCCCGTGTACAGCGTCACCGTGACGGATCGCGCGTGGACCCTGATCTATGCGCCACTGGAACGGCTGATCATGCGCATCGCGGCATTGGCCGGGCGGCTTCAGACCGGCCGCATTGCCATGTATCTGATGCATAGCTTCATTGTGCTGATCGTGCTGCTGATGCTGGTGAGACGATGATCACGCTCTCCGGACTGATCTCGCAGGGGCTCGAAATCCTGCTCGCGCTGGCGGCCGCTCCGCTGCTCACGGGCTGGGTCAACATGTGCCGCGCCCGCTTGCAAAACCGCCGCGCGCCGAGCATCTGGCAGCCGTACCGGATGCTCCACAAGCTGTTCAACAAGGAGTCCGTGGTCGCCAGCCACGCAAGCCCGATATTCCGCGGTGCGCCTTATGTGGTCTGGGCATGCATGACGCTCGCCTGCGCGATCGTGCCGACGCTCTCCACCGACCTGCCGCTCTCGCCTGCCGCGGACGCAATCGCGCTGGTCGGCCTGTTCGCGCTGGCCCGTGTGACGCTTTCGCTGGCCGCGATGGATATCGGCACCGCGTTCGGCACGCTCGGCGCGCGCCGCGAAATGCTGGTGGGGTTCCTCGCGGAACCCGCCTTGCTGATGGTCCTGTTCTCGGCATCGCTGATCACGCAGTCCACCTTGCTGACCAGCATCGTCGCCACGCTCAGTCACCGCGAACTGGCCATCTATCCGAGTCTTGCCTTCGCGGGCATTGCGTTCACGATGGTGTCGCTCGCCGAAAATGCGCGTCTGCCCGTCGATAACCCAACCACCCATCTCGAACTCACGATGATCCACGAGGCGTTGATCCTCGAATATTCGGGCCGCCATCTCGCCCTGATGGAATGGGCCGCGAGTCTCAAGCTGTTCGCGTACTCGTGCATCGGCGTTGCGCTGTTCATTCCGTGGGGGATTGCCGAGGCCGGCAATCCGACGGCGCTGCTGTTCGCGATCCCCGCGCTCTTCGTCAAACTTCTGGTGGGCGGCGCGGCACTCGCGATAGTCGAGACGAGCAACGCGAAGATGCGCATTTTCCGCGTCCCCGAGTTTCTCGCCACGGCCTTCCTGCTGGCCGTCATCGGAATGCTCGTTCATTTTCTGCTGGGGGCATGAATGCACGGATTCGCCACGCAGATCATCAACTTTCTGGCCGCCATCCTGCTGCTACTGTCGTTTGCGATGCTCAGCCAGCGCCGGATCCTGTCGCTGATCCACCTCTACACGCTGCAGGGCCTGACGCTCGTATCCGCCAACCTGGTGCTCGGTTACGTGACCGCCGACTCGCACCTCTACATTTCCGCGCTCTTGACCCTCGTGCTCAAGGTCGGCCTGATTCCCTGGATTCTCTACAAGCTCGTGCAGCGGCTCAATGTCAGGACGGATGTCGAACCGCTCCTCAACATTCCCGCCACACTGCTGGTGGGCATCGTGCTCGTGATCATCGCGTTCAACGTTGCCTCGCCGATCAGTCTGCTTGCGTCATCGGTCGCGCGCGGCACGCTCGGCATTGCGCTCGCCTGCGTGCTGCTGTCGTTCATGATGATGATCACGCGGGCCAAGGCAATTCCCCAGGTAATCGGTTTCCTCTCGATGGAAAACGGCCTGTTTTTCGCCGCTGCTGCGGCGACGAACGGTATGCCGATGATCGTCGAACTCGGCATCGGGCTCGATGTGCTGGTCGGCATTCTGATTCTCGGCGTGTTCATGTTTCAGATTCGCGAGCAGTTCGACAGTCTGGACATTCATCACCTTGAAAAACTCAAAGATGACTGAAGCCTGGGTACTGCTGCTGGTTTTCGCCATCCCGCTCTTCGCGGGCGCAAGTCTGGCGCTCGTGGGACAACACCACGTGGCGGCGGAACTCAATGTCGGGTTCAGTTTCCTGACCTTTGCTGCCGCCGCGCTGCTCGCCGTGCAAACCGTGGCGCACGGACCTGCATTCGCGCTCGGCAAGCTCTTCTTCGTCGATCCGCTCAACGTATTTCTGGTCGCGCTGACCGCCTTTGTCGGCTGGACCACGTCGATCTTTTCAAAGCCGTACATGCGCATCGAGCGGGACCGCGGCAGGATGACCGGCCCGCGCATGCGCCTCTACCACAGCATGTACCAGCTGTTCATCTTTGCGATGCTGCTCGCGCTGCTCACCAACAACATGGGCATTCTGTGGGTCGCGATGGAAGCCGCCACGCTCGCCACCGTGCTGCTCGTCAGCGTATATCGCACCGCGGCCAGCCTGGAAGCCGCGTGGAAGTACTTCATTCTGTGCGGCGTGGGCATCGCACAGGCGCTGTTCGGCACGATCCTGCTCTATCTTGCGGCGAGCCGGCAGCTCGGCGGCGACGAAGCGCTGCTCTGGACCAGCCTGAACGCGGTCAAAGGAAGTCTCGACCCGACCATCATTTCACTCGCATTCGTGTTCCTGCTGATCGGCTATGGCACCAAGGTCGGCCTGGTGCCCATGCACAACTGGCTGCCCGATGCGCACGCCGAAGGCCCCACGCCGATTTCGGCGGTGCTGTCCGGCCTGCTGCTCAACGTCGCGCTCTATGCGGTGCTGCGTTGCAAGGTGCTGGCCGACGGCGCGCTCCACAACGGCCTGCCGGGCAACCTGCTGATCGGCTTCGGGCTCGTCTCGGTGCTGGTCGCGACCTTTTCGCTGTTCCGGCAAAAAGACGTCAAGCGGCTCTTTTCGTATTCGTCGATCGAGCATATGGGCCTGATGACATTCGCCTTCGGGCTCGGCGGCCCCATTGCGACCTTCGCAGGCCTGCTGCACATGACAGTGCATTCGCTGGTGAAGTCGGCGATCTTCTTCACCGTCGGGCATGCGGCCCAGAAGGCCGGCACCCAGGCAATCGACGACATTCGCGGCTTGTTGCGCGTCAGCCCGACCGTTGGATGGGGGATGATGCTCGGGACGCTCGCGATCCTCGGCATGCCGCCATTCGGCGTCTTCGCAAGCGAGTTCCTGATCCTGACCACCGCGATGCGCAAACTCCCGTGGGCCACACCCTTTCTGCTACTCGCCCTTGCCGTGGCGTTCGCGGCGATTTTCGCGCGCGTGCAGGGCATGGTGTTCGGCGATACGAGCGTCAAGCCTCTCGAACATTCGCCGGCGCTGCTGCCGGTGTTCGTCCATCTCGGCATCGGCCTGATGCTGGGGCTCTATATTCCTCCGTATCTTGCGACGTGGTATCGGCAAGCGGCGGCCATGATCGCGGGGTAACGCATGCGCATCGAGGCATTCGGGCTTCCCAACCAGATACGCCTGTCGGCATTCGCCGGCAGGTCGTCCGCATTTCTGGCGCGAGTCGATCCCGACACTTGGATGAGAACGGCCAGGACCGCGCGTGAAAACGGCGGACGGCTGATCTCTCTGTGGGGCAACGAAGAGGCAACCGGCACGTTTGCGATCTCCGCCGCTTACGCGCTGGAAGACGGCATTCTCTGGCTTGAGTCGCCGGTGGCCGGGGAAGGATATCCGGATCTGTCGGCGGTATTTCCCTGCGCGGCGCGCATGCAACGCGCTGTCTTCGATCTGCTCGGGCTCCGCGCGATTGGCGCCGCGGATAGTCGGCCGTGGCTGAATCACGGCAACTGGCCGCGCGACTACCATCCGCTGCAAAAACTGTCCTCGGGCACCGAACGGTTCCACTCTGGAGAGGAGGACTATCCCTTTGTTCGCGTGGATGGCGACGGTGTCCACGAAATCGCCGTGGGGCCGATCCACGCCGGCGTGATCGAGCCCGGGCACTTCCGCTTCTCGGTGGTCGGCGAAAAGGTACTGCGGCTTGAAGAACGACTCGGCTATGCCCATCGTGGCATCGAAAAACTGTTCGAACGGACGCCTTTGCTTATGGGTCATCGGCTGGCGGGACGAATCGCAGGAGACACGACTGTCGCTTTCTCGTGGGCTTATTGCATGGCCGTGGAACGCGCGCTGGATGGACGGATTCCGCCGCGCGCACAGTGGTTGCGTGCGCTGATGCTCGAGCGTGAGCGCATTGCCAACCATCTCGGCGACCTCGGCGCGCTCGGAAACGACGCCGGGTTCGCATACGGCCTCGCGCAGTTCTCCCGGCTGAAGGAAGACTGGTTGCGCGTGAACGACGAGGCTTTCGGGCATCGCTATCTGATGGACCGGATCGTCCCCGGCGGGGTGTCGACGGACATCGACGTGCGTTTCATCACGGCGATGCAGACTCAGTGTGAGCGGATCGACACGGAGGTTCGCGTGATGCAGCGCATCTATGAGGATCAGTCAGGACTGCAGGATCGCTTCGCGGGCTCGGGGATTCTCTCCGCGGATGTGGCGGAGCACTTCAGCGTGTGCGGACTCGTGGGGCGGGCAAGCGGCCGGAAAAGCGACGTACGTGTCGATCATCCCTACGCGCCCTATCACGAGGTGCCGGTGCAGATGGTCAGCGACGGGCGCGGTGACGTGGCAGCCCGCGTCGCGGTCCGCTTCGGTGAAATCTATGAGTCGATCCAGCTGATCCTGACCTTGCTTGCCGGTCTGCCTGAAGGGGACGTCATCGCGGCGCTCGAACAGCGCGAGTCGCCGGCGCGCGGCGTAGGCTGGATCGAAGGCTGGCGCGGCGACGTATTCGTCGCCCTCCAGACCGGCGCCGACGGCACCCTTTCCCGCTGCCACTGCCATGACCCGTCATGGCAGAACTGGCCCGCGCTGGAACACGCGATCATCGGCAATATCGTTCCCGATTTTCCGCTGATCAACAAGTCGTTCAATCTGAACTACGCGGGACACGACCTGTAATGTGGCAACTTCTCAAACAGATCGCGCGAACCGGCACGCCCGACGAACGGGTGCCGCAAGCCGACGACGCGTGGCATACCGAGAGCCGGCAGATCCAGCAGGACATCCTCGATGTGCTCGGGCGGGCCCTGTGCATCCGCGAGATCGACGCAGGCTCCTGCAACGGCTGCGAGCTGGAAATCAACGCGCTCAGCAATCCCTATTACAACATCGAGGGATTAGGCATCCGGATCGTCGCGAGCCCCCGGCATGCGGACATGCTGCTCGTTACCGGCCCGTTGACGCTGAACATGAGGGAAGCCGTGTGGCAGGCCTACGAGGCGACGCCTCATCCCAAACTGGTGGTCGCCGCCGGCGAGTGTGCGTGTACGGGCGGTATGTTCAGGGATAGCTATGCCGTCTGCGGGCCGCTCTCGACACTCCTTCCGGTCGACGTGACGATCCCGGGATGTCCGCCGCCGCCCATTGATATTCTCAGAGGTATTCTCACTGCGCTTCGGGTTAAACATACGACAGCGCCACAGGGTTGAGCGACGCGAAATCCGGGCGGCCCGCAAAGTACTGCTGCCGGTGATCGGAAATCCGGCCAAAAACGAATCCGGTTCGACCAATCCTTCCGTCTGCCCGGCACGGCTACGTGCGACCGCGTCGACCGGGGTCTTAAACCTTGATCTCCGCCCTCAGGAATTCGACCAACGCCAACTGAAGCGCATTGAGCACGCCACCAGATGTCACCAGAGCAAGCTCCGTGGGCGGCAACTGTGGCAAGCCCGCGCACAGGCGATGCTCAGGAAGCACCGCCGACGTGGGCAACACCGAAATCCCTAGCCCCGACGAAACCGCCGCCTGAATGCCAGTGAGACTTTGGCTTCCAAACGCGATGCGCCAGCGCCGCTGCGCCTTGTCGAGGCTGCGAATCGCGCGTTGCCGGTACACGCAGCCGTGAGGAAACAGCGCTAGCGGAATAGGTTCATCCGCCGACTCTTCCGGCAATTCGACATTCCCACCCCGCACCCAAACCAGCGATTCCGGCCAGGATGCGAGGCACTCGCCACTGCCCGGTTCGCGCTTGACCAACGCGATCTCGATCTCGCCCGTCGCCAGCTTGCGTTGCAGATCGACACTCATTCCTGCAACCGTCTCCAGCCGCACGCCGGGTTTTGCCTTGACGAAACCTGACAGCATTGCCGACATGCGCCGCGCGTCGAAATCTTCCGGCACGCCGATACGAACCGGCGTCAGTTCCACGTCGCTGACCAGTGCGTCCTGTGCTTCCTGTGCCAACGCCAGCAGCCGGCGCGCGTATTGGGCGAGCAACTCGCCATGCTCGGTCGCCGTGACCTGATTGCCGGTGCGATCGCGCAGCAGCAGAGTCCGGCCGACCAGTTCTTCCAGTTTGCGCACCTGCTGGCTCACCGTGGATTGTGTTCGGTGCACACGCTCGCCCGCGCGCGTGAAACTACCCTCGTCGACGACGCAAATCAGGGTGTTCAACAGTTCGAGATCAAGCATGATCGGCTCGCTTCGTTATTCGAAATGCAACTGACTTTTATAGTTTAATTTAATTTTCAAATAACGTCCAATGTGCCTAAGCTGCACACAGATGCACACCCGAACCCGTCTTTTTTGCGAGCAAATCATGTCACTTCACAACACAAGTCGCCCACTGTGGCTCACTTTCGACTGCTACGGCACGCTGATTCAATGGGATGAAGGCCTGCGGGCGGCCGTCGACGAGATTCTCCGGACGAAACACGGCAATGACGTCGATCCGGCAAAACTCATCGAGGTCTATGACCGGCACGAACATGCGCTGGAGCAGACACCTCCGCATCGCTCGTTTCACAAGGTGGCCGGCGACGGTTTGCGTCTTGCGCTCGAAGAACTCGGTTTGCACAGCGATCAGGACGACATCCGCGTGCTGACTGATGGCATCTCCGCGATGCCGCCGTTTCCCGAGGTGGTCTCCACGTTGCGGCGGCTGAAGGAAGAAGGCTATCGCCTCTGTATCGTGTCGAATACCGACGACGACATCATCTCAGGCAACGTCGCGCAGCTTGGCGGCTATATCGACCGCGTGATAACCGCGCAGCAGGCAGGCGCGTACAAACCGGCGCGAAGACTATTCGACTATGCTCATGAGCAACTCGGCGTAACGAAGGACGACGTCGTGCATATTTGCGCGAGTCCGCATCTGGATCACGCCGCCGCGCGCGATATCGGTTTTCGCTGCGTCTGGATCGATCGCGGAACGGGCCGCACCTTGCTGCCCGATTACACGCCCGACGCAACGCTCGCGACACTCGACCGGGTGCCGCCGCTGTTCACTTCTCTTGGCTGGTAAATTTCAGAGGCAAAGATCATGGCGCATACACTTTTATCCGTCGGCTCCCCGGTGCCGTCACGCGACGTGCGACTCGACTCAGACGCCGTCATGGAGGCTCGTATCGAACTGGCCGCGTGTTTTCAACTCGCGGCACAGCATGGCCTGGAGGAAGGGATTTGCAATCACTTCTCGGCCGTAGTCCCTGGCCGCGACGATCTGTTCTTTGTGAATCCGTATGGCTACGCGTTCGGCGAAATCACCGCGTCGCGGCTTCTGGTTTGCGATGTCGACGGACATGTAGTCGACGGTGAAGGGAAACCGGAAGCGACCGCGTTTTATATCCATGCGCGATTGCACCGGTTGATGCCGCGCGTGAAAGCGGCGTTTCACACGCACATGCCGAACGCGACAGCGCTTTGCCTGCTGGAAGGGCCACCGCTGCTGTGGCTTGGGCAGACGGCGTTGAAGTTTTACGGCCGCACGGCCGTCGATGAGCATTACAACGGTTTGGCACTGGACGAGTCGGAAGGAGACCGCATCGCCGCGGCAATGGGCGATGCGGACATCCTCTTCCTGAAGAATCACGGCGTGATGGTGGCGGGCGCAAGCATCGCGGAAGCGTGGGACGACCTGTACTACCTGGAACGCGCTGCAGAGGTTCAACTCAAGGCGATGAGTTCCAATCGGGCACTCAAGCCCGTGCCTCACGATGTCGCACAGCGCGCGTACGAGCAAATGCGTCTTGGCGACAAGGAAAGCGCTCGCGCGCACCTCGACAGCAGCATTCGGGAACTACATAGACGCGGAATTACGTTCGATAAGTGAGTCTGCAGCCGTGCAAATAGAAGGAGGTTGATCCGCCGCTCCGTAGTAAAACAATTTTGTCCTGGTCGCCTCAAGTGCAGAGCGCTATGAAAACCCGTACACGGTTCGTCACGGCGAGACTGGCCGTGCTCGTGCTTATCGCGTTGCTCTTCTGTCATTCGATCGTGTCCGCCCCCGGCTCGGCGCGCGCAAGCGCGGTAGTGGATGACACAGCCTGACGGTCATCCACTGTTTTATGCCCGAGCAATCTGAAGATCGTGCCTTCGAGCTGGGTCAGCTCGGCAGGCTTGCGGCAGACGGCGTCGAAACCAGCTTCCTTCATTTCCCTGAGGTAATCGGTAGTATCGAATGCGGTGTATGCCAGAAGAGGAATTTTACCGGTCGCCTCGATTCTCCGGAGCGCCGCCGCCACGCCGATGCCGGATAGACCCGGCATGGCGACATCCAGAACAATGCAGTCCGGTATCCACGCCCGCGCTTCTTTCAGGGCATCCGAGCCGTGATAGACGGTTCGCACGCTCATTCCGCCGGCTTGCAGATATGCACTAAGAGCGTCTGCCGACGGGCGCGAATCGTCGACGACGAGCACCCGAATAGGCGCCCCGTTCTGCAGGCGGCCGCTCTGGCTTGCGCTGGGATCATCCCCGCGTTCCCGGTCTTCAAAATTGGAGTTCATACGTTTTCTCGCACAGTTCGCACGATGGCTTGGAACTGCTACCAGATAAGGACGCAACGCCCGCCTGCGGCCACCAGTCCCCGGCTAATGCAGGTCGCTCCGAACGCCTTCCGAAGAAAGCACCTTGCCCGAACTGTCCACGATCGCCACCCGTTCCGCAGAGGCGTCCGCGGATTGCGCCATGACGAACTGGCTCGACTTGCCGAGCATGTCCTGAGCGTCGAGTCCGATAGAGGCGAAGTCGAACATCTTCGCGAACGTCTGAAGCGAACTTCCGAAATGCTCCTGCACCGCCGAAGCGAGGTCGTTTCGCGTCTGAGCGGCAATGTCTTCCATGTGCCGCCAGTATGCAAAGGTCTTCGTTACCGCGGCCGGTAACTGTTGCGATTGAAGATCGAGCACTTCGCTCACCGATTGGGCAGAAAGTGCCGCATCGGCCAGCGCCTGCTGCTCCAATAGCGAGGTTTTGATGGTCTGGACATTTAGTTTTGCAACTTTCTCGATGCCTGCGAATATCTCGTTCGTGCAGGCAAAAGCTGCGTCGATAGTCATTTCATTTTGACGCGGGGAGAACTGGTTCGTGGTATCGGGGTACATAGAGGCTCCGTTGTGTGAGGCGCGCACAGCGCCACAATGCGGCGTTTCGAAGGCAACCTGCTCGTGCTTCTCGCGCTACGCTGAAGACCGAACAGGTTGCGCCGTCGCCGGCATTGAACTGACAACCGTCATTGCTGCAGGGCTTTATTTCGTTACCGCGACATCTTGCCCGGCGCCGAGGTCGGCACCGGTGACGGGGTCGATTCCGGTTGCAGAAGCCGTGCGCGCCGCCATTGCGCTCAACACTTCAACTTCCTCTTCAGACACCTGAACGCTGGCGAGACCATCGCCACCGTCGACCGCCGGCTCAGGGTTCTCGACGAAGTCCCAGCCCGGCCCTTCATTCCACGGACCGCGCGGCGCATCGTCGCCATCGGACATGTTGTAGTAGACGTTCGTGAATTCCGGCACGCCCGGCAATTTGCCTTGCGGGAAGTTCGGCTGGATCGAATGCAATGCCTTCTCGAACGACTTCTGGTGCGCGATTTCGCGGGTCATCAGAAACCCGAGCGCTTCCTTGATGCCCGGATCATCGGTCACGTTGATCAGTCGTTCGTAGACGATTTTTGCTCGCGCTTCCGCGGCGATATTGGATCGCAGATCCGCAGTCGGCTCGCCGATCGTGTCGATGTACGCAGCTGTCCACGGCACGCCTGCGGAGTTGGTCAACGCCGGGCCGCCACCGTAGAGCAGCGCGGTGGTATGCGAGTCGTTGCCGCCTCCGGTGAGTGAGCGGTAAAGCTCCGCTTCCTGCTCGACGCCTTCTGCAAGCCGGCCCTTTGCGCCTTTGTTGAGCATCGCGACGATCGAACCGACGATCTCCAGGTGACTGAGTTCTTCCGTCGCGATATCGAACAGCATGTCGCGCCGACCCGGGTCGTCCTCGCTTACCGCCTGTGTGAAATATCGACACGCTGCGGCCAGTTCGCCCTGCGGGCCGCCGAACTGTTCAAGAAGCAGATTCGCAAGGCCGGGGTTGGGTGCGGCTACGCGGACGGTGTACTGAAGCCGTTTATTGTGCACAAACATCGCATTTCTCCAAAACATGATGGTGGAACCGCCGGCGCTCTTCACCTTAAGTGGCAAAGGAGCGTCTTCCGGCGGACGCTTGATTGGAAACGATCGTGCGGGCGATGACGAACGCATGTGCGGAATGTCGCCAACCCTGGTCTCAGAGCGATTGCCCTGGCGTAATACGCGCGCAGGAACGCAATGAGAGACACCTGCGCTTCGGACTCCGCATGCGTCGTGCCTGAGGGTGAACTGTGTGAACGGATCTTTGGCGATCCCTGATGCGATGGCGGGGGGCGGTAGTACTGCGAGGGCGGCTCGCATGCCCGGCGCTAGTGCGCGCGATCCGGTTGGCAATGGAGGCCTTCGGCGCGGCATGTCCCTTGCGCGTACCGAGGCGCCCCCTGGTTGCTCGCTGCGCGCACGTCTGCGCCAGCGCCCTCAATCAGGAATCTCAGGCTCCACCAGCTTTGCCAGTTGAACCAGCGACTCCTGCCAGCCGAGGCAGCACATCTCGACAGGGATGACCTTGGGCACACCCTCCTGCACGATGGTGAGCCCGGTTCCGCAGGACACCTGCCGCAGTGAAATGGTGGTGGTCATCACGCAGGGCAGGTTTGGATCGTCGAACCGGTCCGTATAGCGGATCGTCTGGAACGGCACCAGTGCGAGGTACTCGCCGCCGAACGAGTGACCGTTGCCAGTGCCGAAGTTGCGGAACGACATCCTGAAGGTGCCGCCCACCCGCGCATCCATCTGATGCACCTGACAGGTAAATCCGTAAGGAGGAAGCCACTTTGCCAGCGCATCGGGTTCGACGAATGCCCGGTACACGCGTTCGGGAACGGCGCGCAAGACACGATGAAGATTGACGGTTCCGGTAGTCATGGTGTGTTCGCCTTTCACTAAAGGAGTTGGACATACTCCTACGACGAACCACCCACAGCAATATCGACATCATGACGCGCCGGGAAAACCCGTAGATGGCAACGGGCTTCACCGCTATCACCGCTCCTGGCCTGTGGCCGTTACCACGTCGGCGGCATGATCCGCGTGATACGACGAGCGCACCAAAGGTCCCGCAACCACCTCGCGAAAGCCCATTTGCAAACCCTCGTCGCGCCAGGAAGCGAACTGCCCCGGCTCGACATATCGGCGCACCGGCATATGAAAGCGCGACGGCGCAAGGTATTGGCCGATAGTCAGGATATCGACTTGATGCGCGCGTAAATCGCGCATGGTGTCGAGCAGTTCCTGGTCCGATTCGCCGAGTCCGACCATCAGCCCCGACTTCGTCAACACATTGCCGTTCTCCTGCTTGACGCGCGCCAGCAAGTCGAGCGAGCCGCGATAGTCCGCGCCGGCACGCGCGGCCCGATAGAGTGAAGGCACCGTCTCGATGTTGTGATTGAACACATCGGGCCATGCCTGCGAGAGTTCGCACACTGCCCGCTCTACACGTCCGCGAAAATCTGGCGCCAGCACTTCGACCCGGATGCCCGGCACGCGTTCGCGCAGTAGCGCGACACAACGGGCAAAATGCGCGGCGCCGCCGTCGCGCAAATCGTCACGATCCACCGACGTCACGACGACATAACGCAGACCGAGCGCCGCCACCGCTGCGGCGAGCCTGCGCGGCTCGCCGTCGTCCAGCGGCTCCGGCCGCCCGTGCGCGACGTCGCAGAAGGCACAGCGCCGCGTGCAGATGCCGCCCATGATCATGAACGTGGCGGTGCGCTGTGCAAAACATTCGCCGATGTTCGGGCACATCGCCTCCTCGCAAACCGAATGCAGCCGATGCTCGCGCAGGACCGCCGCCATGCCGGCGACCGTCTCGCTCATCATCGGCCTCGCGCGCAGCCAGGGCGGTTTCGGCAAGGCCTCGCCGCCGGCGAGCGGCACGATCTTCACCGGAATCCGCGCGAGTTTGTCGCCACTGCGCTTGCCGTGCTGGCCAAGTGCCGTGACGCTATCGCCATGCAGGGCGGCTTCCATGTCAACACCCCAGGAAGTCGTTGAGCAGGCGGTTCACCTCCGAGGCCGCCTCCATCTGCACCATATGCCCTTTCCCTTCGAGCACATGAACGCGGATATCGCCCTGGAGTCCCCGCGCGTGAGAAGCGGGAATGATCTGATCCTGGGCTCCCCAGATCACCAACGCGCGCGGAACCAACTCCGCAAGCCGGTCGCGATAGCCCACGCGCTGCACGTCACCATCGAAAGCAGACGCGGCAATCTTGCGTAACGTGTCCTGCACGCCTTCGAGCCGCTTGTATTTGACGATGTCCTCCACGAGTTGGCGCGTCACCAGCGTAGGGTCGGCAAACAGCTTTGCCAGTTGCGGCTTGAGCGCGTTGCGATTGCTGCCCTCCGTGAACCCGCTGATGTACTCGCCATTGATTTCATTGCCGAGCCCCGCGCCCGCGATCAGCGAAAGCGAAGCAACGCGCTCGGGCGCCTTCTCGGCCACTGTCATGGCGACCAGTGCGCCCATCGAATGACCGATCAGATGCGCGTTGCCGATGCCGCGGTCGTCCATGAACGCGATCACGCTGTCGGCCAATTCTTCCACGCCGCCGGTCTCGACGGCTTTGCCCGATTCGCCGTGGCCAGGCAAATCCAGCGCCCACACCGTGCGATGAGCGGCGAGATCGGCATGATTGAAGAGCCAGTTGTTGAGGTCGCCGCCAAAGCCGTGAATCAGCACCGCGGGCGTGCCGCCGTCGCCCAGTTTCAGGTAGCGTACGGTCCGCCCGCCGATCTGGGCTTTCTCCGGCTGCAGTCCGGTTTCGCCAGCGTCGGTAGTGGCCGGAACAAAGTCACGCTGAAACGCTCCGACCGCTGCATCGATCTCCGCGTCGGCGGTTTCCGGGTCGGCCACCACAGCGAGCAATGCGCCGATCGGCAGCGTGTCACCCTCCTGCGCGATCTGCCGGCGCAAGATGCCGTCGAATGCGCACTCCACGCCGGACGAGATCTTATCCGTCTCCACGTCGACTATTTCCTCGCCTTTGGCAACCTTGTCGCCGATCGCCTTGAGCCAGCCGTTGACCTGCCCCTGCTCCATCGAAAGGCCCCACTTGGGCATCGTGATCATATGAATCGGCATCGCTCAACCTCTCACTTTCAACACGGCGTCGGCAATCTGCCGGGCCGAAGGGATGTACATGTCTTCGAGCACGCCGGCAAACGGCGTGGGCGTATGCGGCGCGGTCACCATTTCGATCGGCGCCTTCAGCGAGTGAAATGCGCGTTGGGCGATCAGCGCCGAGATGTCCGTGGCCATCGAGCAGCGTGGATTCGCTTCGTCCACTACCACGACACGGCCCGTGCGGTTGGCGCTTTCGAGAATGGTGTCTTCGTCGAGCGGCGACGTGGTGCGCAGATCGATCACCTCGACTTCGATACCGTCTTTCGCGAGCTTTTCCGCGGCTTCCGTGGCGTAATGCACCATGCGGCCGTACGTGACGATCGTGGCGTCGTCGCCGTCACGCACGACGTTCGCCTCGCCGAACGGAATCGCATACGACTCTTCGGGCACGTCGCCTTCGCGGCTGTAGAGCAGCTTGTGTTCGCAAAAAATCACCGGGTCGTTGTCGCGGATCGCCTGGATCAACAGGCCTTTCGCGTCGTACGGTGTGGAGGGGCACACCACTTTCAGGCCCGGTATGTGAGTAAACAGCGAGGTCAGCATCTGCGAGTGCTGTGCGGCCGCGCGCAAGCCGGCGCCCTGCATGGCGCGAATCACGACTGGCGTCACCGCCTTGCCGCCGAACATATAGCGGAACTTGGCGGCCTGATTGAATATCTGGTCGAAGCACACGCCCATGAAGTCGATGAACATCAACTCCGCCACCGGCCGCATGCCGCACGCGGCCGCGCCCACCGCCGCGCCGATATAACCACCCTCGGAGAGCGGCGTATCGAGCACGCGGCCCGGATACTTGTGAAACAGGCCCTTCGTGACGCCGAGTACGCCGCCCCACGCGTCCTGCTCGCCTGGGGAGCCTGCGCCGCCCGCGTTGTCCTCGCCCATTACGATGACGGTTTCATCGCGGGCCATTTCCTGACTCAGTGCTTCGTTGATTGCCTGAGAAAATGTGATCTTGCGTGCCATGTCTGTCTCCTGTTGACCGGCGTGAGCGCCTCGCGCTGACTTCGGTCCCTGCAAGTTTGCGAATCGTTCAGGTCTGCGGCGCGCGCGTTACGGATAGGACACGTAGACGTCGCTCAGCAGGTCTTCGGCAGTCGGCAGCGGAGCGGCCTTGGCTTCGGTCACGGCGGTGTCGATCAAGGTCTTCACTTCCGCATCCACGCCGCGCAATTGATCCGCGCTGAGCATGCCCGCCCGCACCACGCGCTCTTCGAAACGCTTCAGGCAATCTTTCTCGTCGCGCAGCTTCTGCACTTCTCCCGGTGCACGATAGGTTTGCGCATCGCCTTCGAAGTGGCCGAAATAGCGCGAGAATTTCACTTCGACGAGCGTCGGTCCGCCGCCGTGACGCGCCCGCTCGATCGCCTCGCCGAGCGCTTCGTGCACCGCGAAGAAATCGAAACCGTCCACGATCACACCCGGCATGCCGAAGCCGCTCGCGCGATCCGCGATGTTGTCGGTCGCGACGGACCACGTCGAAGAAGTCGCTTCGGCGTAGCCGTTGTTCTCCGCCACGAAAATCGCAGGCAGCCGCCACACCGAAGCCAGGTTCATCGATTCGAAAATCACGCCCTGATTCGAGGCTCCGTCGCCGAAGAAACACACGCCCACGCCACCCGACTTCTTGTACTTCGCCGCCAACGCCGCGCCGCAAATCAGCGGACCACCCGCGCCGACAATGCCGTTCGCGCCGAGCATGCCCTTCGACAGGTCGGCGATATGCATCGAGCCGCCCTTGCCGTGGCAGACGCCGGTCTTGCGGCCGTAGATTTCGGCCATCATGCCGCGCACGTCGACGCCTTTGGCGATGCAGTGGCCGTGGCCGCGGTGCGTGGTCGCCACGTAGTCCGCGTCGTTCAGATGCAGCATCGTGCCGACCGCCGACGCTTCCTCGCCCGCATACAGGTGCACGAAGCCGGGTATTTCGCCGGTCGCGAATTCGACGTGCAGGCGCTCCTCGAACTCACGGATCGTGCGCATCATGCGATACGCCTTCAGCAGTTCGTCCTTGCTCAACTCTGTTGAAACCGACATGGTGTGTCTCCTTGGAATAAATACACTGCTTGCCTACAACCTACGTTTGATGCGCAACTACATTTGCCACTTCACGAACCAGTTGCCGCGACGCCGAATAGCGCAGCGTGCGTTCGACGTCGACGGTGAGCGGTCCGTCCCAATCCAGCGAGATTTCGTACTGGTCGCCGCGCTCCAGTTCTATTTCGCGCTCGCCGTCGAAGGCCAGCGTGCCGTGTTCGGCATCGAGCGGTGTCCAGCCGCCGACTTCGAAACGCTCGCAGGTACGCATCAAGACCCGCTCGACGCGGCCCGGCGCAATCGGCGCGACGAGCGGAACACCGGATTCGCCGGGTCGTGCAAAGCGCAGATGCAGTCCGTGCGAGGCCGTGCGCTCCACGGGTGCCCACGCGCCGCCGATCGACGACAGGCCGATGCCGTCGGGCAACGCGAAGGTGAGAAAGAGCGTGTCGATATCGGCCGGGTCGGATACGGCGCGGGCGCCGACGAAGCGCTGCCGGCTCACGCAAACGTCCACCAGCGCGATCTCTTCGCGGCCCCGGTTCGGACCGGCGATACAGCGCACCACAAGGCGCTTGTTACGCGTGAACGCCACGTCTGGCGGCACGGCGCCAGACGCGGCCAGCGCACCCGCGAGGCCTGCGACGGTCGCCTCGCGCAGATCGGGAAACGCGTTATTGGTGCCGGTCGACAAAGTCAGCAACGGCACCCTGCCGCAATGAGCGGCGACCGCGCGATGCGTGCCGTCGCCGCCCAGTACCGCGATCAGTTCGACGCCGGCCTGCAGCATCGCGGCGACACCCGCATGCGTATCGGCGGCGCTATCGGTGATCGGTTGATCGATGAAATCGACCGTGGGCCAGCGTTGCTGCGAGGCGACCGCTGCATGGGTATCGAGTGCACGCAGCAGCAGTGCGGCGACGCCGGTCCGGTCGCGCAAGGTCAGCACGCGATCCACGCCGAGCACGCCCAGTCCCGCCAACAAGCGTACGACCATGTTGGCCTTCTCGGCAGTCGGAAACACGGACGCGTAACTGGTGAGACGGCGAATGTCGCGACCCGACGCGGGGTTCGCAATCACGCCGACGGTGATGGGCGATGGCACCTGGCTTGTCTCCTGTCCGCGTCTTGCGCGGCCTCATATCGGGCGCGCCGTGTTCGGGCGACGGCGCTTTTGTCATGAGCAGGACACTGCAAGGGGTATGCCAATTTCACGAGGCAAACGCAGGACAACGCGAAAGTACCTTGTTTAAAGGGTTTTTCGCGTAAAGAGCGTTGCCGTGCACGCCGCTTACCCCGTGCGCTGCAATGGGCAGCGCGTCTCAAGCGCACGGTATGGGACGTTCGGCGTCATGCATCGACTTCGGAAGGCATCGTGCAAACCCACGCGCCGCCTGCATCGAAGCGATGTGAGATGACGTCTCAACCGGTGATGAGACAAACGTCTCACGCGTCTCGCGTGCTGCATTGCAATGTGATTGATCCAACGGGATGTGCTACAAGAACAGCCTGACCTCACTGTGTGTCGCTCGACTGGAGCCGACCATGCCCTACGTTTCGCAAAACCAGCACATTGAACGCGTGAGAGGCGCCATTGAAGGACGGCTTCCGGCGCCCGCCGATTCCACGCGCCTCGTATCGTCGTGGCAGCGCTCGTTCGAACAATACCGGCTCGATCCCGGCGCGGTGATCGGCCCACGCGTTCTTACGTCTGCTGAATTGCGCGAAGTGCAGGGCAAGGAGGAAGCTTTCCTGCGTGCGTCGGGCCAGTGCCTGACCCGCCTGCACGACATGATTCGCGTCGCCGACTATTGCGTGATGCTCACGGACGCACACGGCGTGACGATCGATTACCGGATCGAACGCGAACGCCGCGGCGATTTCAAGCATGCGGGGCTGTATATCGGCTCATGCTGGTCGGAACGGGAAGAAGGCACATGTGGCGTGGCAAACGTGCTGACCGACCTCGCGCCGATCACTGTGCACAAGACCGATCACTTCCGCGCCGCCTTCACGACCTTGACCTGCAGCGCCGCACCGATTTTCGCGCCGACCGGCGAAATGATCGGCGTGCTCGACGCCTCCGCCGTGCGCTCGCCGGATAACCGCGACAGTCAGCGGCTCGTGTTTCAACTGGTGCGCCAGAGCGCCGGCCTGATCGAAGACGGCTATTTCCTCAATCAAACCGCGCAGCATTGGATTCTGTTCGGCCATTCGAGCCGTAACTTCGTCGAAGCGCAACCCGAGGTACTGATCGCGTTCGACGAATGCGGCAATCTGGTCGCCGCCAATCGCAAGGCGCGCGAATGCATTCCGGCGTTGAACGGTCCGCGCCACATCGACGATATCTTCGACACGGCCGACGTGCATCTGCACGACGTCGCGCGTACCGATGCGATTGTCTGCTTGCGCCTGCGCGCGACGGGTGCCACTTTGTATGCGCGCATTCGTGCGCCGCTCAAACGCATTTCACGCGCAGCAAACCGCACGGCGGCCGGTGCCGGCCCGCAATCGCACAACGAGACTCAGGACGGTCTGCATGTCGGCGCCTTGAGCCGCTTTCTGAAAAGCGCCGACTCACGCATCGCGCACAACGCGTCTGTGGCGCTGCGCATTATCGGCAAACGGCTGCCGATACTGATCCTCGGCGAGACCGGCGTCGGCAAGGAAGTCTTCGCGCACGCAGTGCACGATTCCGGCGCGAGGCGTACACGGCCATTTATTGCGGTGAATTGCGGCGCGATTCCCGAATCGCTGATCGAGAGCGAACTGTTCGGCTATGCGCCCGGCGCTTTTACCGGCGCACGCAGTCGCGGGGCTCGCGGCAAGATCGCACAGGCGCATACCGGCACGCTGTTTCTCGACGAAATAGGCGATATGCCGCTCAATCTGCAAACGCGGCTGCTGCGCGTGCTGGCGGAAGGCGAAGTCGTGCCGCTCGGTGGCGATGCGCCCGTGCGTGTCGATATCGACGTGATCTGCGCCACGCACCGTGATCTCGCGCAGATGGTAGCCGAAGGATCGTTCCGCGAGGATCTCTACTACCGGTTGAGCGGCGCCAGCTTGCCAATGCCGCCGCTGCGCGAGCGCGCGGATATCGGCGACGTGATCGCGGCCGTGTTCGAAGAAGAAGCGCAAATGGCCGGCCACGTTCTCACGCTCGACCCGCGCCTTGCCGAACGCCTCATGGCCTTCGCATGGCCGGGCAACATTCGCCAGTTGCGCAACGTACTGCGCTACGCGTGTGCGATGTGCGATTCCGCGCGCGTGGAATTGCGGCATATTGCGCCCGACGTCATCGCATTGCTGGAACCCGGAGGCGCGGGCAATCGCGCGTTGACTTCGGCATTCGCGTGGCAAGACCCACGCGACGAGCGTGCGCGTATCGTTGAAGCGCTGACGCGGCATCAGTGGCGGCCCAACGCGGCCGCGCAATCATTGGGGATTTCGCGCGCGACCTTATACCGGCGTATCGCGAAGCTGGGCATCGTCGGACCGCACCGCTGCTAGATGTTTTCCCCTACGGCTGCGGGCGCTCCGTAGGCACTCCTTACACGACACGCGACGCTACCGGCCGGCCTTGATTCAAATCAAGCCGATTATGCGTTTCCGCATGAATATCCCCATTGCCCATCGTGTCCGAACGACACCGTCCATTTCAGATCAAGACCGGAAGCGGCAACGAGGCCGCGCCACGAACGACGTCCGACCGCGTAGATCACTCCGTGCTGGCATGGGACTTGCCTGTTGTAACACCCGCACGACCCCGGCAAAACGACCGCGGCTGATCAGGAGGAGACAATGCGCGATGAGGTCTGTCACGCCGTAACGCCAATGGCAGTACGTGAGCCTGGCTGGCTCACACCGTCGATTCAGAAATCCCATGAGCGCTCCGAGACATTCGGCTTGAGCGCTTCAATGCGGCCGGACTATGACGTATTGCCCGCCGCCGAACTCTCGTTGAAGCTGGAACAAAGCCGTGTGCTGTGCGCGCATGCCACGCCGGTCATGGAAACGCTGCATGAGCAAATCGTCAACACGCACAGCATGATCGTGCTGACCGACGCCGAAGGCCTGGTCCTTCATTCGATCGGCGACGATGACTTTCTGCGGCGGGCCGAGAAAGTCGCGCTGCGTCCGGGCGCGAACTGGGCCGAGGACCGCCAGGGCACGAACGCAATCGGCACGGCGCTGGCGGAGCGCTCCCCCACCGCTGTTCATGGCGAGCAGCACTATCTGGCGGCCAATCGCTTTCTGACCTGCTCCAGTGTGCCGATCCTCGATCCGTACGGCGATCTGATCGGCGTGCTCGACGTCACCGGCGACTATCGCAGCTATCACCAGCACACCATGGCGCTGGCGAAAATGTCGGTGCAGATGATCGAGAATCATCTGTTTACCAACACCTTTCGCGAGACCTTGCAAATCGCCTTTCACGGCCGCCCTGAATTTCTCGGCACGCTGATGGAAGGCATCGTCGCGTTCACCTGCGACGGTCGTTTCCTGTCCGCCAATCGCAGTGCGCAATTCCAGCTGGGCATGCCGCTCGCCGGCCTGCGCGCGCATACGCTGCCGTCGTTATTCGGCCTCACCAGCGCGCAACTGATCGACCGGTTGCGAGTCAGCCAGGCCCGGCATTTATCGCTGAACCTGCACAATGGGTCGGTGGTCTGTGCGCACGTCGAATTCCGGCGTGCCGCGCGCGCCGATGAAAGCTGGCCGTCACAGGAACGCCGCGATCCACGCACGGCACACCGCATGGAACCGCCGGCACCAGCCGCGAGTGCGTTGTCGAAGCTCAGCTATCTCGATACGGGCGACCCGCAGATCGCGGCAGTCATCGGCAGAGTCCGCAAAGTAATCGGCAAGGACATTCCGATCCTGATCACCGGCGAGACCGGCACCGGTAAGGAACTCCTCGCGCAAGCGATTCATAACGACTCACCGCGACGCTCCGGCGCGTTTGTCGCGGTCAATTGCGCGTCGATACCGGAATCGCTGATCGAATCCGAGTTGTTCGGCTACGAGGAAGGCGCGTTCACCGGCGCGCGGCGCAAAGGTGCCAGCGGCAAGCTGCTGCAAGCCAATGGCGGCACGCTGTTTCTCGACGAAATCGGCGACATGCCTTATCCGTTGCAGGTGCGGCTGCTGCGCGTGCTGCAGGAACGCCTGGTCAATCCGCTTGGCTCGTCGAAATCGATACCGGTCGATATCGCGATCATCTGCGCGACCCATCGCGACCTGCGCGAAATGATCGCCCAGAACCGGTTTCGCGAGGATCTGTACTACCGCCTGAATGGCATGGTGGTGAAACTGCCGCCGCTGCGCGAGCGCACGGATCTGTCCGCCGTCATCCACAAGATGCTGCAATGCGCGTCTTCCGAAAACGCTGAAGGGCAGCGCCTGAGCGTCGCCCCGGACGTGATGACGCTGTTCGAGCAGTGCGCGTGGCCGGGCAACTTCAGGCAACTCGGCAATCTCCTGCGCACGGCTGCTGCGATGGTCGACGCGGACGGCCAGATTCGCCGCGAGCATTTGCCCGATGACTTTTTCGACGGCTTGCGCACCACCACAGCGGCGTGCGCGGGCAACGCCGACACGCTGCCGCTGCCAAGCGGGCGTCTCGAAGACGTTGCCGCGAGCGTCATTGCTCAAGCCGTTGCGCAGCATGGCGGCAACGTGTCAGCCGCCGCCCGCGCGCTCGGCATCTCGCGCAACACGATCTATAGAAAGCTGCCGTCGCATGGCTTGAGCGACACGGAAGACGCGGCCTGACTCGCAGATGTCACAAGTGCTCCAAATTGCAACAGTGCTGTGGCTGAATTGAACAGGTGTTCCGCGCTCTGCGCGAGCGCGGAATACGGAACTTAGTGGAGCGCCCGCTCTCCCCTTTTATTTCATGTCTATTCGTGATGCTAATCATTTAGCTAAACCCGAATGTCTTCGAAGTATGCTTTTATGCACCCGGCACAGACTTTGCATTAATCAGCTCGACCGCTTGACTCACGCGGTTCCTCAATCAAATGTCGTACTCAAGGAGACAGTCATGCAATGGACCACCCCCGCTTATTCCGACCTGCGTTTCGGTTTTGAAATCACGATGTATATCGCCAATCGCTGAAGCAACGATAAAACGCCGCACGCCTCTCGCCGTATATGAGTGCGCGTGACGGCGCCTGGCGCACGGGACTCGAAGTCACGCTCAGCCAGTTCAGAACACCCGACGCGATCGAAAAGGCCTCCCGTATGAATGCCCCGCACCACGACTACGACGCCAGTCTTCGGCCATGTCTGCGCACGATGTTCCGCCTGCAGTGGGAAGACGTTCAGGATGCGTACGTGCTGCTGTATCCCGAAGGCATGGTCAAGCTTAATCCGAGCGCGGGAGAAATTCTCACGCGCTGCGACGGGACACGCGAACTGGACGACATCATCGGTGAACTGGAAGATCTGTTCAGCGCGTCCGATCTCGCCGCCGACGTGTACCGTTTCATCGACCATGCGCGGCAACGCGGCTGGCTGGATTGACGTGACTGCTGCGGCCGGCGATTCTGGCAAGCGCCCGTCGGCGCGGCCGAGGCAGATGTCGAAGCTCACTTACCGCTGCGCATTCTGCTAGAACCTCGTCGACTTCAACCGATACGACCCGGCGCTTCCTGTGAATGACTGGGGATTGCCGGGCCGTCGTGTTTCATCGCGGCCAACTAGATGAAGGAAGATGCCGGGGCTATTGCGGCGTGCGCGCGTTGAGCGGCGTCGTGGATGCCTTGGCGTTATCGTCGGTCAGTTTGATGCTGCTCGCGCTATAGCCGTTGGAATACAGCAGGAAAGCCATGATGTCCGCATACTCCTGCGGTTTCATCTTGCCCGGGCGGTCGGCCGGCATATTGTTCGCCATGTATCCATATACCCCGCCGATGGTCAGCTTTGCATTGGCCGCCGGCGCAAAAGCCGGTCCGCGCAACGCCGGCGCATTGAGACCCTGCAGATCGGGACCGTGGCATTTCGCACACGAACTCGAGTACAGCGTTTTGCCGTGCGCGACCTGAGTGCGGTCAAAGCCCGGCGCGTCGGCGGCTGTGCTCGCATCGACCTTGATGAAGCGACCCGGCTGCGAAGCGTGTCCGGATGCCAATGTCATGCGCCACGTCGCACTGCCACGGCCGGGGCCATCGCGATAGGCAAATGCGGGCGCGGATGAACTGCCGGCCTGAGCCGCTTCCGGGAGAATCCAGTGGCGGGACAACGCCACCAGGCGCCCGTCCGCTGCCATCTTTTCAAGCGCGGCGTCGATCCGCGGCTGCAATGCCGCTCCGTTCTTCCCGAACGCGAACACCAGTTGCCAGTCGGCATACGGCGAGGCGGCATTGACAATCCGGAAGTGACTCTCGGGATGTTTGATCGTATAGGCCACGACCGCCGGATACCAGACGATCGCGCGTTGCGCATGCCCGCTCGCCACGGCATCGACCGTCAGTTCCGCAGTGTTCTCCAGATCGAGCCTGACGTTCGGCTGCTGCACGGCAATCAGTTGCGCAGGGCTCGCATAAGTTGCAGCAACCACGTCGTTCCCGGCAGAGGGCGTGGACGATTCACGCGTGGTGATGCTGACATAGCCGGAGCGCAGATAGCCGCGCGAGAAAGTCAGTTTGCTGCCGGAGCCATCTGCAACCGTCGAACGCGGAAAGCCGGCGATCACATCGCATTTTCGCGCCAGCGCCGCGTTGAGTTCCTTCAGCGAAACGCCGTCGTCGTCACCACTGTCGAATCCGCCAGGAGCGAGTGACAGCGCGATCCCGGCCGTGCGAAACGCTTCGCGTGTGACCGCTTCGTCGAGCGCGGTCGAAGGGCTGCCGGGAAACGTGCACACGCGCACACCTGCGCTGGCGAGTCCCGGTGCAAGTGCGGCGGTGGCCAGCAGGACGCCGGCGATAGCGAACCCATTGAGTCGAGTCTTCATGATCCTGTTTCCAGAAAAGGCCGGACCGTCACGACCGGATGGCTGCACCCGCGCGGGCGTAGCCAGGTTGTCGTGACAGCCGCGTGGATATCAGCCGTGGTTGAGCGCAAACACGTACAACGTGCCGCCGCGTGGAACCTTCTCCGCCGCCTTCGCCATCGGGCCGCCCCAGATCGGATTCGCGCCGCCGTAGCCCGCGAGAATGGCGACATACTCCTTGCCGTCGACCTCGAACACCGAAGGTTGAGCGACGATCCCGCTTGCCAGCTTCGGGCTCTGCCACAACACCTTGCCGGTCGTTTCATCGAATGCGTACAGGTGGCCGTCGAGCGAGCCGCTAAAGGCAAGACCACCGGCCGTGGTCGCTACGCCACCGTTCCACGGCAGCTTGCTCCAGTGGCTCCAGACTTTCTTGCCCGTGTCGACATTGATCGCCTGCAGTTCGCCATAACCCTTGCTGCCGGGTTCCGGTTTGATTTCGAAGCCCTCGCCGAGATACGGCAAGCCTTCCATGTAGTTCACCGATTTGCCTGACAGCGACATGCATGCGTGCAAAGCCGGAACGACCGCGATGTGCTTGTCCGGGTCGTATGAAACCGACCACCAGTTTTTACCGCCGAGGAAGCTCGGGCAGGTTTCGATCGTCGTGCCGGCCTTCGGGTACTTCGACGCATCCTGAATCGGCACGCCATCCGCCGTATAGCCGGTCACCGAAGTCGCCGTCACGAACGGCTTTGCATAGATCAGTTTGCCGGTGCCACGGTCGATTGCGTGGAAGAAGCCGTTGCGGTCCGCGTGAATGATGGCGTCGTACTCCTTGTCCTCATACTTGATCGTCGCGAGCACCGGCGTATTCACGCCGTCGTAGTCCCATGTGTCATGTTTCGTGTACTGGTAGTGCCATTTGAGATCGCCGGTTTTCGGATCGAGTGCGAGTAGCGAATCCGAGTAGAGGTTGTCACCCGGACGCAGATCGGCAAGCCACGGGCCAGGGTTGCCCACGCCCCAGTAAAGGGTCTTCGATGCGGCGTCGTAAGTGCCCGTCAGCCAGGCCGGCGCGCCGCCGTGTTCCTGCATGCCGTTCGGCCACGTATCTCCGCCTTTCTCGCCGGCCGCGGGCACCGTAAAGCGCTTCCATAGCACATTGCCGTCGTCTGGATTCAATGCCGCTATAAAGCCGCGCGCGCCGTATTCGCCGCCTGCGCTACCCACCACCAGTGCGCCGTCGAGCGCGAGCGGCGCCAGCGAGAACGCATAGCCGACGCCCGGCTCGAACATCTGCTTACGCCAGGCGAGCGCGCCCGTCTGCGCGTCGAGCGCGACGACGTCGCCACTCAGCATCGCGACGTAGACATTCTTACCGTACAGTGCCACACCGCGATTGATCACGTCGCAACATGCCGTCTTGAACGATTCCGCACCTAGCTTGGGTTCGAACTTCCACAACTGCTTGCCGGTTGACGCGTCGAATGCATAGACGTTGTCCTTCGGCGTGGTCACGAAGAGGTAACGTCCGTTGACGATCGGCGTGGCTTCGAAACCCTGCTGCAGATCAGCGGGAAACTTGTAGCTCCAGACCTGTTTGAGGTTCTTCACGTTCGCGGTGTCGATCTGCTTGAGCGGCGAATGCGCCTGGCCGTTGTACGTGCGGTAGTACGTGAGCCAGCCGGGGTCGCTCTGCGCAGCGGTCAAACGCTCATAGGTGACGGCTGGGTAGTCGTCGGCGGCTGCGGCCGATCCGAGTACCAGACTGACGGCAACGGCCACGCTCATTGCAAGCGCCGTGGGCCGCGTCGCCGAAGCTAAACGTGCTTTCATTCTTGTCTCCTGTTGAGTTGTCGACGCGCGGCCGTGCGGCGGCGCCTTCGTCTAGTGAACGCAGCCTGGCTGCGGGGCCATTCAAGGCAAGTCGCGTGCCATTGGCGGCAACGCCGCCTCGGGCCACGATGGTCGATGACCGTGCGATGCGATCGCGCGAAGGAGCGGCCCTTGACGCGTGACAGCGGTGTTGCACCGTGACGCATTCGAGCGCTCATGTGTTGCTAAAAATGACAGTTGCCCGGCCGATGAAGCAAACGGCGCGCGTATGAACCGCGCACGTCTCCATGCATTTCGCACGCTCGGGGCCAATGGCACGCTTCTCGCTGAATGCTCCGCAGGATGGAGAGCCGCCGCCGACGCGCACACGTCACATCACGTCACGTCACGTCAAAGCAGGGTTTCCCAGTCACCATTCAGACAATCGTTGGAGGGGTCACACATGAATCACGCAGACATGCAGTTTCTCGATGTCGAATTTCCGTATGCGCGGCAATACAGCAATTTCATAGGCGGCGAGTGGGTTCCTCCAGTACGCGGCGAATACTTCGACAACGTGTCGCCGATCACCGGCGAACCCTTCACTTCGATTCCGCGTTCAACAGAAGAAGATATCGAACTCGCTCTGGATGCGGCTCACCGCGCCCGCAAAGCCTGGGCCGATACCGCGCCTGCTCTGCGCGCGAATATTCTGAACCGGATTGCGGACCGCATGGAGCAGAACCTCTCGCGCATCGCGTTTGCCGAATCGATCGACAACGGCAAGCCGATCCGCGAAACACTCGCCGCTGACATTCCACTCGCGATCGACCACTTCCGCTATTTCGCCGGTTGCATTCGCGCGCAAGAGGGAACGCTCTCCGAGATCGACGCGGATACCGTGGCCTATCACTTTCATGAACCACTTGGTGTGGTTGGCCAGATCATTCCGTGGAACTTCCCGATCCTGATGGCGGTGTGGAAAGTCGCGCCGGCGTTGGCTGCGGGAAACTGCATCGTGCTCAAGCCTGCCGAGCAAACACCGGCGTCGATCCTCGTGCTGATCGAACTGATTCAGGACTTGCTGCCGCCGGGTGTGTTGAATGTGGTCAATGGCTTCGGCCTCGAAGCCGGCAAGCCGCTCGCGTCGAGCAAGCGTATCGCCAAGATCGCATTTACCGGCGAAACCACGACCGGGCGCCTGATCATGCAGTACGCAAGCCAGAACATCATTCCCGTCACGCTCGAACTCGGCGGCAAGAGCCCGAACATTTTCTTCGCCGACGTGGTCGATCAGGACGATGGCTACTTCGACAAGGCACTCGAAGGCTTCGCGATGTTTGCGCTGAATCAGGGCGAGGTGTGTACCTGTCCGTCGCGCGTATTGATCGATGAAAAGATTTATGACCGCTTCATGGAACGCGCACTAAAGCGCGTCGCGGCGATTGCGCAAGGACATCCACTCGACCCCAGAACGATGATCGGCGCACAGGCTTCGCAGGAACAACTCGAAAAAATCCTCTCATATGTGGATCTCGGCAAACAGGAAGGCGCCGAATGTCTGATTGGTGGCGAACGCAGTACGCTTGGCGGTGAGTTGAGCAAAGGCTATTACGTGAAGCCGACCGTATTTCGCGGCAACAACAAGATGCGCATCTTCCAGGAAGAGATCTTCGGACCGGTCGTCTCCGTCACGACATTCAGGAACGAAGAAGAGGCACTCGAAATCGCCAACGATACGCTCTACGGCCTCGGTGCCGGCGTATGGACGCGCGACGGTACGCGCGCATATCGCTTCGGCCGGCAGATTCAGGCAGGCCGCGTGTGGACCAATTGCTATCATGCCTATCCGGCGCATGCCGCATTCGGCGGCTACAAACAGTCTGGCATTGGCCGCGAGAATCACAAGATGATGCTCGACCATTATCAGCAGACCAAGAATCTTCTCGTCAGCTATAGCGAACAGCCGTTGGGCTTTTTCTAACGCATGAAGATCTGGAGCGGTGTGAGATCCGCTCCAGATCGGTGACCATTGATTGTCCGTTCGCATATCGAGTCTCACTGCCTCAACAGCCCCTTCATTTCAACAATACTTGAAATATAAAAACGAATGGGTTAATGTTCAGGCATGGACTCAAACCTCGTTGTACGCGCCCTGAGCGCGCTCGCCCACGAGTCGCGCCTTGCGATCTTCCGCCTGCTAGTCGTGGCTGGCCCCGATGGCATGGCTGCCGGTGAAATCGCCCAGAACCTTGGGCTTTCCCCTTCCAGCCTCTCGTTCCATCTGAAAGATCTTTCACATGCAGATCTGGTGAAGCCGCGGCAAGAGGGGCGTTTCATCTTCTACACCGCGAACTTCGACGCCATGACAGGCGTGATCGGCTTCCTCACGGAGAACTGCTGCGCCGGCGCGGCCTGTGCCGCGAGCGATCTCCCAAACTGTTGCGGAGATAAACCATGAAACGCATGCACATCCATGTGTCGGTTGAGAATCTGGGCGAAAGCATCCGGTTCTATCGCGCGATGTTCGGCAACGCGGAGCCCACCGTCATCAAAAGCGACTACTGCAAGTGGGAGCTGACAAACCCGGCCGTCAACTTTGCGATTTCACAACGCGGGGCGAAGCCGGGCGTGGACCACCTCGGCATTCAGGTCGAAACCGACGCGGAACTGGTCGAAATGAATGCGCGCTTTACCGCTGCCGAACTGCCGGTGCAGGCCCAGACGGGCACGACGTGCTGCTATGCACGGTCGGACAAGGCGTGGACGACAGATCCGCAAGGCGTTGCATGGGAAACGTTCAGAACCCTTGAAGCCGCGCCGGTCTACGGCCACTCGCGCGAGCAATCGCAACCCTCTGCCGCATGCTGCGTGCCGGTCGACACTACCGTCAAGCTCGGGAGCCGCCCGTGAACCTGTCGCTGCATGTGCTTGATCGCAATGCGATTCAGCGCGAAATACACGCAATCGGTGAGAAACGCGCAGAGGGATCAAATGAGCAGCACTGATACAGCGAACGGCGCCACGCCAGGCGCGATCGGGTTTTTCGAGCGTTACCTGACGGTGTGGGTTGTCCTCTGCATCGTCGGCGGCATTCTGGCCGGACAGCTGCTTCCCCAGCTCTTCCAGGCAATCGGCCGCATGGAAGTGGCGCACGTCAATCTTCCGGTCGGGGTGCTGATCTGGGTGATGATCATCCCGATGCTGGTCAAGATCGACTTTTCGGCGATGACCCAGGTCGGGAGCCAATGGCGCGGCATCGGCGTCACGCTGTTCGTGAACTGGTTCGTCAAACCGTTCTCGATGGCGTTGCTAGGCGGGATCTTCATCCGTCACGTGTTTGCGCGGTGGCTTCCCGCCGACCAGCTCGACAGCTACATCGCCGGCCTGATCCTGCTGGCCGCCGCCCCCTGCACGGCAATGGTGTTTGTGTGGTCGCAACTCTGCAAGGGCGATCCCTACTTCACGCTATCGCAAGTGGCGCTCAACGACTCCATCATGATCGTGGCCTTCGCACCGCTCGTCGCGCTCCTGCTCGGTCTGTCGGCCATCACGGTGCCGTGGGCCACGCTGATCATTTCGGTTGGGCTGTACATCGTCATTCCCGTCATTCTTGCCCAGTTGTTACGTCGGCATCTGCTCGCCAAGGGCGACGCACATTTCCGCCAGACGGTCGCACGGCTGGGTCCGTATTCGATCAGCGCACTGCTCGCGACACTCGTACTGCTGTTTGCTTTTCAGGGCCAGGCGATTGTCGAAGAGCCGCTTGTTATCGCCATGCTCGCGGTGCCAATCCTGATACAGGTGTTTTTCAATTCGGGCCTTGCCTACCTGCTGAATCGCAAGCTCGGCGTCGCCCACTGTGTCGCGGGGCCGTCCAGTCTGATCGGTGCCAGCAACTTCTTCGAGCTGGCGGTCGCCACGGCAATCAGTCTGTTCGGGTTCCATTCCGGGGCAGCTCTCGCCACGGTGGTCGGTGTGCTGATCGAAGTGCCGGTGATGCTGTTTGTCGTTGGCGTTGTCAACCGCTCGCAGCACTGGTACGAAGCCAAACACAGCACCAAGGAGAAACCGCTATGAGCGTTACGATCTATCACAACCCCGAGTGCGGCACGTCGCGCAACACGCTGGCAATGATCCGCAACGCGGGCATCGAACCTGAAATCATCGAGTATCTGAAGACCCCGCCCGACCGGGAAACATTGATAGGCCTGATCTCTCGCGCCGGCCTGACGGTACGCGCTGTGCTGCGCGAAAAGGGCACGCCTTACGCCGAGCTTGGGCTGAACGATACGTCCTTGAGCGATGGGGCGTTGCTCGATGCGATGATGGAACATCCGATCCTCATTAACCGCCCGTTTGTCGTCACGCCGCTTGGCGTGCGCCTGTGCCGGCCTTCCGAGGTCGTGCTCGACATACTCCCTACCGGGCAGAAGGGTTCATTCAGCAAAGAGGACGGCGAGCAGGTAGTCGATAGCAAAGGACGGAGGCTTCTCTGATGACGCAGGACATGCCGAACGTCAGCGCTGCGCACCTCGAGACACCTGATCTGCAGAAACTCGAACCGCGCGCGGTTTCGCAACACGCGCCGCGAATCCTCCTGCTGTTTGGCTCGTTGCGCGCCACCTCATACAGCCGGCTTCTCACGCTCGAAGCCGAACGCATCCTTCGCCATTTCGGCGCACAAACACGGGTATTCGATCCGCACGGCCTGCCGCTGGTGGATAGCGTGCCTGCCGACCATCCGAAGGTGGTCGAACTGCGCGAGCTCTCGGCATGGTCCGAAGGGCAAGTATGGTGCAGCCCCGAACGTCACGGAACCCTGACGGCGGTATTCAAGAACCAGATCGACTGGCTGCCGCTCGAAAGCGGCGGCGTTCGCCCGACGCAGGGCCGCACGCTCGCGGTGATGCAGGTGTGCGGCGGATCGCAATCGTTCAACGCGGTGAACGCGCTGCGCATTCTCGGCCGGTGGATGCGTATGGTGACCATCCCGAATCAGTCTTCGGTGGCGAAGGCCTGGCAGGAGTTCGACGCACACGGGCGCATGAAACCATCGGCTTACTACGATCGTGTCGTCGACGTGATGGAGGAGCTATACAAGTTCACGTTGCTGGTGCGTGACCGCTCGGACTACCTGACCGATCGCTACAGTGAGCGCAAGGAAGCGCACCCGGCGCTAGCAACGACACTGGCGGCCGCCGCCATGAACCAGAACGCGGTGACCGTCAATGCAGACACTGACGACAGCGAAACGGAGTGACGGACACGGCGGTCGCGGCACTGTCGCAACATGGGCGCTCGCGGTTGCGCAGCTCGTCTCCTGGGGCTCGATCTATTACGCGTTTTCGCTGTTCGTCGTTCCGATGGAAGGAACGATGGGATGGAGCCGGACCGCGACCAACGCGGCCCTCTCTGTTGGCCTTCTGATTTCCGGGCTGGCGGCTTATCCGGTCGGAACCTGGATCGATCACGGTCATGGCCGGCGCGTCATGGTATGCGGGACCGTGTTGGCCGCGGCAATGCTGGCGCTGTGGTCTCAGGCGCATAGCCTCGTGACGCTGTTCATCGTCTGGATCGGCCTCGGTGCCGCGATGGCCGCGACGCTCTACGATCCGGTTTTCGCGGTGATCACGCGAGACTATCCAGGCAGCTTTCGCACAAAGATCACGTTGATCACGCTGGTGGCGGGTTTCGCCAGCACCGTCTTTATCCCGCTAACTCAGATTCTCGTCGACTGGCTCCAATGGCGAGGTGCGCTCCTCGCGCTCGCCGGGTTCAATCTGGCGATCTGCGTACCTATCCATGTCTTCGCGATTGGTCGCGATGCGCCGCGTAGAGACGATCTGGATTACAAAACCGCGCTGAAGGCGACCCATGCGGAAGCAACCAGGCGCGCGCTACGGACGCCGACGTTCTGGGCACTTGCCGTGTGCTTCACGGCCTACTACGCGACATTTGCGGCGCTAACCTTCCACCTGGTACCGCTCATGGCGGAACGGCGGGTGTCGCCGGCGCTGATCCTGACGACGATGGCCGTGATCGGGCCGGCGCAGGTATTCGCGCGCGTGCTGTGGTTCACGCTCGGCCGCAATCTTCGTCCGTCGATTGTCGGCGTGGTGATTACAACGGCGTTTCCGGCGTCGGTTCCTGTTCTCATGTGTGCGGGCACGTCGCCGGCAATGTTGATCCTGTTCGCCGTCGTCTATGGCGGCGCAAACGGCATGATGACAATCCTGCGCGGGACGATCGTGCAGGACGTGATGTGGACCGAGGGTTATGGAGCCGTGAGCGGAATGCTTTCGATGCCGTCAAACATTGCCAAAGGCATCGCGCCGATTTCGGCTGCGGCGATCTGGACGGCAGGCAACAACTATGTCCCTGTCGAATGGACCGTGCTGGCGGTGTCGCTCGTTTCGGCTGTTGCGTTTATCCTCGCCATTCGCCTTGCTTCCGGGAAGACGCTCGGCGAGCATCAAGTCAATTTCGAGTGAGCATGCAGCCATGCAAATAAGAAAAGCAGAAGCCGCCGACCTGGGCGAGATCCGGAAGCTCCTGGACGCGAATGGTTTACCGGTAGAGGATGTTTCGAGCGGACTCATCGAAGGATTCCTGGTTGCCGAAGATGCAAACGGAACGATTGTCGGTAGCGGTGGACTCGAGCAACTCGGTTCAAGCGTGCTCTTGCGATCGCTCGCCGTCACGTCGGAACTGCGCGGTAGAGGCATCGCGAGAGAACTGGTCGCGCGACTCGAAGCTAGCGCGCGCTCACTCCGCCAACACGAAGTCTGGTTGCTGACAACGACTGCGGAACATATGTTTGAACGAGCCGGCTATGAGCATGTACATCGCGACGAGGTGCCAGACGAAATGCGGTCTTGCAGGCAGTTCGCGGTTCTGTGTCCGTCGTCGGCCACTTGCATGAGAAAGCGGCTCCTGCCGGCATGTTCCCCATCCACAGCCCGACCAATATCAACCTGATTTCCGCCGCCGGAATCCGATAGTTGGACAATTCCAACAACTCGTTTCATTTGTCGTTCTCGTGCTGCTGGAAGAGCGGGTGACGCAAGCTACACATCTCGCCGCTCACGACGAACTCACAGGTCTGCCGAACCGCCGCCTCTATGCGGAACGCTTCGACCAGGCCGTCGCCCGAGCTTCCCGCGACGGCTCTGGATTCGGCTTTCTGGTGATTGACCTGAACCGCTTCAAGCTGGTGAACGACACGCTAGGTCATCAGGCCGGGGACAACGTGTTGAAGGCGGTCAGCGAACGGTTCCGTAGCGTCTTGCGCGGCATTGATACGCTTGCGCGCACCGGTGGGGACGAGTTCACCGTGATCCTGGACGGTGTCAGTAACCTGCCTGATGCCGAGGCCGTGGGCGATGCGCTGCGCAAATCGCTCGACGCTCCGATCATGCTCGCGGACGGCCCGTACCATGCCAGCGCGAGCATCGGTGCGTCAGTCTATCCCGACGACGGATTGACCCAGATTCAGTTACATGCCGTTGCGGACGAACGCATGTACACCGGCAAAGAACAATATCGCATCGTGTCGGCGCGCTATGGACAGGCGATTGACCATTCAAGCCGTGCTTAGTGTCACGGCGGATTCCGGATCGATCACCTGACACGCCTGACATGATTGCCATGCGACAATCAGATTCGCTAGCCACCAGTCCAAAGGGTGAACGGTATGGAACACGCACACGTACAGCTTACGACTCCGGTCCTCGCCGACGAGTCAGCACTGTGGTTCTCCGCGTACGGCTTCGGGTGGGGATACTGCGGCTACGAGCTTAAATCTGACGTGGTTTGCCAATACCTCGGGGCCGCAAACGACAGCCCCAAGCAATTGTTGCTCGCTTTCCAGCTTGGCAAACCAAGACTTTCGGCAGCGGCGGAGCGCAAGGCGGTTCCGTCCACCGGTGAGCGGGTCGAGCTTACTGGCGAGGATCTCGGAGGCATCGGCGGATAGGGGCTCGCGTTCGGCCTAAGTCCCCCTTCGACTCGATGCAAGCGCCCTGGTGGCTTCCAAACTGGAAGGGGCAATAGTTAGCTCAGGCGATGACCTTCTGCTCCCCCGCAGCCTGCTCGCGCATGCGACGGGCTTCGTCGCGCAGGAACTCCTGGTAATCGTCCAGATCGCCGTCGAAGGGCTCGACGCCACCCTTGGTGACGAGCCAGAACTCGTCACATACCGCGCGCAGGAGGGACCGGTCGTGACTGACCAGCAGCACTGTGCCCTCGAATTCATTGAGTGCCATGCCTAGCGCTTCGCGAGTGGCCAGGTCGAGGTGGTTGGTCGGCTCGTCGAGCAGCAGGAGGTTGGGGCGCTGCCACACGATCATGCACAACACGAGCCGCGCCTTTTCGCCGCCGCTCATCGTGCCGACTGCCTGATGGACCATGTCGCCGCTGAAACTGAAGGTGCCGAGGAAGGTGCGAAGCGATTGTTCGGTGCCACTCTGGCCGGGCGCACGCATGTGCGCCGGCGTGTCCCTGGCAAGGCGGATCATGTGTTCCAGCGGCGTGTCGAGAGGACGCAGCACGTCGAGTTCCTGCTGCGCGAAGTAGCCGATGTTCAGGCCTTTGCCTTCGCTGATTTCGCCGGTAATCGGCGCCAGCTCGTGCGCCACTGTTTTCACCAAAGTGGACTTGCCCTGGCCGTTGGCACCGAGAATGCCGATGCGCTGCCCGGCCAGCACGGACCGGTTGATGCCCCGCACGATGACCGTCGGCGGCGTGCCCGGCGGCGCGTCGGTCGGCGCCGGGTAGCCGAAGCTCGCGTCCAGCATCGACAACAGCGGGTTCGGGACATTGAGCGGCTCCTTGAACTCGAAGGTGAACTCCGCGTCGGCAAGCACTGGTGCGATCTTCTCCATGCGTTCGAGCGCCTTGACCCGGCTCTGCGCCTGCTTCGCCTTCGAGGCCTTGGCCTTGAAACGGTCGATGAATTTCTGCAGGTGGGCGATCTTGTCCGCTTGCCTTGCCATCGCGGCTTGTTGCAACACCAGTTGCTCAGCGCGCATCTCTTCGAACTTGCTGTAGTTGCCGCCGTAACGCACGAGTTTGGCGTTGTCGACGTGTACCGTCACCTGCGTTACCGCGTCGAGAAATTCGCGGTCGTGGCTGATCACTACCAAGGTTCCTTGATAGCGCTTAAGCCACGCTTCCAGCCAGACCAGCGCGTCGAGGTCGAGGTGATTGGTCGGCTCGTCGAGCAACAGCAAGTCGGATGGGCACATGAGCGCGCGCGCCAGCTGCAGTCGCATGCGCCAGCCGCCGGAGAAACTGTTGACCGGCTGGCTAAGCTGCGCTGCACTGAAGCCAAGGCCCAGGATCAGCGCCTGGGCACGCGCGGGGGCATCATGCGCACCGGCGTCATGCAGGGCCATGTAGGCGTGCGCCATGCGCATGCCGTCGTCGCTGGCCTCAGCGGCGGCTACTTCCGCCTGCGCGGCCAGCAGTACGGTGTCACCCTCGATGACGAAGTCGGTCGCACTCTGCTCGGTCTCCGGCATCTCCTGCGCGACCTGGCCCATCTTCCATGCAGCGGGAATCGAGAACTCGCCGCCGTCTTCGTGCAGCGTGCCGTTGAGAAGGCCGAAGAAGGACGATTTGCCGGCGCCATTGCGGCCGACGAGGCCAATCTTTTCGCCGGGGGTGAAGGTGACGGAGGCGCGGTCGAGTACGACATTGACGCCACGGCGCAGCGTGACATTACGGATGGAAATCATAAGGGGCTACTTCGGAGAAGATAGGCATGATAGCCGACCGGACGTACAGAGCTGCCTCTTTTCTGGCCGCGCGGGTGAAGAATGGCTTTCGCTTTGCGGGGCCGCAGGCCAGGAAGCGAGGCGGGCACTGGCGCACCGGGCGTTCCCGTGCGGGGTCGGCGAACAGACGGCGAGTGACGGTTCCTGGCCGGTAGCATCAGCTCAGCGAGCGCTTTCTGGAGCGGACGTTGGACTGATCAGCGGCGGTTTTGCGGTTGGCGGGGGGAATGCGTGCTCCCGGCCACTTTCGGCCGTTCGGTACGAACCCGAAGATCGCTGACAATTTCGACTGATTTCGAACCCGGAGGGATTGATTGCTGTCGGCCACTAACTAGGTGGCTCTGGATCCGCGTTGGAGGATGTCTTGCCGAAGCATCGTCAAACGACCGGGCCAATGCTGCGCTCGCGAGCGGTTTTTGGCATCATTTGATCCCGCTCTGTGCTGCTTTATCGAGGTCGATGGTATTCAGGCAGGCTTTATCTTGGTCCGCCCGCAGCAAGATCATTGGCTTCTCGACCATCTATATATCCTGCCCGAGCACCAGGGCAGACGCATTGGCGCAGCCGTTTTGCGCGATGTCCTTAAGCGTGCCGACGCGCAGCGCATGCCAGTCCGCCTTGGTGCCTTGCGCGGCAGTGATTCGAATCGCTTTTACCAGCGGCATGGCTTCATACAGACTGACGAAGCAGAATGGGACATCTACTACGTGCGCCATCCGAACTGATTGGCCGCCTGCGGACGTTCCGATGCAAGACGCATGAGTCCCGCAGCGGCCACAAGGGGACAGTCGACAGCAGTTGCAAGACCGTCGACAATCGACGCGATCACGATAATCGGCAGAACTCGTGGCGATCGGCCGCCGGCGCACCTTTGCGCCTGGATCATAGGGCTGTTCGAGCGAGATTAAGTCGCAAACCAGAGGCAGGTTGAAGCGACGAAACTGGACGTTCAAAGGAATTGTTCCGCAAATGCGTAAACACCCGATTGCCCTTATTCTTGCAGCTTGCCTGGCGTGCCTCAGCATTTACCCCTCCGCAGTCGAAGCACAAACACCATGCGCGCACTTCGAAAAACAATTGTCCCGGTTACAACGGCAGCATCCGCATGTCGATATCTCGAACCTAGGCTCGCAAGAATTATGTTTCGACAACTGCACAGGAGACCAGACCCGGGCTGCTCGGTACTGGGAACAAGCTGCACCGGCTTCGGCCGACGCCATCCGAACTGAGCTGACTCAATACGCCGATACGACGGGTTATTCGACAGAAATAGCGATACCCGGCAGATCCCAGCCTATCGTCAGAATCTCGCGGCGTGTGGGAACGGCCTCTTGCGTACGCGATACCTATCTCACCCGCGCTGCCGATGGCTACCGCTTGATGAGCAACTCGATTCTCGATGATTTATCTCAAGAAGCCGGGTACTGCGGCAGATCGTTCGTCTACTTCGAAACGTGGCGAAGCCGCTCTTACGCCGTTCTCTGGGACGAAGGAGAAGCCAACACGGAGATAATTGCTTACCGCGTGACGCCGTCACTTGATGTGGAGAAAGTTTGTTCTGTTCACAGAACGAGCAGAAAAGCGGCCGATAACTAGCCGCAGGGACAACAGCGGTGGCCCGCGTGGAGCATCACGAGACGGATGAAGGGCCGCTATCAAGGACATTGAAGGACCGCTCCGGGTCGTGCCCAGTCCACTGCGATTCCCGCGAAATCCGGGAAACTCATGCTTTTTGAATAAAGCAGAGCTCGGCCAACCGGACCTTGATCCGGCGCTGCCGAATCGGCGACAATCCAGGCCCGCATCCGTTTATCAGATGGAGCCTCATGAGTGTCATTCAGATACGCCGCGTGATCCGCGTCGACGCCGCCGAGTTGATCGCCGCGAACTTGGCAAGTCAGGACTACCATTTGCCTTGGGTCACATCATTTACCGATCAAACGGGATTCGATAACTGGTTTGCGCGTGGACTCACCGGACCGAACGTCAGTCTCGTTGCGCGTGACGTAGCAACGAATAGAATCGTCGGCGTAGTAAATATTAGCGAGATAGTCGCAGGCGCTTTCCAGAGTGCATATCTCGGGTATTACGGGATGGTGAACTTCGCCCGGTCCGGGTTGATGACCGAGGCACTGCGGGCGGCTGTTGGCTATGCCTTCAGCGAACTTGGATTGCATCGGCTGGAGGCAAACATTCAACCAGGAAATACAGCATCGATTGCACTTGTGCGTCGGTTGGGTTTTAGACAGGAAGGCCTTTCGCCAAGCTATCTCCGCATAAATGGCAAATGGCGAGACCACGAGCGATGGGCGTTGCTGGCCGATATGGCGGGTTAAACACAGCCACCACTCAAAAAAATGATGTGCTCACGCAGAAATTGTTTTTGTGTCAATATTGACAGCATGGAACTTCGTAACGTCCCGAGCAAGGCTCACCACCATCATCACGGTCGCTGTCCGTTGCGCCGTGGTTCGTTACGTCCATAGCAAGGAATTCGACCTCACGGTCCATTCCATGTGCAAACGACCAAGGCGCTTAAGGCGCCTTTTTTTATCGCTCCACCATCAAGAGCTGAAGATGACCGACTCGATAAGCTATCGCCGCGCAACTATCGACGACATTTTAAAAATTTGCGAGCTGGGTCAAATCTTGAACGCGATTCACCACTTGGCACGCCCCGATATCTATGCCGATGCCACAACTGTGATGGCTCGGGACAAACCGCACTGGCTCTCCAGCCTTCAGGAAGAAGATCGAGCTACGTTTCTTGCCGAGCTTGGTAGCAAGGCGATCGGCTTTATCACCGTTCAGGTGGTGCAGCCGATAAGCCCGTTATTGCAGCCGATGGCCGTTGGCCGCATCGGCTCGGTCGCTGTTTCCGAACAACTGCGGGGATGCGGAATCGGCAGCACACTAATGAAACTCGCAGAAGAGTGGGCGCGGAAACGCGGTGCCACCGACGTCAGGCTGGCCGTTTGGGCCTTTAACGAACAGGCGGTCGATTTGTACGGGGAGCTTGGCTACGAAATTCGTGCATTCGAGATGGGAAAGCGAATTCAGGCTGCTGCGGATATGGCCGCCGATGGACAGGATGAGGCATCCCGTGCATGAGCACTATTTGAGTTGAACGCGACATCGATGCGACATAGTAGGTCCGTACGCGGGATCAACGAGCCGAGCCGTTGTCGGGGCGGCGACCGTTCGCTATCGATAGAGTTGACGGTTCCTTCCGGGCCGAAAGTACGCATTCGCCGATATCACAGCAGCCGTTCACGATTGCCGCTCTCGAAGACCGCAGTGCTGGAGTGAGCGGGTACGCCGACATCAACATGCGATTGTCGGCTCAGGCCGACGAAGCCCCAGTAACCGGGGCAGACGGCTGTCAGCTGCCAGAGCGGAACTAACGCCCGAACGTCCATGTGCGAATGAGACCCCGATTAGAAGCCCCCGGCTAGCCACACCGCATCCCACACCCACCTCCTATCCCACCTCAACACGATTACGGCCCAACTTCTTCGCCCTGTAGAGCGCCCTATCCGCGCGTTTCATCAACGCATCTACGTCGCGCTCGCCTTCCGCGCGCGTGACCACGCCGATGCTAACGGTAAACGGAATCGGCTTCAGATGCCACGCATGCTCGAAATCCTGCTGTTCAATACGCTGGCGCAGTTCCTCCGCGAACCTACGCACAAGATCGGCATCTGCGCCGGGCAGTGCCGCGACAAACTCCTCGCCTCCCCAGCGGGCGAACAGATTGGATTCGTGCGTAATCGACATACCGACCTTTGCGAGCACACGCAGAACCTCGTCGCCGATATCATGGCCATAGCTGTCGTTGATCTTCTTGAAGAAATCAATGTCCAGAATGAACACGGACAGAACATCGTCGGTGCCGAGTACTTTATCGACGAATTCCAGAAACTCGCGGCGATTCGGCAGGCCTGTCAGCGCGTCGGTCACGGCCTGCTTCTTCAGCAACTCCATCTGCCGGGCGCGATCGGTAATGTCGCGGACAACCGCCGTGAACTCGGTCACACCGTCCACGTCGATTTTAGAAATCGCGATTTCAACCGGAATGATCGAACCGTCGCGATGCTGCCCATACACACTGTTGCTCTCGTCCATGCGCGGCGCCGTCGACTGCCGCAGGCTCGTCAGCGGTGAGTCCGCGAACTGCCGCACGTGCCGAGAATGATGTGCGCGAAACTTTTCCGGCAACAGGGTTTCGATCGGCCGCCCCAGCACTTCGGCCGACGTATAGCCGAACAGATTCTCTGCCGCGCGATTGAACAGTGTGATGTTGTGCTGCTGATCGATGGCGACAATCGCGTCGTAAGCCGAGTCGACCACCGCGCGATAACGCGACGCGTTGACTTCCCGTTCGTGCGTCAGATGCATCTTCGGCGCAATGTCGAAGCCCGTCACGAGAATTTCGACCACGTTCGCGCCGCCGTTCGCGTGCCTGATCGGTTTGAGCGAGAGGCGCCACGACTGAGTGTCTTTACGGAAGTCGTAAGCCTGCTCCAACTCCTGCGCTCCTTCGGACGCAAAGCACTGCTGGAGTTTCTCGCGGAACTCAAGCCGCACGTGGTCCGGAATTAGCGTATCGAACGGGATGGGAAATGCCTGATTATCCGCACGCTCTCCGCCCGTCATTTGCAAGAAGTGGTTATTGCAAGCGGTGACGACAAGTTCGCCACGCTCATCGCGCCCGACGATGGCGACGCTGATCGCAATGCCGTCCACGAACTCGCGCGCTTTGCTGGGCCAATCGGACATAGTCTCACCTTACGAGAGCGTTATACCGTATCTATTCGAGTATCCTGGCCACAATTGTTGCATAACCAGTCTTACTGTATTTAGAGGCCCGAGGCTATTTTGTCTCTATGGTCGAGTCGGATAGGTGGATAGTCCGGGCCTATACGTCCGGAATCAGGAGGATAAAGACGCGCGGCACGGCCCAGATAAGGCTCTTTACTGAGTCAGCGGCCAACGGCGGTTCGTCATTTTATAGCCGCATTTGAGGTGCTCACCGGCTCAAGCCGCCGGCTGTGCCGGGGGGGTATTTTATTTTTGAAAGCCGGCATTGGATTTGCTGTGGCTCGAAAATGTCTTCTGTGCGGTAGACAGAGCCTAGTTCAATCTGCATAAGCGCGGCTCAGTCCGGCCAATCACCATCCGCTCGCACAAGACATTTGCAATCAGACTTTTTGCATGCAGTTTGCGACGACGGGTTCGACCGCCGTCTGCCCCGTAGGCCACAGGCGAGGTGCGGGTCGCCTGTGGCCACTCTCACCATCGCTGCCACGGCTGTCATCCGTCTCAGTTCAACTCGCGTACCAGTTCAGGAACCTGCGCAAACAGATCGCCCACCAGACCATAATCGGCGACGCTGAAAATCGGCGCTTCCGCGTCCTTGTTGATTGCGACGATCACTTTGCTGTCTTTCATGCCGGCCAGATGCTGGATCGCACCCGAGATGCCGATCGCCACATACAGTTGCGGTGCGACGATCTTGCCGGTTTGTCCCACCTGATAGTCGTTCGGCACGAAGCCCGCATCGACGGCGGCACGCGATGCGCCCAGCGCCGCGTTCAGCTTGTCGGCCAGCGGTTCGAGAACCTTCGTGTAGTTCTCGCCGTTGCCCAGACCGCGGCCACCCGAGACGATGATCTTCGCCGACGTCAGTTCCGGACGATCCAGCTTCGTCACTTCACGGCTGACGAACTGCGAGATACCGCTGTCCGCTGCCGCTTCGATTTTCTCCACCGATGCGCTGCCGCCTTCGGCCGCGACTGCGTCGAAGCCGGTGGAGCGCACCGTGATGACCTTGATCGGGTCTTGAGATTGCACCGTTGCGATCGCATTGCCCGCGTAGATCGGGCGTTCAAACGTATCGGCGCTATCCACCGCCGTGATATCGCTGATCTGCGCAACATCGAGCTTCGCGGCGATGCGCGGGGCGATGTTCTTGCCGTACGCCGTCGCCGGGGCGAGGATGTGCGTGTAGTCCTTTGCGATGTTCAGCACTGTCGCTTCGACGTTTTCCGCGAGGCCCGCTTCGAGTTGCGGCGCGTCGGCCAGCAGCACTTTGGTCACGCCGGCAATCTTCGCTGCGGCATCTGCTGCGGCTTGTGCGTTGTGACCGGCCACCAGCACGTGAATGTCACCGCCAATCTTCTGTGCCGCTGCGATCGTATTCAGCGTCGCGGCCTTGATCGACGCGTTGTCGTGTTCTGCTATTACCAGATTCGTCATTTCGTCCGTCTCCGCGTTTTACTTAAAGCACCTTGGCTTCGGTCTTCAGCTTCTCGACCAGCGTCTTCACATCCGGCACCTTCACACCAGCGGAGCGCCTGGGCGGCTCGACAACCTTCAGCGTCTTCAGGCGCGGCGTGACGTCAACGCCGAGATCTTCCGGCCTGATCGTTTCCAGCGGCTTTTTCTTCGCCTTCATGATGTTCGGCAGCGTCACGTAGCGCGGCTCGTTCAGGCGCAGGTCGGTCGTGATCACTGCGGGCAGCGTCAGCGACAGCGTTTCAGCGCCGCCGTCCACTTCACGCGAAACCGTCGCCTTGCCGTCAGCCACGACAACCTTCGAGGCGAACGTCGCCTGCGGCAACCCGGCCAAAGCAGCCAGCATCTGACCGGTCTGGTTCGAATCGTCGTCGATAGCCTGCTTGCCGAGAATGACCAGCGAAGGCTCTTCCCTGTCCACCAGCGCCTTCAGCAGTTTGGCCACGGCCAGCGGTTGCAGTTCTTCGGAAGACTCGACCAGGATCGCGCGATCCGCGCCGATCGCCAGCGCCGTGCGCAGCGTTTCCTGCGACTGCGTGACGCCCGCCGACACGGCGATCACTTCGGTCGCCACACCCGCTTCCTTCAACCGCACCGCTTCTTCAACCGCGATTTCATCGAACGGATTCATCGACATCTTCACGTTCGCGATGTCGACGCCCGTGCCGTCCGACTTCACCCGGACTTTCACGTTGTAATCGACTACTCTTTTGACTGGCACAAGAATTTTCACTCACATCCTCCTCAATTACACAACGTCCCAGACACGCTCACCGCACCAGGACCGATCTTCTGACAGCGCCGACACGCCCTTTGCACTCTCCACGCTGACGATCGCCGCTTCGAGCGCCGCCGCCTGCGACAGCACATGTTCCGCGCAAAACCGCGCTGTCGCGCGCTACGCGCCGTGGAACTTCGGATCGGTCTGCATCGGCCGCGCCGACGCCACAGCATTGCGCGCGCCATCTGCCGGCCGCTCGGCATGAGCGCTTGCGCGGCCGTCCCGCCGTCGTGCAGCGTATTGCGGCCGACCAGATCGTTAGCCTAACGGCCGTTATGCTCTAGTAAATCGGCAGGATGCGCGCGTCGCGGCAGAACTGCACGGCGCCCGTTTCCTCGATGAAGCCCGTGCGGCATGAGCCTGCACGCCGAGGCTCGTCACGTCGATCGAAAGTTCGGTGCTCCAGCCTTTCAAGATGAGCGCGAGGTATTCGTAGCGCGCCCGATGCGCGGCAGGCGCCGCGTCGTCGGGATGGCGGGGCGCAAGGTCGCTATGGGCAGCCGCCACGTATGCAAGAACACCGAGCACCAACTGCACGATGTTCTGCGCCATGCCGGAAGCAGTAGAACCCGGCTCCGCCGCTCGCTGTCAGGCAGGCTCGGGGATGCGCGGCGAAGCCGGAGGCGACGTCTGAATATCTCGCATGCTGTGGCGCTCACGATAATGCGCGTGCCACGCGAGTGCTTCTTCGATCAGATGGGGCGTCTGTCCGCCGCGCGCACCCGCCTTTACCACGTAATCGCGCAGCGCGTCGCGGTACAGCGGGTCCGCGCAATGCATGATGATCTGCTGCGCGCGTTCGCGCGGCGCCAGTCCGCGCAAGTCGGCCAAGCCGTGCTCGGTGACGATCACGTCGACATCCTGTCCGATATGGTCGACGTGCGACACCATCGGCACGATGCTCGAAATATCGCCATTCTTCGCCAGCGATTTCGTCACGAACACAGAGAGGTACGCATTGCGTGCAAAGTCGCCGGAGCCCCCAATGCCGTTCATCATGTGCGTGCCGCCAACATGCGTCGAGTTCACGTTGCCATAGATATCGCATTCGAGCGCGGTGTTCACCGCAATGACGCCCAGCCGGCGAATGACTTCCGGATGATTGCTGATCTCCTGCGGCCGCAGCAGGACGCGTGACCGGTAGCGCGCCAGCCCCTCGAAAAAGCGTGTCTGATATTCACTCGACAGCATGATCGCAGACGCACACGCGAAGTCGACACACCCGGCGTCGAGCAACTCGATTGCTCCGTCCTGAAGCACCTCTGAATACATGCGCAGGCCGCTAAAACCTGAATCGACGAGCCCATGCAATACCGCGTTCGCGATCGAGCCGACGCCGGCCTGAAGCGGCTGCAACGAGGAACCCAGCCGACCCGCGCGAACCTCGTGCGAGAAAAAGCTGCTCAGATGCCCGGCAATCTGCGTGGTGTCGGCATCCGGCGGCAGAACCTTGTTGGGGCTGTCGCCCTTGCGCGTGACGACGATCGCAGCAATCTTTCTGGGGTCCAGAGGAATATACGGAAGGCCGATTCTTTGCGCCGCGTTCGTGAGCGGGATAGGCTCCCGGGCGGGACGTGACAGCGGCAGATAGACGTCGTGCAGCCCTTCGAGCTCGAGCGGCATATCCAGGTTGATCTCGACGATAACCTGCTTCGCGAGCGCGGCGAACACCGCCGAATTGCCGACCGACATGGTCGGCACGATACCGGCCTCGCCAACCGCCACGGCTTCGATCACGGCGACGTCGACGGGTCCGAGGAATCCGTCTCGCAGTTGCTCCGCCATCTCCGACAGGTGGAGGTCCATGAACATCGCCTCGCCGGCGTTGATCTGGTTGCGCAGGGATTTGTCCGACTGAAAAGGCATGCGCCGGGAAATTGCACCCGCATCGGCGAGCACCCCGTCGACCTCGTATCCCACCGATGCGCCTGTCATCAGCGTGATCCGTAACGACTGCTCGCGGGCGCGCGCAGCCAGCGCGAGAGGGACTGCCTTGCAGTCGCCGGCGGCACCAAAGCCGCTCATGCCGACGGTCATGCCGTCGTGAATCAGCGATGCGGCCTCCTCTGCCGTCACAATCCTGTCGCGAAGCTGCGACAGGCGAATCCGCTCCTCAAACACTTCCGCCTCCTTTGATACGGGACTTTATGCCGACACGACGCCATTCCGTTCGATGAATGACGCCTATCCGGCTCTATATGTCATCAAGTTTAATGAAGATTCATCGATGCATAACGTGATTTAATGTCATGAATTCCAGTCGTTTTTTTCATGACCTCGTGGTACGGACATGCCGATCGATATCCGCGCATTGCGCTACTTTGTGGAAACCGTCCAGCTGGGCAGCTTCACCCAGGCGGCGGCCGCTGTCTTTGTCACCCAGTCGACAATCAGCAAGATGGTGCGGCAGCTCGAAGACGAAGTCGGTCAACCGCTTCTGATCCGAGACGGCAGGCAGGTGCAGCTCACCGATGTGGGGCGTGTGGTCTACGAGCGCGGCTTGCAGGCACTCTCCGTGATTCGCGAACTGCAAACAGAGGTCGCCGACGTTGCGCAGCTCGGTCGCGGCCAGCTCACCGTGGGCATGCCGCCAATGGGCAACCTGTTCTTCCCGGCCGCCGTCAGGGCCTTTCAGCAACGCTACCCGAAGCTCGAACTGCGGCTCGCCGAACACGGCGGGCAGTTGCTCGAACAGAAAGTGATCGCGGGTGAACTGGAAGTAGGCGCAACCGTGCTATTGCCGGGAAGCAGCCAGGAGCAGCTCGCGACCCGCGTGATTGCGCGCTGCACGATCTGGGCCGTGGGACCGCGCGAGGTGCCGTGGGCGGGACGCCGCACCGTGAAGCTCGCCGCGCTGAAGGATCAGCCGCTGATCCTGCTGGACGACGGATTTGCGTTGACCCGGCGCCTTCACGCGGCATTTCAGGAGGCCGGCATCGAGCCGCACGTGGTGGCCAGAAGCGGACACTGGGACTTTCTTGCGGCGATGGCGGCAGCGGGGCTCGGCACCACCTTCCTGCCCGAACCGTTTCTGGCGCGCCTCGACGTCGGCAATCTCGCGATCGCGCGGGTAACGGAGCCCGCGCTCGACTGGACGCTCACGCACATCTGGTCCCCGGATCGCTACATGTCACACGCCGCGCGTGCGTGGCTCGCCATATGCGACGAAGTGTTGGGCAAACAGGCGCGCGTCGGCGCGCCTTAGCCTTGGAGCGCCGTTATCGACTTGCGGCCGGGCAATGAGCAACTGCATTGCATGCGTAACATCTGAGGATTGCTGCTAGCATCGCGGAGCGTAACGCCGCTGTAGCCGGCGCTACCGGCGCATTTCCGTTACCTGGGGTAGCAAGGTGATTCTCGATATCCGGACACTTTACGTTGTCACTGCAGTCGCCTGTCTCGTACTCGGCGCGCTGCAGCTGGTCGCCTACGGTACACAACGGTTTGAGCGCTGGCCGGCATGGTGGGGCCTCAGCAATGTGCTGCTGGGATTGGGAACGCTCGGCGTCGCGCTGCGCGGCATGGCGCCTGATTTCGTGACCGTGCAATTGGCGAACGTGGTGACGGTAGCCGCGTTTCTGTTGCTGCTCGTGTCCGTGCGTGCCTTCGCGCAGCGACCGCCACTGCCCTGGTGGCTGATAGTGTGCATTGCTGCGTCGCAGGTGCTGCTCTTCACGTTCTGGTCCGCGCCGGGCGACTTCCGCGAGCGTATCGCATTCGAATCCGTGCTCTTCGCGCTATTCGACGCGGCGATCGTCGTCGAAGGAGTGCGGCTGGCACGGCGGCATCGGCTCAAGTCCGCGTGGCTGCTCGCCGGATGCTTCGGTGCGACCGCCTTGCTGTTTTCGGTGCGTGCAGCGATGGCCACACGGGGTGCGATCGGCGGCACGACCCTGTTTTCTTCCCCCACGCCGATCTACCAGTGGATGGCTGCGACTGGCGAGGTGTTCATCACGCTGCGCGGCTTCACGTTGCTGCTGATGGCCGCCGAACGCAGCCACCAGTTGCTGTTCGACCATGCGCAGCGCGATCCCTTGACGGGTGCGTTGAATCGCGGCGGCCTGCGCCTGTCGTATGAGCGGGTGGCAGCCGCTCGCGGCATGGCGCGACACGACGACACGATGTTGGGCCTCGTGTCGCTCATCGTGATCGATCTCGACCACTTCAAGGCAATCAACGACACACATGGCCATACGATGGGCGACGATGTGCTGCGGCTATTCGCGACCACCGCGCGCGACGACCTGCGCACCGGCGACACGCTTGCGCGCTATGGCGGCGACGAATTCGTCGCGATGCTGCCGCACACCGGCGGCGACGAAGCCCTTGCGCTCGCCGAACGGATCCGCGTCGCGTTCGCGAATGCGACTGGCGCGCTCGTTGCGCTTGCGGTCCAGCCGACACTGAGCGTCGGCATCGCTACCGGCAGCCTCGCCGACGACACGCTCGACACAATCCTGCAACGCGCCGATGAGGCGCTCTACCGCTCGAAGCGCGAAGGCCGTAACCGTGTGCGCGTCGCGGCACTCTGTAACGGAGATAGTGGGGATGACGAAATGCTGGCGGATTGATCCGGGTGGCGTTTCCTGCTTCTCGCTATGCGCTGTCTGAAGGCAACACATAGTCCTTCTTTAACGGCTTCCCCAGATCGAGCACGGCCTTTCCGATCTGACGCCGCTCCTCGAGGGCCGCGTGCGCGTCTTCGACGTTATCGAGCGAGTAAGAACCTTGGATCGAAACCGATAGCGAGCCGTCGAGCAGAGCCGTGAACACATCGTCGGCACGGCGCTGGACGGATTGCGCATCGGCAAGATGATCCGCCAGCCGCGGCCGCGTCAGATACAGCGAACCGGATTCGCCTAGTTCGATCGGATCGAGGTCGTTCAGCGAACCGGACACAGACCCGTAGTTCACGACGAGCCCACGCGTTCGCGTCGCCCGAAAACTGTCGCGTAGCGTCACCTTTCCCACCGGATCGAAGACCACGTCAACGCCCTTTCCGCCGGTTGCTTCACGTACGGCATCGGCAAAGCGCCCGTTGTCGTAGAGCACCACATGGTCAGCGCCAAGCCGACGCACGACCTCGGCTTTCTGCTCCGAACTCGCCGTGGCGAAAATCGTCGCTCCCGCGCGCTTGCCCATCTGGACGAGCAACTGGCCAATGCTGCCGGACGCCGCGTGAATCAGGCAGGTGCGTTCCGACGCAAGTTGACCGACGTCGTGGCAGAGGTAGTGCGCCGTCGATCCCTGGAAGATCGCGGCGGCTGCGAGATCGAAGCCGACTGCATCCGGGATTCTCGCGACGCGGGCCGCCGGCACGACCGCGAACTCGGCATAACTGCCCCATGCAATACACCACGCGACCCGATCGTCCGGCACGAACGACGTCACCTCCCGACCGACCGCTACGACTTCACCTGCTCCTTCCATGCCAAGCGTGACCGGCAAACGTACCGGATAGGTCGTGGACTTCGCGTACTTGCCCTGGCGTGTGTGAACATCCATGAAGTTGATGCCGGCGAAGGCCACCTTGATCAGCACATCAGCGGGACCGGGCGCAGGAATGGGGAAGTCCTGCCGCAACAGGACTTCCGGGCCGCCATAGTTAACGATGCGTATCGCTTTCAAATCAATTCTCCATTGCATGTCAGGACGGCGCCGCCGCGGAAAGCCGCGGAAAGAACTCCGCGCGCCGAAAACCCGGATCCGAAAACCGTTTTACGCGCTAGAGTACATTGGTATACACTCGTACTCAATATAAAAAACTGTATAACGCCAGCGCTTTTAGCCACCACCGGGGTGTCGCGACAGTTGGTGCCGCCTCGTCAGCCGCAGCGACATCAGGACTTATGGAGGCGTGACGTCATGACCAATCTTGCGCGCGAATTCACGGAACTCATCCTCGGCTGGTCTGCGGACGATCCGGCGTTAATCGAGCGCTGCCAGTTGCTGCTGATGGACGGCGTCGCAGTGGCCGCGGCCGGCGCGTCGGAGCCGGGACCGACGCACGTGGCGCAGTTGTCGCAAGAACAATCCGAATGCAACGGGCCGGCCACCGTCATTGGCCACGGGTTTAGCGCGCCACCGCCAATCGCTGCGCGCATCAACGGCATGTCGATGCACGTGCTCGATTACGAACCGATGTGGAATCCACCCAATCATGCGGTGTCGCCGCTGCTTCCGGCGCTACTCGCACTGGCCGAGCAACGGGAACATACGTCAGGTGAACCACAGGGCGAGGCGCTGCTGCGCGCGTTCGCGAAAGGTATCGAAGCGCAGGGGCGGCTGCGGTTATCCTCGGCGCAGATCGAGCCGGCCCAGTTGAGCCTGCATCCGCCGGGCGTTGTCGGGCCGTTGGCGACCGCGCTCGCATGCGCCGATCTGCTCGGGCTCGACACGTTGTCCGCGACGACGGCGCTTTGCATCGCTGCGTCGCGCAGTAGCGGAGTGATGGCCAACATCGGCTCACAAACGAAAGCGCTGCATTGCGGCGACGCCGCCGCACATGGTCTCGAAGCCGCGCTACTCGCGCGTCGCGGTTTTACCGCGAACCCCGACGCGCTCGGCGGCCCGCGCGGCTGGGGCCATGCCTACTTCGGCGAACGTTTCACAACTGAACCGCTGCTGGCGCCGCTCGGCGTGGGCCGTGCGCTGGTGCCGGGTCCGTCGTGGAAGCTGTTCCCGTCGCAATTCGCGACACATTTCGGCATCGCAGCCGCGCTCGACGTCCGCGCACAAATCGATGTGTCCGCCACATTCCACGCAGACGACATAACGCGAATCGAATTGCATGCGCCGGCAATGCCGTACATCGACAGGCCGTTTCCGGAAACCGGACTCGACGGCAAATTCTCGTGGCAATACACGGCGACGATTGCGTTGCTCGACGGTAAGGTCGACCCGGCGTCGTTCACCAACAGCCGTCGTTTCGCCGAAGACGCGCAGGCGCTGCTCAATCGCTTCACACTGTCTGCCGACCCGGGCATTTCCGGCGCGCTGGACAAGATGCACGTAGAGATCACGGTGCATCTGAAGGACGGCCGCACCGTGACCTCACGCTGCGACGCCCCGCCCGGAAGCTGGAGCCGCCCGGTCGACGCCGAAGCGGTAACGAAGAAGACGCGTAGCCTGCTGGAAAGCACGCTCGGTCACGAGCGCGCGGATCACACGCTGAAGTCGGTCACGCAGCCACCGCGGCTTCTGAGCGTACGCGCGCTGATGGCGTGTCTGCGCTGAGCGCCGTCGCTGCCGACTATACTTGTCGTACCGTCTGCCGTATGGCGGGCCTTACGGCAAACCGTTCCGGACACAATGACATCGAAGGTTAGATCTGTGAGTGAAAAATCCAGTGCAACGATCGGCGACGCCGAACTGACAACGGATTTCGGGCAAGGCTCGCTGGCGCAATACGTGTACGCACAATTGCGTCAGGAGATTCGCGACCGCCATCTCGCGTCCGGCGACCGGCTGCGCGAAACCGATATCGCCGAACGTCTCGCCGTGAGCCGCACGCCGGTTCGTGAAGCCCTGAAACGGCTCGAAGCCGAGGGTGTCGTGCGCTTCGCGTCGCCCCGCGGTTTCGTCGTCGTGCAACTGTCGCCGAAACAGGTGATGGAACTGTACGCGATGCGCAAGGTGCTGGTCGGCGCGGCGGCCCGCTTCGCGGCGGAACAGGCTTCGCCGATCGAGATCCTCTCGATGCAGCAGGTTATCGGGCAACTCGAACGCGCGAAGAGCGCTGACGAGGTAGCGTCGCTGAATCGGCGGCTGCACGAAATCATCGTTGCGGCCGCACATAACGAGTATCTGTACAAAACCTCGAACGTGCTGATCGACGCACTTGGCCTGCTCGGCTCGACGACCTATTCCATGCCGGGGAGAATCAAAAGCGGGCTGAAGGAGAACAAGGAGATTGTCGCGTGCATTGCGAAGCACGACGCCGACGGTGCGGAGCGCGCCGCGCATCAGCACGTCGCCGCGGCCACCGAACTCCGTTTGCAGATGCTATTCGGCGCCGAAGCGGACGCGAGCGCCGCGGCGCGTTCAGGCGCCCGCGTCTGAGCACAAGGCCGGGCGCTGACTGGCGGTCGGCTCACGCGTCGCGCAAAAGACGCGTCAACGATCGCACCTTGCGCCGCCCCGGCGCGAGCAGCACCTCGAGCAGCGCATCCACTCTATCCGGCGACAGACGCAACCCGGCGGTTCCGCGAAACTTTGCAGCAATCGCATTTTCGTCGAGCACGCGAGCGCCACTGCCGAGATTGACCGGCACGTATTCGCTCCGCTCGCTGCCATCGTTGAGCCGAACCGTCACACGCCCCGAGAAATACTTCGGGAATTCCGTATCCGGATCGACAACGCAGCGCACCTTGCTCGCCAGTTGAAGAATCCGCGGATCCGCGAGACTCCCGGCTTCCAGTTCAGCGAGACCAAAACGGCCGCGCAGCAGGCACGCCGCGACAACGAACTGAGTACTGAACTTCGCTTCATAGTCGCTGCGCGGCAGGATCTTCGACGCGGCCGGTTCGGCGACGATCGGCATGGTCGGCGCGGGCAGCATGCAGATCACTTCGTCGATATCGGCGGCGTTCGATAAACCCGGTTGCAGCAACAGCGCGGCTTCCGCACAACCGTGAATGAAATGACACACGGGATACGGTTTGATCGCCGTACCGAGCATGGCCCAATGTTCACCCAGCCCGGCGCCTATCGACCCGCTATCCACGTCGGCCGCGTGCTGCTGCAAGTGCGAATCGAACAACCCGAAACGGCCTTCATAAGGCCGTGACGGTCCGGCAAAGCCGTTCTGCGCAAGATGGGCCGCAGTGATGCCCGCGAGCGCACCCCAGCCCGGATGCATGCGCTTGGTCCACGCGCCCTCCTCCAGAAACACCTGCACGCCCGACGCGGTGCTGGCCGCGATGCCCTGCGCGGCGATCAGTTGCGCGACGTCGAGTCCCATCAGCTTTCCGGCGACGATCGTCGAGCTGAAGTGAGAGACGATTCCGGTCGCGTGAAAACCCGCGTGATGAAAGCCGCCCTTCACGGCTGCGCCGATCCGGATCGCCGTCTCCATGCCGGCGACGTAAGCGGCGAGCAACGTATCCCAATCCGCGTCGACCGCTTCGCCCACGGCGAGCGCCGCCGGCAGGCAGGCGACCGTCGGATGCACGATGCTGAGCGGATGCGTGTCGTCGAAATCCAGGCCGTGAATCAGGAAGCCGTTCGCGAGCGCGGCATCGCGCGGCGCGAGCGTCAGCGAAGCGCCGATCACGGTGGCATCGCCGCGCGAGCCGGCCGCTTCGAAACCGCGCAGCGCCGGCGCGGCAAACGGAAAATGATGAGACGCGAACGCGAGACCGATTGCGTCCGTGATGTGATGCGTCGCCTTGCGCCGAAGTTCATCGGGCAATGCCGACGGTTCCAGCGCCCAGGCGAATTCCGCCAGCATGCGGGCGATCGGCGTTTCGCCGGCTGTGAGCGAACGGGCTGTCGTCATGAGTCGCGCGTCCTTGTCTGAAGCTGAATCGGAAATCATCAACGATCTCCCGGCCGGAGGATCGGCGCATCGAGCGGGTTGTCCGCCGCTTGCGCGAGCACGGGGTTGATCGATTCGAGCCGGCGTCCCGTCGTTCGCGCGCCGAACAGCAGCGTAACGGCGGCAGTCGCGAGCCATGCGCCTGCGATATACACGAAGACCCACACATAACCGAAGTTCATGAAGATCCCCGCGACGATGAACGAGTTGCCGACGTTCGCCAGCCGCCCCATCCCATACGCGAAGCCCGCGCCGGTATTGCGGATATCGGTCGGATACTGTTCCGGCGTATACGCATAGCACAGCGCGGCGAAGGTCTGGATCAGCATGCCGACCAGAAACCCGAACGACACGATCAGCACCGGCTGGAAGCTCAGCCCGTACAGCAGCCCGAACACGGCGATCAGCGCGGCCGCCCCCGCGATGCTGAACTTGCGTTCGAAACGGTCGGCGAGAAATACGGCGATCAATGCGCCAGGCACCGCGCCGATGTTGATCAGCGTGATGTAGGTGAGGCTGTGAACGATCGTGATGCCGTGCTGGACGAGAAGCGTCGGCACCCACGCCTGGAAGCCGTAAAAGCCGAGCGTCTGGAAGATCCAGATCGCCCACAGCGTCATCGTGCGGCCAATGTACTGGCCTTTGAACATCGACGTCCAGGGCGCGCGCACTTCAGCCGGCCGGTTAATGGCGACCGCCTCGGGCAATGGACCGGTTGTGCGCACGACCTCGGCTTCGATCAGGCTCAGCGTGCGGTCCGCTTCTTCCATGCGGCCCTGCCGCGCGAGCCAGCGCGGCGATTCCGGGAAATGCTTGGTGAAAACCAGGAACACGATGCCGAGCGCACCCCACACGAAAATCCAGCGCCATCCATCGGGGCCGGACGGCACCACCAATCGCGCGACCCAACTCGTGATCGGAATGCCCATCAGCGCAATGACCATCGCCCAGCTCTGCCACGTACCGCGCGTTTTTGCGGGAAAGAGTTCGGCGATGTACGCCATCACGACCGCCGTCGCCGACGAAATGCCGACGCCGGTCAGCACGCGCGTGATCATCAGCATTGGAATGTCGGGTGCGAGCGCGTTGGCGAGCGAAAACACCGAATAGGCGATGACGTAGCAGATCAACGCGCGCTTGCGGCCGATCTTGTCCGACAGCATGCCGCCCAGCGTCGCGCCGAGAAACATGCCGAAAAAGCCCGCCGACGTCAGCATTGCAATGCTCGACATCGTGAGTCCCCATTCCTTGACGAGCGCGGGCGCAGCATACGAAAAGGTGAAGATGTCGCTGATATCGAAGAAAAACGGCAAGCTGACGAGAAGCAACAAACGCCGGTGAAAACGCGACACCGGCAAGCGGTCGATCCGCGCGGCAATCAGTTCGTCATTCACGGGACACCTCCCGCGCCGCGACCCATTCGCGACCACTACGAACCGCACCTGCTATCTCAAACGCAAAGAAAGCGTTCAGCATGTTTGTCTCCATCCGTAGTTTTAATGTCACCCGCGGTCCTGCTTCGTGCTGCGATACAAACGTTACTGCGCGTCCGTCACGGCACCCACGACGTTTCCACGAGGGTATTGCGAGGCGCCGCCACCACCTTCAGGTCGCGCTCGGCTTCAGCGCCGCCGGGCAACGTGCGCCTGGTCATCAACCGCGCGAGCTGGCTGACGTCCGTCACAGCTTCCAGCGATTCGAGCCTTTCATAAAGCGCCAGCGCTTCCGAGGAGCCGATCGCGCGCTTGCTGCAATCGGAAAACTTCTCCCACAGTTCTTCGCCCGACATCGGATGATCGCCGCCACGGCCGATCAGATCGTCGACGCGGCGTGACAGCACGCGGCCATCGCGCATCGTCACCGTTACTTCGGCGCCGAACTGAAGCGGCGAATCTTCCGGCATGCCGGGATGCGGGTCTGTGCGCGTGATCGCAAGCAGACGCCGGATGCGCGGATCGCGATGTGCGTCACCTTCGAAATGCTCGAGACGCACCACACCGTCCAGCAACGCTCGTGCAACCGCGTACTGCACGCTGAATTTCGCGTTGAGCGAGGTCTGCGGATCGGGATTGTTCGTATGCGGCAGGCGGCGGGCATGCGGCTGGATATGAATCGCTTCGATGTCGTCGGCCTTTACGCCGTCTTCGCGAACCAACGCCAGCGCCATCGCGATCGCCGGATGCGTGCTGCCGCAGCAGGGAAACTGCTTGAGGCCCATTGTCGGACTTTCGATTTCGAGCGGCGCACACCAGTCTTCGAAAATCCGCGTGGCGTCGTAGGTGCCTGGACCGTTGAACGCGTTGAAGAAGCCCTGTTTGTGCTCAAGGGCCGTGAGATTCGCGCTGAAGCCGCGTTCCGCGAGCAGCACGGCAAGCAGGCCGTTGCGGCAGCAATGGCCGACATGCAATGGCTTGACCATCGTGCCGAAGTTCGCCTTCAACCCCGCTGCCAGCGACGCCGCGATCGCAAGCGCCGTGGCGGTTTTGTCCACGTCGAGTTTGAGCAGATGGCTGGCAGCGGCGGCAGCGCCGAACACGCCGAGCGTCGAAGTCGGATGCCAGCCCTTGTCGTAATGATGGTAATTGACCGCGCGGGCGAGGCGGATCTCCGTTTCAATGCCGATCACGTAGGCCGCGATGACCGCTTCGCCGCCCAGTCGCCGCTCTTCCGCGAGCGCGAGCAGCGGCGAGATCAACGGCACGGACTGGTGTCCGCCCATCGGCTGGCTGAAATCATCGTAATCGAGCGCATGCGAGGCGGTGCCGTTCACGAGTGCGGCGTCGAGCGCGGACGTCTTGCGGGCCGTGCCGAATACCGAACACTTGCCAGGTGCTTCAGCGACGCCCGGCGTGTCCAGCAGAATGCGCACGCATGGCTCCGCCGAACCGGCGAGCGTGACGCCAATCGTATCGATGAATGCCGTGCGCGCCACCGCCAATGCGCGCGGCGTGATGTGCTCCGCACCGAACGCGTGAATGCGATGCGCAAGACGCAGCGTGATCGGCATGTCGCGTTCGTCGGGGATGTCAGAGGCCGTATGTGATGTCATGTTCATTCCATTCCCCTGTTCGTTCGCTGCGGAGTGTCCGCTGCGCGCTAGGTACGCGCTGACGTGCGGCCTGCGATCCGCCCGAAGGTCGCGCCCGAAACCAGGCCCGTGCCGGCCGGATAGTTGTCGTAGAAAAGGCCGCCGACCATCTCGCCGCAGGCCGTCAGGCCGGGGATCGGACGCCAGTCCGTACCGATCACGCGCGCCTGTTCGTCGACCTTGACGCCGCCGAAGGTGAACGTGATGCCGCCCGTCGCCGTGTAGGCGTAGAACGGCGGCGCATCGAGTTTCAGCGCCCAGTTCGTCTTGTCCACACCGAGCCCTTGCGTGCCGAGGCCGTCCTTGCCGGTCGGATCGAAACCGTCGGATACCTCGTGCGCCGCCGCGTTGTATTCCTGCAGGGTTTTCAGCGCGCGCGGCTTGTCGTCGATATCGAGCTGTTCGACCAGCGCTTCGAGCGTGTCGGCCTGTAACGGATCACTCGTCGAATAACGCGGTTCGAGCAGATGGACCGTCTTCGAATCGAACAACTGATAGGCCTTCGCGCCCGGTTCGGCGAGAATCGCGCGGCCGTACTTCGCGTAGGTGAACATCGCGCCGTCCTCACCTTCGTCGACGAAGCGATTGCCCTTGCGGTTGATCATGACGCCGTACAGGTAGCTCAGCCGGTTGCTGCGGTCCGTCATTTCGCGCGGCGCGAAATTGCCCCAGTCGGCGCTGATCGGCGTTGCGTGACAGCCGCTCCACTGCCCCCACGGCATGGCGCCGATGTCCATTGCCATGCGCAGTCCGTCGCCCTGGTTGTGCGGCGTGCCGCGCACCTTCGCACCGCCCACGAGCGGACCGATATGCTGCGTGCGCATCTGCACGTTCGCTTCGAAGCCGCCGCAGCCGAGCACGACGGCGTGACTGTGCAGTTCGCGCATGCCTTCGTCGTCACGAATGCGTACGCCGCAGACGCGCCCCGTTTCGTCCTGCAGGAGTGCCATCACGGCGGCGCCATAGCGCACTTCGATACCCATCCGCTCGACCGTCGCAAACCAGCTGCGCGACAGCCCGACGCCTTCATGTTCCGCGCGAACCACGAGCCCACGCGCCCAGATGATCTGATTGCCCTTGCGAACACCCGTCAGGCTGACGGCCGGTTCCATCTTGATCTGACCCGTTTCGTGCATCCAGAACACGGTCTCTTTCGAGTTGTCCACGAGCACGCGCGACAGCACCGGGTCCGTCTGACCGCTCGTCACACGCATCAGATCGCCGTGAAAGTCGTCCCGGGTGTAGGGCTGAATGCCCGCGTAGAAATCTTCGAATTCTTTCTCGACGCCGGGTACCAGCGGGCCGATTTCGCGCGGATCTTCGAACGCGAAGCGCAACACACCACCGCTCCAATGGGTGTTGCCGCCACGCATCGCGCGCGGCGCCTTCTCCAGCACGACGACGCGTGCGGCGCCGTTTTCGCGCGCCGACACTGCCGCCGCCAGCGCGGCATTGCCGGCCCCTACCACGATCACGTCATAGTCCGCCATTGAGTCACTCCTCTCGTAGACATGTTGCAGAGCAAGCAGGCACGCAAGCTGTCCATGTCAGCACGCGGAAACTCCCGCGGTATCCGATCGGGGAGCCCCGACGCGTGGTGGACATTGCATTACGCTATCGAAGTCTGGTTTTCAGAATACTTCTGTATACACAAGTACTCTAATCAGTACATTCCCTGATACAGAGCAAGGACGTGCGTGGAACCAAAGGGCTTGGGCGCGTTACGGAAGTTCGGGGCGCCTCGCGTGACGGACGTTATTCCTTCGGATCATTACCCCCGCCTCCCTCGTGCATCTACATCTCCATTTACTTGACATCTAAACTATCTAGGCCTAAATTAATCTCACACAGCGGCGTCCACATATGGGGAACAAGCATGCGCATCGTTTGTATTGGCGGCGGGCCGGCCGGGTTGTACTTCGGTCTGTTGATGAAGAGCCGGAACCCGGCCTACGACGTCACGGTAATCGAGCGCAACCGCCCCTACGACACCTTCGGCTGGGGCGTCGTATTCTCCGACCAGACGCTCGGCAATCTGCGCACCGCCGACGCCCCCAGCGCCGATGCGATCCTCGACGCCTTCAATCACTGGGACGACATCGAGATCAATTTCCGTGGCCGGCAAATCCGTTCGTCGGGCCACGGCTTTTGCGGCATCGGCCGCAAGCGTCTGTTGAATATCCTGCAGGCACGCTGCGAAGAACTGGGTGTGAAGCTGGTTTTCGAAACCCAGGTCACGGACGACAGCGCTTACGAAGCCGACCTCATCATTGCCTGCGACGGCGCGAACAGCGCGATCCGCCAGAAGTACGCGCACACCTATCGCCCCGCTGTCGACATGCGCGATTGCCGCTTCGTGTGGCTCGGCACCAGAAAACTTTTCGACGCCTTCACCTTCGCCTTCGAAGAAACCGAATTCGGCTGGTTCCAGGCGCATGCCTATCGTTTCGACGATCAGACTTCCACCTTCATCGTCGAAACACCGGAGCGCGTGTGGCGCGCCGCCGGCCTCGACGAAATGAGCAAGGAAGACAGCATCGCCTTCTGCGAGAAGCTGTTCGCGAAGTATCTGGACGGCAACGCCTTGCTCTCGAACGCAGCGCATTTGCGCGGCTCGTCGCAATGGATTCGCTTCCCACGTGTCGTCAACGAGGAATGGGTGCATTGGCGCGACAACGCGGACGGCACGCGCACGCCCGTCGTCCTCATGGGCGACGCCGCGCATACGGCCCACTTCTCCATCGGCTCCGGCACCAAACTCGCCCTCGAAGATTCGATCGAACTCGCCAACAGCATCGGCGCGCATCCCGGCGATCTCGCCGCAGCGCTCAAGCACTACACCGACGTACGCAGCATCGACGTATTGCGTATTCAGAATGCCGCGCGCAATTCGACGGAATGGTTCGAGCACGTGGACCGCTACACGTCGTTCGAGCCGGAACAGTTCGCGTATTCGCTGCTCACGCGTTCGCAGCGCATCTCTCACGAGAATCTGCGCGAGCGCGACGCAACCTATCTGTCCGGTTTCGAAGACTGGCTCGCCCGGCGCTCCGGGGTCGATCGCGCGCCGGAAAAGCATTCCGTCCCGCCGATGTTCACGCCTTTCACTTTGCGTGGCGTCACGCTGAAAAACCGCGTGGTGGTGTCGCCTATGGCGCAATACTCGGCCGTCGACGGCGTTGCCGGCGACTATCACCTGATGCATCTCGGCGCACGCGCAATGGGCGGCGCGGCACTCGTCATGACCGAGATGACCTGCGTCTCGCCTGAAGCGCGTATCACGCCCGCATGCCCCGGCATGTATGCGCCCGAGCATCTCAGCGCCTGGAAGCGCATTGTGGATCTCGTGCATCGTCAGTCGGATGCGAAGATCGGCATTCAGCTCGGCCATTCCGGTGCGAAAGGTTCGACACGCGTCGCGTGGGAAGGCATCGATCAACCGCTCACGGAAGGCAACTGGCCGCTCGTCTCGGCGTCGCCGCAACAATATCTGCGCGGCGTCAGCCAGCATTCGCACGAAGCCACGCAAGACGAGCTGCGGGAAATCGAGGCGCAATTCGTCCGCGCCACGCAGATGTCGGCCGAAGCGGGTTTCGACTGGCTCGAACTGCATTGCGCACACGGTTATTTCCTGTCGAGCTTTCTGTCGCCGCTGACCAATCATCGCACTGACGAATATGGCGGCTCGCTGGAAAATCATCTGCGTTACCCGTTGCAGGTCTTCAAGGCAATTCGCGCGGTCTGGCCGCAAGACAAGCCGATTTCCGTGCGCATCTCCGCGAACGACTGGGTAGAAGGCGGCACGACACCCGACAACGCGGTCCAGATCGCCCGAGCCTTCAAAGCGGCCGGCGCCGACATGATCGACGTGTCGTCGGGCCAGGTCAGCAAGGATGAAAAACCGGTATACGGCCGCATGTTCCAGACGCCGTTCGCCGACCGTGTTCGCAACGAAGCAGGCATCGCGACGATCGCGGTGGGCGCGATCTCCGAAGCGGACCACGTGAACAGCATCATCGCGGCAGGCCGCGCGGATCTGTGCGCAATTGCCCGCCCGCATCTGGCGAACCCTGCGTGGACGTTGAACGAAGCCGCGAAAATCGGCTATTTCGACGTGACCTGGCCGAAGCCCTACACCGCAGCGAAGTCTCAACTCGAACGGAATCTCGAACGCGAGCGCACCCAGGCTGCCGCGAACGCCGGTCTGTCGCCGCAGGAACGCGCGCAACGCGCCGAAGGAACCACGTGAACACATTCCATTCAACGCTCACGGGACAGCACGCGGTGGTCACCGGCGGCGGTAGTGGCATCGGCGCGGCGGTCGCGCAGGCGCTGCTACGCGCCGGCGCGCGCGTCACCTTGATGGGCCGCAACGCGGAGCGGCTCGACGCGCAGCGCGAGAAATGCCTGGCGCTGGGTGACGTGGCTCGCATCAGCGTCGACGTCACGCAGGAAGACTCCGTCGAGAGCGCGTTCCGCGAGGCCGGCGCGGTCGACATCCTCATCAACAACGCGGGCCAGGCGCAAGCCGCACCGTTCACGCATACGGACCTGGCGCTCTGGCAGCGCATGCTGGACGTCAACCTCACCGGTGTCTTTCTCGGCACGCGCGCGGTGTTGCCCGGCATGCTCGAACGCGGTCATGGCCGCATCGTCAACGTGGCGAGCACGGCGGGACAAATCGGCTACGCATACGTCGCCGCCTATTGCGCCGCGAAACACGGCGTGATCGGCCTCACGCGCTCGCTCGCGCTGGAAGTGGCGACCAAAGGCGTCACGGTCAACGCGGTTTGTCCCGGTTATACGGAGACGGAACTGCTGCACGCATCGCTTGAACAGATCACAAGCAAGACTTCGCGCACCGAACAGCAGGCGCGCGAAACCTTGCTTCGCTCGAATCCGCAACATCGCTTCGTGAGTCCGGACCAGGTCGCCAATGCGGTGCTCTGGCTGTGCCAGCCCGGCTCGGACGCCGTCACGGGGCAATCCATTTCCATCTCTGGTGGAGAAGTCATGTGACCAAGTCATCGAACATCAAGAAGCCTGCGGTAGCGGCTGAAACGAAACCGCCGCGCAAAGGCGTCGCCAAACCCGCGGAGAACGTCGTGGACCTCGAAATGAGCACGGGCGCGGATAGTCATATGGGTTTGCGTCTGTGGTTGCGCATGCTGACCACGACCAACCTCGTGCAAGCCGAATTGCGCAAGCGCTTGCGCAACGAATTCGACACCACGTTGCCGCGTTTCGATCTGATGGCGCAGTTGGAGCGTCATCCGGAAGGTCTGAAGATGACCGAGCTATCGCGCCGCTTGATGGTGACGGGCGGCAACGTCACCGGCATTACGGATCAGCTCGAAAAAGAAGGACTGGTGTCGCGCGACACCGATCCGAACGACCGCCGCTCGATCAGCGTGTGCCTGACGCCGGCAGGCCGCAAGGCGTTCGACAAGATGGCGGTCGCGCACGAGCAATGGGTGGTCGAACTGTTCGGCGGCTTGAGCCTCGATGAAAAATCGCGTACCCATCAGCGCCTCGGCAAACTCAAGAAACATCTGCTCGATAGTCTGAAAGACTGATCCGCATCGAAACGAGGAGACACTCATGACACGATCCAACGCCGACGCGCTACTGGCCGGCAACCGCCTCACGCTGGCCGGCTACGAAGCGCGGCACTTCGGCTGGTCGGTCGCCGGCAAGATCGCGACGATCACGCTGAACCGCCCGGAGCGCAAGAACCCGCTGACCTTCGAGTCGTATGCGGAATTGCGCGACCTGTTCCGGCAATTGACCTACGCGACCGACGTCAAGGCCGTCGTGATTCACGGCGCGGGCGAGAACTTCTGCTCCGGCGGCGACGTGCACGACATCATCGCGCCGTTGATCGATCTGCCCATGCCGGAACTGCTGCTGTTCACCCGCATGACCGGCGATCTCGTCAAAGCCATGCGTCATTGCCCGCAGCCGGTGATTGCTGCCGTCGACGGCGTTTGCGCCGGCGCCGGCGCAATTCTCGCAATGGCGTCGGACATGCGGTTCGGCACCGCGCGCAGCAAGCTCGCTTTTCTGTTCTCGCGCGTCGGCCTCGCCGGCTGCGATATGGGCGCTTGCGCGATCCTGCCGCGCATCATCGGCCAGGGGCGCGCCGCCGAACTGCTGTTCACCGGTCGCTCGGCAAGCGGCGACGAAGGCCACGCATGGGGCTTCTATAACCGGCTATGCGAACCGGCCGCGTTGGTTGAAGAAGCGCACAAGCTCGCCGCCGATCTCGTCGCCGGTCCGACTTTCGCGCACGGCATCACCAAGAAGATGCTGCATCAGGAATGGAGCATGAGTATCGACGAAGCGATCGAATCGGAAGCGCAAGCCCAGGCGATCTGCATGAGCACACGCGATTTCGAGCGCGCATATAGCGCGTTTGCGGCGAAGTCGCGTCCGGTGTTCGAGGGAGATTGAGTTGAGCGCCAACACCGAACTGGATCTGCATAGTGCGCTGGCCTGGCCATTCTTCGAGCCGCGTCATCGCGAACTGGCCGCGGGTATCGAGGCATGGTGCCGCGCGAACCTCGCGCACGAAAACCACGAGGACGTGGACGCCACCTGCCGCCACCTGGTGCGTGAACTCGGCGCGGCCGGCTGGCTGAAATACGGCGTGGGCGGCGTAGCCTACGGCGGCCACGGCGACACGATCGACACGCGCGCCGTCTGCCTGCTGCGCGAAACGCTAGCGAAACACTCAGGCCTCGCGGACTTCGCGTTGGCGATGCAAGGCCTCGGTTCGGGCGCCATCTCGCTCGGCGGCACGCATGAACAGAAGACGCGCTATCTGCCGCGCGTCGCCAACGGCACGGCCATCGCGGCGTTCGCGCTATCCGAGCCCGAAGCGGGATCGGACGTCGCCGCCATGACGCTCTCTGCACGCGAAGACGGTGACGCCTACGTGCTCGACGGCGACAAGACGTGGATCTCCAACGGCGGCATCGCCGATTTCTATGTGGTGTTCGCGAGAACCGGCGAAGCGCCGGGCGCGCGTGGCATCAGCGCGTTCATTGTGGATGCGGATACGCCGGGGCTGGAGATTGCGGAACGCATCGACGTGATCGCGCCGCATCCGCTCGCGCGTCTGCACTTTGCCGGCGCGCGCGTGCCGCGCAGCCAGATGCTCGGCGTACCCGGCGAAGGTTTCAAGCTCGCCATGCGCACGCTGGATATTTTCCGCACGTCGGTGGCGGCTGCGTCGCTTGGCTTCGCGCGTCATGCAATGGCCGAAGGTCTCGCGCGTGCCGCGTCGCGCAAAATGTTCGGGCAGACGCTCGGCGATTTTCAACTGACGCAGGCCAAACTCGCGCAAATGGCTTTGACCATCGACAGCAGCGCATTGCTGGTCTATCGCGCGGCATGGCTGCGCGATCAAGGCGAAAACGTCACGCGTGAAGCGGCAATGGCGAAATGGCACGCAAGCGAAGGCGCGCAACAGGTGATCGACGCCGCCGTGCAACTCTACGGCGGCATGGGCGTGCAAAGCGGCACGGCCGTCGAAATGCTGTATCGCGAGATTCGCGCGCTGCGCATTTACGAAGGCGCGACCGAAGTGCAGCAACTGATCGTCGGACGTGATCTGTTGAAAGCGCATGCTGCCGCAACTGCCGGAGCAAACGCCAGATGAGCGCGTCTTTCGAACGGCCCGTGCGTATCCGCTTCTCGCATTGCGACCCGGCGGGCATCGTGTTCTTTCCGCAATATCTGGTGATGACCAACGCATTGGTCGAAGACTGGTTCAACGAAGGCCTGCATATCGACTATGCGCAGATGATTGCGCAGCGCCGCGTCGGCTTGCCGATCGTCAAACTCGATTGCGAGTTTTCACGGCCGAGCCAGATGGGCGAAACGATCACGCTGACGCTTGACGTCGTAGCGATCGGCCGGCGCTCGATCGGCATCGAGATCGTCGGCCATTGCAACGGCGAAACCCGTTTTCGCACGAAACAGGTGCTGGTCACGACTTCGCTCGAAAGCGGCACATCCATTGATATCCCCACCGACATCGCGAGCGCGCTCGCGACGTTCGCCCCGCAGCCCGATTCCATTGAGGCGCATCGCTCATGAAAAAAGCTCTTCTTCCGGCCGGTTGGGTCAAGCCGCGTGGCTACGCGAACGGCGTTGCGGCAACCGGCATGCAGGTATTCATTGCCGGCCAGATCGGCTGGGACGAACAGGCGCGTTTCCAGACGACCGACTTCGCCGCGCAAGCCATCCAGGCGCTCAAGAATGTGCTCGCCGTTCTGCACGAAGCGGGCGGCAAGCCCGAGCACCTGGTGCGAATGACGTGGTACGTCACCGACAAACGCGAGTATCTCGTGTCGTTGAAGGATATTGGCCGCGCGTTTCGCGAGCTGGTCGGCGACTACGACATCGCGATGAGCGCGGTGCAGGTCGTCGCGCTGATCGAAGACGAAGCGAAAGTCGAAATCGAGGCGACTGCCGTGGTCCCGCAGTAACCGAGCAACACAGCACACGAAAAGAACCTGCCAAACCACCAAGCCAACCGAAGCGCATCTAGCCGGCTCAACGCCCGGGAGACCATGATGGAACCGTCAGCACACGTCGATACCTTCGCGCGCGACAATCTTCCGCCGCAGGATCAATGGCCTGTCTTTCTGCTCGACAACCCCGACGTTGCCTATCCGGCGCGCCTGAACTGCGCGACGGAGCTGCTCGACAGAACCATCGAAGCGGGTCACCGCGATCATCCCGCGATCTGGTCCGACGTGGACGGCACGCCGCGCGCCACGAGTTATGGTGAACTGCTGGCTCTGGTGAACCGCAGCGCACACGTGCTGGTCGACGAAATGGGACTGCGGCCCGGCAACCGCGTTCTACTGCGCGGCCCGAACACGCTGCATATGGCCGTAACCGCACTCGCGGCACTCAAGGCCGGCCTCGTCGTGGTGCCGACCATGCCGCTGCTGCGTGCCAAGGAACTGAAGCAGATCATCGACAAAGCTCAAGTTGGCGCGGCGTTGTGCGACGCCCGCCTGACCGCCGAACTGGCACGCTGCACCGATCCGCAAGACGAGTTCTACTGCGCGGGCCTGAAAGAAACGCGCCTGTTCCACGACGACGCCGCCGATTCGCTCGACACACTCGCGATCAACAAGCCCGACCACTTCACCGCGTGCGACACCGCCGCCGACGACGTCTGCCTGATCGCCTTCACCAGCGGCACGACCGGCGCACCGAAAGGTTGCATGCACTTTCATCGCGACGTCCTGGCCATGTGCGATCTGTTCCCGCGCTACGTGCTCAAGCCCACGTCGAGCGATATTTTTTGCGGTACGCCGCCGCTCGCGTTCACGTTCGGCCTTGGCGGCATGCTGTGCTTTCCGTTACGAGTGGGCGCGTCCACGGTGCTGATCGAGAAGCTCACGCCCGAGACTTTATTGCAGACCGTCGAGCGTTTTCACGCGACCATCATGTTCACCGCGCCGACCTTCTACCGGCAAATGGCGCCGCTGGTTGCGCATCACGACGTCTCGACCTTGAAGAAGACCGTCTCGGCGGGAGAAGCCTTGCCGGATTCGACGCGGCGTTTGTGGCGCGACGCGACCGGCATCGACATGATCGACGGCATCGGCGGCACTGAGCTGATCCACATTTTCATTTCGGCTCACGGCGACGAGATCCGCCCGCATGCCATCGGCCGCGCGGTGCCGGGTTACGTCGTGCAGGCGGTGGACGACGACATGCGACCGGTCGCGCCCGGCACTATCGGCAAACTCGCGGTGCGCGGCCCGACCGGCTGCCGCTATCTCGCCGACGAACGGCAACAGAAGTTCGTGCGCGACGGCTGGAATCTGCCTGGCGATTCCGTCTATCTCGACGCAGACGGCTACGTGTTCTACCAGGCGCGCGCCGACGACATGATCGTCTCCGCCGGCTACAACATCTCCGGCCCCGAAGTGGAGAGCGTGCTGCTGCAACACGACGCGGTGTCCGAATGCGGCGTGATAGGCGCGCCAGACGAAACCCGCGGGCAGATCGTCAAGGCGTTCGTCGTGGTCAATCCCGGTTACGTCGCGGACGACAAACTGATCGCGCAACTGCAGGATTTCGTGAAAAATAGCGTGGCGCCGTATAAATATCCGCGCGAGATCGTTTTCGTCGATGTACTGCCGCGCACCGAAACCGGCAAGCTCAAACGCTTCGAGTTGCGCACGATTGCCTAGCCCGCGTTTTCCGCGGCAACCATTTGCATGGGAGACACACCGCATGGCCGCCTCTTTCATCGAAGTCGTCGCCCAGGATGGCGGCCGGTTCAACGCCTACGTTGCGCGTCCGGCGCAAGGGTCCGGGCCGGGACTCGTGCTGCTGCAGGAAATCTTCGGCATCAACGACACCATGAAGGCGATGGCCGACCGCTTCGCTGAAGAAGGTTATGTGGTGCTGGTGCCGGATCTGTTCTGGCGGATCAAACCGGGCATCGCGCTCGGTTACGGCGAAGCCGACATGAAACAGGCGCTCGGCTATCTCAGCCAGTTCGACACGGACCGCGCCGTCGACGATATCGCCGCCGCCATCGCGGCATTGCGCGCCCTGCCCGAACAGGCGGGCAAAGTCGGCGCGGTGGGTTACTGCCTTGGCGGCAAGCTCGCGTTCCTGAGCGCCGCGCGTACCGATGTCGATTGCGCGGTCAGCTATTACGGCGTGGGCCTCGAAGCGTATCTCGACGAAGTGCCGGCAATTCGCTGCCCGATGGTGTTTCACTTCCCCGAAAACGACTCGCTCTGCCCGCCGGAAACCCGCGAGCGGATCAGCCCCGCGCTGCGCAGGCGGCCGCAAATCGAGCAATACGTGTACCCAGGTTGCGATCATGCGTTCGCCGCACCGGCGCGTGCGCAATACGACAAGCCCGCCGCGATGATGGCGTATTCGCGCACGCTCGCGCTGCTGCGCAAAGTGCTCGGTCCGGTCTACGATCTCAACGCGCTGTGGGAAGCGCATTGCTATTACGAGTTCGCCACGCGCGACGTGGATGCGGTCATGCCGACCATGGTCGCGCAGCCCTACGTCAATCACGTTCCGACTATGACCGGCGGTGTCGGCCATGACAACCTCAAGCGTTTCTATACGCATCACTTCGTCAACTCGAATCCCGTCGATACGAAGCTGATTCCGATTTCACGCACCATCGGCGCGGATCGCATCGTCGATGAATTCATTTTTAGCTGCACGCATAGCTGCGAGATCGACTGGTTGCTGCCCGGCGTCGCGCCCACCGGTAAATATTTCGAGGTGCCGATGCTGGCTGTCGTGTGTTTTCGCGGCGACAAGCTCTATAACGAGCACATCTATTGGGATCAGGCTTCCGTACTCGTGCAGGTCGGCTTGCTGAACCCCGAGGGACTGCCGGTTGCCGGCATCGAAAGCGCGCGCAAGCTGCTAGACGAAACGCTGCCGTCGAACCAATTGATGGGCGGCAAATCGCGCGTATGAATTGCGACTAGAGGCCTGCCTCTGCACAACCTCCTTATGATGTGACACTCCATTGGCCAACATCTCTCGACCCATGCTGACCGTCCATCATCTGAACAACTCCCGCTCGCAGCGCGTGCTATGGCTGCTCGAAGAACTCGGCGTTCCGTACGAGATCAAGCGTTACGAGCGTGATCCGAAAACGATGCTGGCGCCGCCCGAGCTGCGCGCGGTGCATCCGCTCGGCAAGTCTCCCGTCGTTACCGACGATGGCCAGACGATCGCCGAGTCGGGCGCGATCATCGAGTATCTGATCGACAGGTACGGGCAGGGACGTTTTGCGCCGGCGCCCGGCACGCCGGAGCGGCTGCGTTACACCTACTGGCTGCACTACGCGGAAGGTTCGGCAATGCCGCCGCTGCTGCTCAAACTCGTGGCGCTGCGTATTGCCAGCGCGCCGATGCCGTTCTTCGCCAGGCCGATTGCGCGCAAGATCGCCGCGACGCTGCAATCGAGTTTTATCGATCCGCAGTTGAAGCTGCACCTCGGCTACATCAATCAGGAGTTGAGCAAGACCGGCTGGTTTGTCGGCAACGACTTCACCGCGGCGGACGTGCAAATGAGTTTTCCACTCGAAGCCGCCACGGCGCGCGGCGGGATGGACGGGCAGATTCCGGCGGTGGTCGATTTTCTCAAGCGCATTCATGCGAGATCCGCTTATCAGCGGGCGCTGGAGCGCGGCGGCAAATACGAACTGCTCGGCGGCGATTGACGTCCGCGGCGACCTGGAACTCGTAGTTGTCGCTCGAAAGTCGCGGATGCTAGACTGGAAAATCCCATTGTCGTCAACGAGTTGCCAGCCGGTTGGTCGGCATTGCGCCGGATTCCGTCTCTTTCGGCGCGGTGCCAATTTCAGCAGCAACGCGTCCGGCATCCGATCGACCATGGCCAAGGAGCCGCCTGCATGACCCATTCCATCCACGGCAACAAACGCTGGATCGCACTGATCGTTCTGTGCCTCGGCGTGCTCATGATCGTGCTCGATACCACGATCGTGAACGTTGCGCTGCCGTCCATCGCGGCGGATCTCGGCTTTACCGAAACGTCGCTCGTGTGGGTGGTCAATGCGTACATGCTGACCTTCGGCGGCTGCCTGCTGCTGGGTGGACGGCTCGGTGATCTTTATGGGCACCGCAAGTTGTTTCTTATCGGCATTACGTTGTTCACGGCGGCGTCGCTTGCTTGCGGCATTTCGAACTCGCAGGTGCTGCTGGTGTGTGCGCGGGCCGTTCAGGGTGTGGCAGGCGCGATTGTCTCGGCGGTTTCGTTGTCGCTCATCATGAATCTGTTCACCGAACCCGGCGAACGCGCGAAAGCGATGGGCGTGTACGGGTTTGTGTGCGCGGGCGGTGGCAGTATCGGTGTGCTGCTTGGTGGCCTGCTCACCAATCTGCTGAGCTGGCATTGGATCTTTCTCGTCAATCTGCCGATCGGTATTGCCGTGTATGCACTTTGCGTCGCGCTGTTGCCGTCCGCGCGCGGTCATGCACATGGAGAGAAGCTCGATGTGGCCGGCGCGGTATCCGTCACCGTTTCGCTGATGCTGGCCGTGTACGCCGTGGTGAATGGGAATGAAGCCGGCTGGACTTCGGTGCAGACGCTCGGCTTGCTGTTCGCTGCGTTGGCGCTGCTTGCTGTGTTCCTGGTGATCGAATCGCGCGTTCAGCATCCGTTGATGCCGCTTGGTTTATTTCGCTTGCGCAATGTTGCGACGGCGAATGTGGTCGGCGTGCTGTGGGCGGCTGCCATGTTTGCCTGGTTCTTTATTTCCGCGTTGTATCTGCAGCGGGTGCTCGGCTATCGGCCGTTGCAAGTCGGGCTCGCGTTCCTGCCGGCTAATCTGATCATGGGGTTCTTTTCGCTTGGGTTGTCGGCGCGTGTGGTGATGCGCTTCGGGCTGCGAGTTCCGCTGGCCGTAGGGCTGCTGGTCGCGGCTTGCGGTCTTGCGTTGTTCGCTCGCGCGCCGGTTGGCGGCAGCTTTGTGCTCGATGTCATGCCAGGGATGATGCTGCTTGGTTTCGGCGCAGGGATTGCGTTTAATCCGATGCTGCTGGCGGCTATGAGCGATGTTGACCCTGGCGATTCAGGGCTCGCGTCGGGGATCGTCAATACGTCGTTCATGATGGGTGGGGCGCTTGGGCTCGCGGTGCTGGCCAGTCTCGCTGCGGCGCGGAGTGAGGCGGTGCAGGCGTCGTCTGGAGATGCCGTGGCCGCGCTGAATAGCGGGTATCACGTCGCGTTTTTGTTTGGGGCGATTTTTGCGGCGGCGGCGGGGATTTTGGGTGGGGTGTTGTTGCGGACGGGGCGAGCAGGAGGAACTGCGGTTCAGGAAGTTGGCCACGGTCAGCAAGTGTCGCCCACAGATAAGACTGCAACAGAAAGTTATTGAGCGGCCAGCTACGACAAACTTAGCTTGGTCCCCTCGCCGCCAGAGATGGCCGAATCACGACGTTGACTCTGGGAATGGCAGAACGCCTGGAATCCGCAGCAGCACTTCTTCAAAGAGAGACGGCTCGCGCGTCGTTTATGATGAGCAGGTACGTTGACGTCTCGCGATGCAGACGAGTTTCGCAGTGACGGCAGTCATTCGTCATGCTTTGCATTTGAAAACCGCAATTCCGATCAAACGCGGCTACCCGCGTCCCGCTATGCTGGTTCCATGCTGACATGAGAGCCCATATGAACCCGGTTGGAAAAGCGCTCTGGTTTATCGAAAGCCACTTTGCCCGCGAGTTGACGCTCGACGAGATCGCCAACTGCGGATGCGTGTCGCGCTTTCATCTGGCGCGCGCCTTCGAAGCGGCCACGGGGTTTTCGGTGATGCGCTATGTGCGCGGGCGTCGCTTGAGCGAAGCAGCGCGTCGGCTGGCGAGCGGCGCACCGGATATCCTCGCGGTCGCCATCGACGCCGGCTACGGTTCTCACGAGGCATTCACGCGTGCATTTCGCGAGCAATTCGGGCTCACGCCCGACGCGCTGCGCGCGCGTGGTCATCTCGACAATCTCGCCCTCGTGGAGCCGATCAAAATGGACGAAACCCTGCTTACCCGTCTCGAACCACCGCGCTTTGAAGACGGCAAAGCGTTTCTTGTCGCGGGCCTGAGCGAGCGCTACACCAGCGAAACCTGTGCCGCGATTCCGTCGCAGTGGCAGCGTTTGGGTGATTACTTCGGCAAGGTGCCGGGGCAGATGGGCAATGTGGCGTATGGCGTTTGCTATAACGCGGACGACAACGGCAACCTCGATTATCTGTGTGGCGTTGAAGTCAGCGACTTCTCGGCTTTGCCTGCGGAGTTGAGCCGTTTGCGCATTTCGCCGCAGCGGTATGCGGTGTTTAGCCATCGCGAGCATGTTTCGACTATCCGCCGCACGTGGAATACGATCTGGAATCAGTGGCTGCCGGCATCGGGACATATTCCCGCCGATGCGCCGAATTTTGAGCGCTACGACGGGAAGTTCGATCCCGTCAGTGGGATGGGCGGGCTTGAGATCTGGTTGCCGTTGAAGAGTTGAAGAACTCGCGCGCCTGTCACGACGATGCACGCGCCCGATGTCAACGAGATCAATCGCGAGACCACCTTTTCGCGCTGAACACCTTGATCGAAGCGGCGCGCGCCGGCAATGCGGGCCGCGGCTTCGCCGTGATGGCGAATCAGGTCAAGCGGTGGCGTACGGTTGCGCCACCTTCTTTTAATCGTTCAGTCTATCGCCCATGCCGATTGCTGACGTTTTGCGACGCTTAGTGTGGCGCGGCGGCCGGTTGCTGAATCGCGTCGGGTCTTAACGTCGCTGCACTTTTTGATGATGCGCTTTTGGGCTGTGGCGCGTTGGCGGAGGCGTCGGAGGCTTTCGCTCTCTGCGATGCTTCGGCCAGCAGCTTGGCTGCATGGCGTGCGGTGATGCGGCTATGCGGGACGCCCTTCGCGTCGAGTGCGATTACCTGGAATAACTCGCGGTCGCATTCGAGTTCCTGCTGATACTGCTCGGCCGTGTCCACCAGCAATTCAAGGAGTGTCACGGATCGCCGTATAGGAGCCAATTGATGATCGGCGCATAGGCGCCAGCGCAGGATCGGCGTAATGGAGCCAGTCCATGATCGCCGTAATGGCGCCACCCGATGATCGGCGTATAGGCGCCACCTGCGCCGTGTAGCAGAACGCGGTTCGAACTTTCCCAACTGGGTACGCTTCGCTCTTTTCTGAGCGGAGCGCCCATGGCCAACCGGAGGTTCGAATTGTTTGAGTACCGCCAAGTCCTTGTCCGTATGCGGCAAGGCGATTCCGACCGCGACATAGCGCGCGCCGGGCTCATGGGCCGCAAGAAACTCACCGCCGTAAGGCGCACCGCGCAAGAGCTCGGCTGGCTCGATCCGGCGCAACCCCTGCCGCAAGACACCGTGATTGCAGGTCAGTTCGGCCGCACGCCGCACCTGCCCAGTACCTGCGTGTCGACACTCGAACCCTTTCGCGAGCAGATCAGTAGCTGGTTTGACGCTGACGTACAGGGCACGTCGATTCACAGCGCGCTCAAGCGCAACCATGGCTACACCGGCAGCTATTCGGCGGTGCGCCGCTTCCTGAAGCATCTGGGCGCCGAACGTAACGTCACCGCGACAACGATTCTGGACTTCCCGCCGGCCGATGCCGCGCAGGTCGACTTTGGCGCCGGTCCCGCGCTCGTCCACGAATCAGGTCATACGCTCAAGACGTGGTTCTTCGTCATGACGCTGTGCTGGTCGCGTCACCAGTACGTCGAACTCGTCTTCGATCAGACCGTCGAGACGTGGCTTGCCTGCCACCGTCGCGCCTTCGAGTGGTTTGGCGGCTGCCCGGGGCGAATCATCATCGACAACGCGAAGTGCGCGATCATCAGGGCCTGCACGTACGACCCCGAGGTCCAGCGTTCCTACGCAGGCCTCGCTGAGGGATACGGTTTCAGGATCGATGCCTGTCCGCCGCACGACCCGCAGAAGAAAGGCGTCGTCGAATCGGGTGTCAAATACGTCAAGAAGTCCTTCATGCCGCTGCGCACGTTTCGTGATCTGCCGGACGCCAACCGGCAGTTGCGTGAATGGATCATGCAGGAGGCCAGTGTTCGTGAACACGGCACGACACGCGAACAGCCTCTGGCGCGCTTCGCCATCGAGAAGCCGCTATTGACGGCGCTGCCCGATGTACCGCCCGTGCTCGCCGCATGGTCCACGGTCAACGTTCATCGTGACGCTCACATCCAGCATCACAAGGCGCTCTACTCGGTGCCGTTCGCCCTGGTCGGCAAGACGCTGTGGGTGAAGGCGACAGACACGGTCGTGCAGCTGTTCCATCAGCACGAACTCGTTGCCACCCATCCCCGGCTGCGCAAGCCAGGCGCACGCTCAACCGTCCGCGATCATCAGCCGCCGGCAGCACAGGCGTGGCTCGAACACGATCCGCAATGGTGTCTGGCGCAGGCCAAAGAAATCGGTCCTGCCTGCCACGCGCTGATTCTGGCGCTCTTCAACGATGAGGTGCTCGTCAACCTGCGCGGTGCGCAGGGCATCGTACGGCTTCGCGGCAAGGTGGGTGACGCGCGCCTGGAGGCCGCATGCGAACGGGCGCTGGCGCATGCCAGCCCCAGGTGGCGAACCGTCAAGACGATTCTGGACAAAGGTCTGGAGAGCGAGCCCATCGCAGAGTCCCCGCAAACGCTCACCGATACCTACGTCAACGGCGGCCGCTTCGGTCGCAATCTCCAATCCCTGCTGATCCACTAAACGCCCATGAATCCCAGTCCTGAACTGAACGCAACCCTCAAGCAGTTGCGCCTGTCCGGCGTGCTCGATTCCCTTGAGCAGCGCAACCGGCAGGCCATTGACGGCCAGCTCGCGTACACGGAGTTCCTCGCCATGCTGCTGCACGACGAAGTCGCCCGGCGCGACCAGAAGAAGCTGCGCACCCGCCTGGCCCGCGCTGGCTTCGCAATGGGCAAGACCCTCGAAACGTTCGACTTCGACCGGCTGCCGAACCTGAATCGTACCCATATCCACGACCTTGCTACCGGCCGCTATATCGATGAGAAGGTCGCGATTCTCATTGCCGGGCCAACAGGTACGGGCAAGTCACACCTGGCCCAGGCACTCGGCAATTGCGCCGCCCGGCAAGGACGTGATGTCGTGTTCGCCACGCAGACCAGGCTATTGAACAGTCTGCAGGCAGCGCGCGCGACCGGTACCTATGAGCGCAAACTGAAACAGCTTGCCTGCGTACCGGTTCTCATCGTCGACGACTTCGCGCTCAAGCCGCTGCGCTCGCCGCAAGATGAAGACTTCCACGACCTGATCGCGGAAAGGTACGAGACCGCTGCGACGATCCTGACCAGTAACCTCGACTTCAGCGAATGGGGCGATGCGTTTGCCGGCAACCGCATCCTCGGCGCCGCCACACTCGATCGCCTGCGACACGGCGCCTATCGTATCGTGCTCGATGGTGACAGCTTCCGCACGCCCAGGCCAATGCCTGAACCCGACCAGACACGACTTGCGAAATCAACCAAAAAAACGCATCCTTGAGTCCGTTCGAATCCGCGTTTTACTTCACTTCAAACTGGCGCCATTACGGCGATCATCCCCGGCGTCATTACGCCGATCCGTGACAAGGAGCGTCTGACGACGCTTTCTCTCATCGCTCGTGATGGCAGGATTCCTACATATCGAGGACGCAAGTGTGATCAAGGTGTCCAATTGACCTACTTGTCGATCGCATAAGTCGAATGCGGATAGGGCGAGTTTTTCGTATTGGAGGGCGTCGACGGGCGGACGGGATGCTGCTTGGTTTTTGATGGACTTGGTCATGGTGCGTCTCCCTGGTGGTTCCTTGGATCGCCCGACACTCGCTTGCAAAGGGGTGAGCGGGCACGAAGTAGGGTTAATGGAATGGACGCCCCCTCTCCTGCGGTACGGATATGCCAAAGTAAGGGTCTCAAACGTTAGCGCGAAGGAGAGCATCATGAAGATCGCGACCATTGGCCTTGACCTTGCCAAGAACGTTTTTCAGGTCCACGGCGTCGACCCGCGCGGCGTCCCCGTCTTAAGGAAGCAGCTAAAACGCATTCAGGTGCTGCCATTCTTCGCCACGCTGGAACCCTGCCTTGTCGGCATGGAAGCCTGTTGCGGTGCACACTTCTGGGCGAGAAAGCTGCAGGCGTATGGGCATACGGTGAAGCTCATTGCGCCACAGTTCGTCAAACCTTACGTGAAGAGCAACAAGAATGATGCCGCGGATGCAGAGGCAATCTGTGAAGCCGTCTCGCGACCGAACATGCGGTTCGTACCCGTCAAAAGCGTCGAGCAGCAGGCGATACTGGCACTGCACCGGGTCCGGCAAGGATTTGTTACCGCGCGTACCGCCCACGCCAACCAGATCCGCAGTCTGCTCGCAGAATACGGTCTGGTTGTGCCGCAAGGTATTCATCATCTACATCAGGATGTCCCTGATCTTCTGGAAGACGCCAGTAACGAACTGCCGGGCGTATTCCGGCAACTGGTCATGCGTCAGCTCGACTATCTGCGGGAGTTGGACCACCAGGTGCAACTGCTCGAAGCGCAAATAAAGACCTGGCATCGGGAGAACGAAGCAAGCCGCAGACTTGCGCAGATTCCCGGCGTCGGACCCATCACCGCTACTGCGCTGGTCGCATCAGTGGGCGACGCGCGATGCTTTGCAAGCGGCCGGCAACTAGCGGCATGGATCGGTCTGGTGCCGCGCCAGCACTCAAGTGGCGGCAAACAGGTGCTGCTCGGCATCGGCAAACGTGGGGACGCTTATCTGCGCTGCCTGCTTGTCCACGGTGCACGGGCTGTGATCAGCGCCGTACGCCAAAAAGACGGCACCTCCACAAGCTGGCTAGGTCGTCTGCTTGCACGGCGACATACGAACATCGCAACCGTGGCACTTGCCAACCGCAATGCGCGCATCGCCTGGGCCTTACTCGCACATCACCGGGAGTTCTGCTCCGACTATGGGCGCGCAGCACCGGTCGTCTGACACATGGACACGGATATTAGATGATACAGGATAACTAACTAATGAATAGGTGGTAGCTTCCAGCGATTGCGCGGGCAATCATGACGTGATGGCAAAACAGGTGAGACCGGGATCGGGAAAATTCTGTGGTCTGCCACGCGCTTCGAGCGCGATGGGTTAACGAGAAACCGATCTGCACATTCCATCAGGGACAGAGGCAAGTCCTCACAAGTCCGGATGTATGGCTGCAATCCTTCATCTGCTAACGATCACCGAATGACGGCTGTGCAAACTGGGGGCGTCCATGTATAACGAGCCGGCGAGCCTTGCGGCTCCCCCACCAAGGCCCGCCCATAGAAAATGGACGTGCAGAGGTAGACGCACGACCCGCCTAGGCGGGTGTGCGGTTAGAACAATCAGGCTGTCAAACCCGGTCGCTGGGTGTTTCCCGACGACTTCGGAATTATAAATCAGGGCAGGCGGGTTGCTGCCAACTGAGTAGGCTAAATGTTTGATTTAGCCGGAAGGATAAGCGTAACGGTAAGAGAATGGCTGGCATTCGGCGGAGGCCGAAGTGGGTGGATCGACTGCGCTGTACCAACTCACCGCGAAGACCGGTTGCTCGGCATGGATGCCCATTAGAGGCCGGCGGCGATTGCTTGATTTCGGTTCGTGACCTACCGTTCGTGGGCTCGTGCATTTGGACCGATGCCAGCCTAAGCGGTCATCCATAACTGGCTTGTCTGTTGATTGCGCATGGCCGCTTTAGAGCGCCTCGTGGGACCGTAGTCGACGGAAGGGACGTTCAGTATCTCCGTGAGCAGTCATTCGCGTCGCTGAATGGGCGTAAGCGTGTAAAGGACCTCGAAGCTCTCGCATATGAGAGGCATCGAACTGTCAGCCACCCGACCAATTCGGCTGCACTCATCTGTGAAGAAGCGCCAGTGCTCCGTCCGCCAATACGTTAGTGAAAGATCGCCTTCTCCTTCGCTAACCGCGAATTCAGCACCGACACAATCGAAAGGCACGATATGCACTTCAGTGACTCGTAAAACGAGCGCCGGTCGACCATGCCAGTCAAGCACTATTTCAATGTCTCCAGCCTCAGGAATTGACTCACCGTCGAAGTCCCACGACCAAGCCAGACTGCAGGTACCACGTTTTACGCCAGCACGAATGAGTGCGATCAGCGACTCCGAAAGTGCTTCCGAATCCCCAAATCCACCAACTCGAACGTACCCTTTAGGTAGATGTATGTCTTGTTCGGCCAAGTCGGTGACTAGCTCGTCTACACTTTTGCCCATCTATTTCGGTATCCTTTCGATTGCATTTATCGGTATCGGAATCTCGCGCGGTGATTGTCGACGATTGATGGGGTGTTGTCGAATGTCTCAAAATGGCCGAGGGTGTGTAGAAACTCCATTTTCGCCGCTGAGGGCGAGGTTGCCGGTCGGGTCGATCAAGTTAGATGCGTCGAGCTTGCGTTAATCGAACATCGCGAGCGCAAAAAAGCCCCTCAGGGCCTCAGCTTGCCGCCATCCTCATCGCCTTCATCATTCCGGCAACCCCGAGTATATTCAGGACGCGCTTGAGGTTGTAGGCCAGCACCTGAAGGCTCATTTCGGTGCTCACCCGCCCGAGCGTCCGAGTCAGGAAGTGCGTGGCCCCCATCCAGTGCTTGAGCGTACCGAATACGTGTTCAACGGTACTTCTGCGAATGGTCATTGCATCTGGTTTCCGGTCAAGCCTACGCTGCATGGCCTCCAGTAGCTGTTCGTGCTCCCATCGTCGGATACGGCGATAGTCGCTGGGCGAACATCGCTCCTTGAGATCGCAACGCGGGCAGGCGCTGGGCCAGTACACCCGCAGATTCATGTCATGCTCGACGGTCGTGAATCGAAGAATTGCGCGCTCGCCGGCGGGGCATCGATACTCATCGTTCCTTGCAACGTAGATGAAGTCGCGTTTGGTAAAGAGCCCTTTTTTCCTTGATGCCGAGGTGAGTGGTTTCGGGACATACGCCTTGATCCCGGCCAGTTCGCACGTGCGGATATCCGGACCGCTGAAGTAGCCTCGGTCAGCGAGCACCTTTAGCTTCGACTTGCCCATCGCGCTCTTCGCAGAACTTGCCATTCTGCTGAGTTGTCCGTGATCGCTACCAATATTCGTCACCTCGTACTCTACGATCAGATGGTGCTTCGTATCCACGGCAGCCTGAACGTTGTAGCCGACCGTCCCGGTTCTCTTGCCGCCGCTGGTCATGGAGCGGAAATCCGGGTCGGTAAGCGACAGCTGGCCATCCGGTTCATTCTTCAACTGCTGTTTGATCTGTTCGAGCTCACGCATCCGCTGACGCAACATCGCGATCTTCTCGTACAGGCGCACGGTCTTAACATCGAAACCTGTTGGACTGGTCCGGTCTGCAGTCTCAATCATGTCGAGATATCGCTGAACGCTTTCTTCAATCTGTTGCTGACGCTTGTCGATCTTGCCTGCGGTGTAGTTTCTGTCAGGGCTGTTCACAGCCTTGAACTTGCTGCCGTCGATTGCCACCATGTCGCCGGATAGCAGCTTCAGTCCGCGACACAGTTCGACGAAACGACGGCATACGTTGCGAATGGCTGGGCCGTTATCGCGGCGAAAGTCGGCGATCGTCTTGAAGTCTGGCGCCAGACGTCCTGTCAGCCACATCAGCTCGACATTGCGCTGACATTCGCGCTCAAGACGCCGGCTGGAGGGTACGCGGTTCAGATACCCGTAGATATAGATCTTGAGCATCACGCCTGGATGGTAGGACGGGCGGCCGGTGATTGCGGGCGTGGTACCGTTGAAGCCGAGCGTCGTGAGGTCCAGTTCGTCTACGAACACGTCGACGATTCTGACCGGATTGTCCTGGCCGATGTAGTCATCGACGCATTCGGGAAGTAGTGCGACCTGCTTGCGGTCATCGCCTTCAACGAATCGCTTCATGAGTCACCCGGTCTCAGTGCGTTGATTCAGTCTAGGCGATCAATGCGTTTTCACACACCCTCGGCCGGTCTCTGCCTGTCGACGATCGGCTGCACGCGCCACCCGTTTCGGTCAGTTAGGTCATTGCACTAGTTGTGGCCGCTGTCGAATAATCAACGGTCACTCAGCGCCCAATGCCGTGGCAATGCATGCACATGACGACACCTGCATCCGTTGAGGTCTTTCGCTTCGGCGAGTTCGCGGGCTAGATCATTGAAGCGCCAGAATAGGCGCTTCGCCCGTGCTTCGGGCACCGCTATAGCCACCCTCCCACAGATCATCATTCTGCGCATAAAACATGAATATTATGCGCAGACGTGTGATATCATGCATGAATCAATACAATTACGGGACCGACTATGGCTTTCCGGGCAGACGAATCAGCGCGGGCGGGACTCGCGAGTGTGTTGGACTATCTTGTTCCGCGCGCCCAATACCTCGACGAAGATGGAAGGGCGCGCAGCCGCGAGACACTGCTTGATCTTGCCGATTCACTCGGCCCCGTAGTTGAAAGCTATCCGAGCTGGCATCCACTCGTCCGAAACTACAAAGACCATCGCAGCCCGGCCACACGTCCAGGCCCTGAGTGTGGATACCACGGGCTCGACCACACCCGGTACTTCGTCAATGGCTTCATCACCTGTCCATACACCGACGGACAGGAAGTGCTCGATTCGGTGAATGCATTGCCATACCATCCCATCGCGCAGATCACTGCGGAGCGACTCGACGTCAAGCTCTACAACCCAAGTTGTACGCCGATACTGGTCAGATGCGTATGGGAGAAGCCCCTAAACCCAGACGGCACGATCCCGTTGAGTATCGCGGCGCCTCTACTCTTGGAAAAAGAACTGCCGTGCGTCTGGAGAGCTCAAGTCGCCGAAACATGGGAGTCCATGCGCCCTTACTTTCTGGGGCGCCCGCACGGCAGCCGCTCATCGTTGTTCATCAACCAAGAAGCAGGGCAAGCCCTCAAAAAGATCTGGGAAGCGTTGATCTGGACCGGCATGTTCGGACCGATCATGGTTTGAGACCAGTGGTCTGCAGACCGTTGGGTGACAGGGAGTGGCGAACACCGCGACTCCCCCAATTTTACGAATAGGCCCTGAATAAGGATGCGGGCGTGTCGTCTGCGTCAATAGTTCTGGTACCTAGCAGCCTGCAAAAATGGGGATCGGGCTTGGAAATCACTGAAATCCAGAAGCACATCAACGTGTTTCTTCAAAATGACTGGGTCAAAGTTCTGGCTATCCCAACGGTCTATGGAATCTACCTTTTTGGGAAATATCTGGTTGAGCGGAGGATAGAAGGAAAGCCGGAAACAGAAAATATTGCGCAGCTAAACCAGCTTGCCGACCTTAAGGAAAAGCTCGACAAGAGTGGAACAACTCTGGAGGAACTTCAGCACTTCCGCGTCAAGGCTCTCGGTAGGACAGCCAGTGCTGCTGTAGTCACTGCGCAGCAATATACAGAAGTCGCTTCACAATTGGTTGGAGACGCCGAAAATGCGGAGCATGACCCCGATTGGGATAGTGCATTGACGCAAACGGACATGAATATTCTGTCGATGAAAAAGGCATCGCAGGCAGATGACGAGTTGGCAGCGATAGTCACTAGCAAGATGCGAGAATTCGGCGAAGAGGATCGCCTACTGCTCCAGCAGTCGCAATCGGCCTGGGATTCATACCGCGAGACAGAAACAAAGCGAGCGTCTCGGACCTGGGAAGGCGGGACAATTAGACCACTCATGGTCAATCTTAGATACGAAGCGATTACGCGGGAACGAATAGCCAGCTTATCAGCAGAAGGAAGAATGGAGGACGCCGGGGACTTGGTAGTCGAGCATGCGAGAACTCCAAGGAATCTTCTGCAACACATAGAGCCGGGTGTACCGAAACAGCGCGTATACGACATCCTCGGCACCCCAAGTTTTGTCTCCACGAATTACAATTATTACCGCTATGAGGAAACTCAGGTCGAGATTTCCTTTAACGACAACGACGCCGTCAATGACGTCATTGTCGCGTTGATCCAAGATCAGGTCTATTTGGGCTCGTCCCCGGGATTTGTCACCGACATTCCTCTCGGAAAATTGACCTTGGCAGACGTTCTTGCGTACGACGATCAATTGGTGGTTGAATTCCGCAGCAGTTTGAGGACACAGGAGATTTACGTTCGTGGTCGGATCGGACCTGCCGGGGCGTGGACAGACTTTTGCTTCGGAGCACTCTCGGTGTTTAGCGGAGCAGGTCGTCTTCAGGACACCCAATTCGAATGGGACAGAGAAGCCGACTGTCTGCTCACCGATCCCAAGGACATACTGATCAATTGGATGGCGCTACCCGGATCGTCACTTGAAGCCCCCTATTTTGCATGGTTCATTAAATAAATTTTCACAGGCGGACGGTCGGCCGTCCGCCGGTCGCATTTTCAAAGAACGGACAATCAGCGAGCGCGCCCGATCGTGTGCCCCACGTCAAGATGACAGCATGAACAGAAACAAAGAAGCACGCGCGGCAAGTCCGAGGGTTTTCACAGCGGGGGCGATTCATGACTCCGGTCATAGCGCGTCTGCTGTTTGTAATCGTTACTCTTCTAATTGCTAGCCGCAATATTTTTTCGCGGCAAATAGAGCAAAGACAAAATATGCAAAAAAAGATGAGGCAAATATGAATCCAGTTTTTGCGGGGACGACCCAACGCCCGCGTAGGAATTCGCCAAATAATCTTACAAAAAACCACAATGCGAACAGACAGGACGCGGCGATAACTATCGCACAGAGCATCGCGACAACTGCAATCGAAACACCAGGAAGCTGGCGAATTTCGAAAACACAGTTTCCGGAAAATATGCAAGCGGCCAGGGTTGCCGCCGCAAATGTCGAAGAAATGAAATAGATCTTTTGCCTATTAATCACGATGTTTGGAAATTGAATTTTGTTAGCTTTCAGCGTTATCAGACGGACTTTGCCACTAACACCCAGCGTAGCCATCCCTCAGTCAGTCAGACGCGGTCGAGGATATCAGTTTGAGACATAACTTTCCGTTCCATGCCCTCATCCTGTCAACGACCCAGTCCCGGTGCACCACACTCCATGCCGGACCGACAGCTTCGGCTTCCAAGGGGAGTCATGGTTGATTGTCGGCGATGTGGACGCCGACGTCGAATGGCTGCTCATGGCCGACTGCTGCCCCACGCCAAACAACCTGAAAACCGACATTCATCGCGATCACCGTTAAACGAGGAACGACCGCTTTGGCCGGATATTACGCATAGCCTCTCCGCTAGGTTTCGGGTTCCTCCCCGAGCCGTTTACGATAACGAACAACACGTACATCCTCCGCAAAAACTCACCCTAAAGAATACTACCCAGCCCCTTCACAAACCTCCCCACCGCCCCCTCAACATCATGCAGCTTATCCAACCCAAACAACCCAATCCGAAAGGTCTTAAAATCCTGCGGCTCATCACATTGAAGCGGAACCCCAGCCGCGATCTGCAACCCGGCATCAGCGAACTTCTTCCCAGACCGTATCCCATCATCATCGGTATAACTAACAACAACACCCGGCGCCTCAAACCCCTCAGCCGCCACGCTCCTAAACCCCTTATCCGCAAGAACTGACCGAACCCGCCTCCCAAGCTCAACCTGCTCCGCCCTCACCTTATCGAAGCCATAAGCCTCAGTCTCCCTCATAACATCACGCAACGTCGCAAGCCCGTCCGTGGGCATCGTCGCGTGGTACGCGAATCCACCGTTCTCGTAGGTTTCCATGATCTGCAACCACTTGCGAAGATCACAAGCGAAGCTAGTGCTAGTCGTCCCTTCGATTCTTTCACGAGCAAGCTCACTAAGCATAACCAGCCCGCAACAAGGCGACGCGCTCCATCCCTTCTGCGGCGCGCTGAGCAGGACATCGACGCCGCTCGCCTTCATATCGACCCAGACCGTACCGGACGCAATGCAATCCAGTACGAACATACCGTCGACGGCATGCACAGCGTCGGCCACCGCACGCAAATAAGCGTCCGGCAGCATGATCCCGGATGCGGTTTCGACATGCGGCGCAAAGACCAGATCCGGCTTGTTTTCCCTGATCGCAGCGACCACCTCTTCGATCGGCGGCGGTGCATAGGCGGCCTGTCTGCCTTGTTCGACCGGGCGCGCCTTCAGCACGATCGATTCAGACGGAATGCCGCCCATGTCGAAAATCTGCGTCCAGCGATAACTGAACCAGCCATTGCGGATGACAAGACATTTCCTGTTCGTTGCGAACTGCCGGGCAACGGCTTCCATGCCGAAAGTCCCGCTGCCGGGGACGACAACGGCCGACTTCGCGTTGTAGACCTTCTTCAGAGAATTGGAAATATCGCGCATGACTCCTTGAAAGAGCTGCGACATATGATTGAGTGATCGGTCGGTGTAAACGACTGAATATTCGAGGAGCCCCTCGCGGTCGACATCGGGAAGTAAGCCTGGCACGTTTGTCTCCGGTTATGGACGAATATAAGTTTCTACAACAGATTCTAACGAAAGCCACCTGAGGCTGCGGCAAAGGATGTGATGTCGGCCCTTAGCGCCGGCCGCCGCTAAGCCTGAGCGAAAAACCCGCCTGACTTGATGGAAAGAACCAGGCCGTCGGTTTGAACCATCGCCATGCCCTCCACAGGCCGACTTCAACTTGGAACTATACTGGGACACCTGGAGGTGCCAATGGCCGATCACGAAAAACCGCATCCACTACGCCCGTTCCTGAAAAACTGGATTTGGGAGCATGGACGAATCGGCACTCGCTATCTGGACTGCGTCGATGGCGAGATCAAGTTCGACGAAGGCAAGAAATCGCATTTCGCAGCCGAGAAATACACCTACGTGCCCGTTGGTAAGGACGCTCAAGACGATGCATCCAAGGATAGTCCCGCGATCCAGGAAGCGGGACTCGCCCGATTTCTGCGAGCCGCGCAGTTGGGAACGCCAGCGGAAGCCGGTTCTGTAGCGGAGGTTCAACGCGCCGTGCAGGACTGCATCGAACTCGGCCTGTTCAGCGCATATCAACATGCGGCTCGTGAGGCATTGGCCCGCTACGCGGAAGAACCCATGTTCGAGGACGAGATCCGCGCGGCCGTTGTCGACGATATCCGGCGCATCTACGCCGGCATGCCGGAACAACTGGCGCTGTACGATTTCAGCGTGCTTTACGGCTTGCCCACACCGCTGCTGATCAGCGAGTCGCCCTTCATCGACTGGCGCGTGCGCATCAGCCCTGCACTCCCGTTTGTATCGCTTCCGCTGGGACCTTACTGCCTGCTCGTGGGCGCGCCGTCGGGCAGGCAGAGTCGCGTCGGCTCGGTGGTCTGGAAGGCCGCCTCCGCGCTGGGCCCGCTGAAGGACCATAACCGCCAGATCGCGGAGCACGCACGTCTGTGGCTGGTGGCGACGACTGATGATCAACTCGTCTCGGCGCAGGGCCGCATTGCCGCGACCGCGGGCTCCAGGCCAGAGGAGGCTAAGCGCTAAGCGCCCGGCAAACATCGGCGGCGAGGGAGTACTGGTGTGATGACGAACGCGAGCTGCTGCGCGCGCCGCGGTCGGCTCTAAGGGTTTGTACTTATTTCCACAACATTGTTTTGTTTTGCAGATACTTAATTGCGAGCGGCCCCCGGCCTAGACTGCAATCACTGAAACGCAAACGGGTGTTTGCGGACAAACAAAGTCTGGAGGTAAGCATCATGAAACTCGTTCAATCGCTCATCGTCGCAGCTGCTCTTGCAATTCCCGCCGTGTCGTCTTTTGCCCAATCGAACGACGCGGTCGCTCCGACCAATGTTCAGGCCGCACAAACTAGCCGTGGCGGCGTCGCTGACGGTACTTCAGCGTCAGGCAGCCATCCTCACCTGCGTTCGTTCGGCACCGCTGTGTCCCACCTGGAACATAAAATTCAAGGCTCCATTCGCCCCGATCCGAATGATGGAATGAAGCCCGTATTTTTCGGTGGCGCGTAAATCGACCGGATTGATTACAGTCTCGTGCAGCTGATTGGGCGGTGTGCAGACGTCGCTGGTCTGTTGAGGGAATAACGTTAAAACGCGCAGATTTATCTGCGCGTTTTCGCTTTCTGGAATCCGCCGCAGGGTTGTTGCGCTGAGTGACGGGTTTCGAGCGGATAGACCGACATCAACGGGTACGACCCGAGCCCGACGATTATCCGCACTGGTCTCGTTTCCCTGCTTGCTTTCAGCTGCGAGCTCAGGCGTGCGCGCGGGTTTGGCGCGCGGCCAGCCTCAGATGCTCGACACCATCGGCAAACGAGAACGTCACTTGCTGGCCAGAACAGCACGTTAAACGATACGATGCATGTCTGACCCGAAGAACACGCACGTTCGCGAAACCCGGGTCTGCAACTCAACTGATCTACCGAGCTCTTGACCTTGACTATCCATATTCGTCCCGCTCACGCAGCCGACGCCGCATTGATTCTTCGCTTCATCACCGAACTCGCGGTGTACGAAAAGGCGGAGCACGAAGTCGTCGCATCCGTGAAGGACATCGAAGCGAGTCTGTTTTCCGCAAGCGCCAGTGCGAAGGCGCTGATCTGCGAGATGAACGGCGAGCCCATCGGCTTTTGTGTCTACTTTTTTTCGTATTCGACCTGGCTCGGCAAACAGGGGCTTTATCTGGAAGACCTGTATGTGTCGCCGGCATCGCGCGGCAGCGGCGCGGGCAAACAGATGCTGCGCCACCTCGCGCGCATTGCGTGCGACACCGGTTGCGGCCGCTTCGAATGGAGCGTGCTCGACTGGAACGAATCGGCCATCGGCTTCTACGAATCGATCGGCGCAAGCGCGCAAAGCGAATGGGTGCGCTATCGGTTGGCGGGAGATGCGCTCAAGAAGTTTGCGGAGGGTGAAGCGTAAGCAGCGCGTTAGTTCGTCTGGGCCTCACTCATCCACCGCGCCATTCGCCACGGCGTTCACCTCGAACGCGTCGCCGGTGGCAAAGAACGTCCCGCCGGCCACATAGTGGCAGGTGCGCAAGTCCGGATCGTCGCCGAAATGCCAGCGGTTATTCGAGTACACGCGGCTATCCGCATACGCGGCGACAACTTCGCCGATGATCAGATCGTGACGCTGGCTATCGTCCGGAATCACCTTGCACTCCATCCACGTGATACACCCCGCGAGCATGGGCACGTCGATCTGTTGCGCGGGGAACGTCTCCAGGCCGAAGGCGGAGAACTTGTCGAGCTCGGTGCCCGCACTCGTGCCCACCGCCAACGTCTGCGCGGCGAATCCACGGCTCGGCAGTTGCAGTCCGAATACGCCGCTCGCTTCGATCAGTTGCCGCGTGAGGGTGCGGCTGTCCACAACCACGACCACCTTCGGCGGATTGAAGTCGAGCGGCATTGCCCATGACGCCGCCATCACGTTCGACCGGCCACCGTACGCACTGGTAATGATCGTGACCGGTCCATGATTGAGTAACTGCGTGGCCCGCGGCAACGCCACGGGTTCTCGGGTGACTTTCATACGTATGTTCCGCGTCAGATGAATGAGAGCGATTGTAGCGTTGGGGCTCGATGCGCGCTGCGCGTGCCATTCCCGTCGATCCAGGCGAGAATGAAACACCATCAAGCTCGTTGGAGAGGCCGTGCCCGTCGTCCGCCTGCATAACGCTGATAACCACATCGCCGTATTCGGCGAAGCAGCTCTCGCCGCCGCGCTCACGAGCTGACACGCAATGTTCACCGAATACATCGTCAAATGGAATCTGCGGCAGGACGGCGAGCCGATTCGCACGCATAGCAGCCGGCTGCTGCCCGTGCGCCAGAACGGCGTACCGGCAATGCTGAAAATCGCGCAGGAACCCGAAGAGAAATCCGGCGCGCGGTTGATGGTGTGGTGGGACGGCGAAGGCGCGGCCCGCGTACTTGCGCACGATAAAGACGCACTACTGCTCGAACGCGCGCAAAACAGTCACGCGCTGGCAGACCTGTCACGCACCGGCAACAGCGATGCCGACGACCGCGCCATCGACATTCTCTGCGCCACCGCGGCGCGGCTTCACGCGCCGCGAAGCAAGGCGCTGCCCGATCTGACCGGTTTGCCGCGCTGGTTTGCGAGTCTGCGGCCCGCCGGGCAAAACTACGGCGGCTGGTTGCAGGACAGCGCGACCGTCGCGCAAGCGCTGCTTGCCGCACCGCAAGACCCGGTGGTGTTGCACGGCGACATCCATCACGGGAACGTACTCGATTTCGGCCCGCGCGGCTGGCTGGCCATCGATCCGAAAGGTCTCTACGGCGAACGCGGATTCGACTACGCGAACATTTTCTGCAATCCCGACGAAGAGGTGGCGTTGATACCGGGATGGTTCGAGCGTCGCGTCGAACGGGTCGCGCGGATTGCAGGGCTCGACCGGCACCGTTTGCTGCAATGGATACTGGCGTGGTCCGGTTTGTCCGCGGCGTGGATTCTCGAAACGGGCGAGATGCCGGACATCGATACAGAAATCGGCAGACTGGCTGCCGGGGCGCTCAAGCGCACGTAAGGCAAATCAGGGCGGCAACCCGCGAGCCGCCGCCCGGCGTCCCTCAGTGGGGCGCTTTACCGTTGGGTATGGCGTCCAGTGGTTTGTGCTGTTCTTCGCCGAGTCCGGGGAAGAACGCGTTCCACGCGGCGCGCACGCCTTGGGCGGCGGTGGCCTCGGCGCCGATCGACTCAGCTTCGCCATCGCCGGCTTTCGATGGATCAGCGGACAAGCCGCGCCAGTGCGTAAACACGAGCAACGGTTTCTCGGTCCATGCGCCGTCGCCAAACTTTGCAAAAGCCGTGTCCCCGCTCGTCAATTGCACCTCATACCAGCCTTCACGGACGGGCGTGTGGGCCGCAAGCTCAAACCACGGGGTCGGTTCGATTTCCTTCATGTCGTCTCCGTTCGGATAAATCGTCATAGATAACTACAACAAAGGCATTCTTCATGCCGAGGCCAACCACGGCCTGCGGGCGCACGCCGCAAGGAAGCGCCTCGGGAGCACCGCATGTCACGCGATGTTGCAGTGCGGCGCGCGCGGCATGAGTTGCGGGCGATCCGTCGATCTCGCACACCTCGAAATCGCCGCGCATAAGCGACACGATAGCGCGACATGGGCCGCGCGGACAAACGCAAAAGTTATACGCGAAGCGTCGCGGCCGGCGCCGCGGTGCGCCGGCGCTTCGGCTTGCCGTCCATCTCGCCCGCGAGCCCGGCCAGCGCATGCACAGCGGGCGCAAGTTGCTCGGCCGGCGTATTGCCGTAACCGATCACCAATCCATTGGTCTCGGCGCGCGGCTGCAACGCGAAGCCGGACAGCGCGCGCGGATTGAGCCCTTTGGCAAGCGCGTGTTCAGTGAGGACTCGATCGTCGATGCGAGCCGGCAGGCGCAGCGTCAAATGCATGCCGCAATTCCCACCAAGGATTTGCGACGCCGCGAAATGCGCGGTCAGCGCGTCGCGCAACGCCTGCTGGCGCTCGCGATACAGGCGCCGCATGCGCCCCAGATGGCGCCCGAACTCGCCGCTCTCGATGAAATGCGCAAGCGCCAGTTGCTCCAGCCGGTGCCCGCCGCGCAGCATCTCCTGCAAAGCGACAGCGGTATGCACGGCGATCGCGCGCGGCAGCACCACGAAACCGGTGCGCAGCGCGGGAAACATCGTCTTGCTGAACGAGCCGACGTACAACACCGGCGCGTCCTCGACCAGCCCTTGCATGCTGGCGATCGGCTCGCCGGTGTGGCGGAACTCGCCGTCGTAATCGTCCTCGATCAGCCACGCGCCGCTCTGCCGCGCCTGCGCGATCAATTCCAGGCGGCGCGCCACGGACAGCACCGAACCCGTCGGATACTGATGCGCGGGCGATGTGTAGATCAGCCTGGGCGGCTGCGTGCGCCACGCGTCGGCCGGCACTGCCATGCCTTCGGCGTCGACGGGCATGGGCAGCGTGGTCAGGTCGCCCTGATTGAACGCGGCCTTCGCGCCGCGATAACCGGGATCCTCGACCCACGCGACCTCGCCGGGATTGGTGAAGAGTCGCACGCACAGGTTCAGCGCCTCCTGCGCGCCCTCGGTGATCACCACCTGCGAGCCTTCGCAGCGCACTCCACGGGCCATGCGAAGGTGCGCGGCGATCGCGTCGCGCAACGCCGGCTCGCCGGCCGGCGTGCCGTAGCCGAGCGCGAGGGGCAACGTGCGCTCCATCGAGCGTTCGAGCGCGCGCCGCCACGCAGTCACCGGAAAGCGGTCCAGCGCCGGCGTGCCCGGCGTCAGCGGCAAGGTGTTGTCGGCGTAGCTGAGCGTAGCCGCGAACTGCCCGACGCGCGCGGCGTAGGCCACGTCCGGCACGGCAGGCTGCGCTTGCGGCTCGCCACGCGCGGACGGGCTGGAGAGCGGACTCACGCGCGTGCCCCGCTGGTCGGCAACCACGTAACCGACCGCGGCCAGATGCTCGTATGCGATCACCACCGTATTGCGCGACACGCCCATTTCCGCCGCCAGCAACCGTGACGAAGGCAGCAGCGATCCGGCCGGCAAACGCCCGGCGAGAATCGCCCGCTGCAAGCGCTCGATCAACTGTTTTTGCAGCGGCTCAGGCTTCGCACTGCTGCCGGCGGCTGCCGATCGTAGCGGGCTGGTGAGCGGGCCAATGATCTCGATCATCGTGGCTGGATCTATCAAATGGGTTAGCGATGGATCTTTTTAACATACCACGTTTGCCGTATCGTTCTCCATCAACGACGATCATTCGCAACCGAGAGGAGAAGAGCCATGCAACCCAGACGCAACGCGTTCGAGCAGCCGATCGGCGCCCCCGTGCCGGGCTGGAACGGCGCTCAGGCGCCCGGCCGCGAGCCGCTGGTGGGGCGCTATTGCCGGATCGAGCCGGTGGACGTGGAGCGTCATGCCGAGGACTTGTACGAGGCGTACAGCGCCGCCGCCGATGGTCGCGACTGGACCTATCTGACAGTGGGTCCGTTCGAGAGTCTCGCCGCCTATCGCGAGCATCTGACGCGCGCCGCCGCGTCCACCGATCCGCTCCACTACGCCGTAATCGATCTGGCGACCGGCAAGGCAGTCGGCACGCTGGCGCTGATGCGCATCGACCGCACCAACGGCGTGATCGAAGTCGGCCACGTTACGTATTCGCCGCGGCTGAAGCGCACGCGCATCGCCACCGAGGCGATGTTCCTGCTGATGACGCAAGTGTTCGACAAACTGGGCTATCGGCGCTTCGAATGGAAATGCGATTCGCTGAACGGTCCGTCGCGCGCGGCGGCCTTACGCTACGGGTTCACGTTCGAAGGGATCTTCCGGCAGGCGATCGTCTATCGCGAGCGCAATCGCGATACTGCGTGGTTTTCAGTCATCGACAGCGAATGGCCCGCGCTGCGGTCCAGCTATGAGCGCTGGCTCGATGCCGGCAACTTCGATGCGCAAGGCCAGCAGGTTGAACGGCTGGCGGATCTGATCGCACAGCAGCGGGCAGCGGCGAGCAACGACGCGTAATAGGGCGCGTGTCGAGCCGGCCGGCAAACGGCTAGCTCGACGCAATCGGGCCGTAACAAGCCGCGTCGCCCGTCGCGCGGCGGCTCAGACCGCGGGTGCCGGGCGACGCAGCACGATGGTCGGTTTGCCTTTGTACGTGGTGCGAAGTTGCTCCCGATAACCGCACTTGTGGGCAACCCGCAGCGACGGCAGGTTTTCCGGCGCGACGATACAGGCCGTTTCGCCGCCCGGCCATTGCTGATCGGCCCACTCCAGCGCGGCACGCACGGCTTCGGTTGCGTAGCCGTGGCCATGCACGGCCGGGTCCAGTGCCCAGCCGACCTCAGGCGTTCCCATCAATGACGGCTCGATCTCGCGATGGTAGTCGGCAAAGCCGACTTCGCCGAGAAAGCGGCCGCTCTGTTTGTCCCGCACGACCCAATAGCCATAGCCGAGCATCGTCCAATGTCCCGCGTAGCGCAGCAGACGCGCCCAGACTTCTTCGCGCGTAAAGGGCTTGCCGCCGATGTAGCGGATCACCTCGGGATCGGACCACATCGCGTAGCTATCGAGGAAATCGTCGAGCGTGTGCGGACGCAGGGACAGGCGCGGGGTGGTGAGGAACGGGGGACGGGTGGACATTGCGTAGGAGCGGATAGTGGTTGGAGTGGCCCGGCAAGCAGTGCGCTCGATGATCGCAGATTTTTTCCGCGTGAGGGGCGTGGCCAAATTCCTGATCGCGCACGCCGCAAGCTATGGCAGGAGAGGAGACTTCGCCATACACTCCCCGGTACGTCTGCGCAACCGGGTCGGCGCGATAAGCGCATCGATACGGGTCGCGCGCCTCGCGCATCGTTGCGCCGCTCACCACGCTCCGCCGATGAAACTCCGCCCGCGCTACCTCACCGCGCTGATCGTCAACGTCGCCCTGCCCTGGCTCGTGTACCGGCTCGCCTTCCCGCACTGGGGCCACCTCGGCGCGCTGGCTGCATCGGCGCTGCCGCTGCTCGCGTGGATGAGCTGGGAGCTGCTGCGCTATCGCCATTTCGACGCGCTCAGCGCGCTCGTGCTGGTCGGCATCGTGCTCTCGCTGCTGGCAATGAGCATCAGCCTCGCCGGCAACACCCGGCTGCGAGCGATCGAAGAACCGATGGTATCCGGCATGGTCGGCGTGTCGTTCCTGGTATCGCTCGCGCTGCCGCGGCCACTGGTGTTTTATCTCGCCCGCTCGACCATGTCACGCGAGGATTATCGTAGCGTCGAGAGCTTCGAGCGGCATTGGCGCGAGCGGCCCACGCTCGTCGCCTATATCCGCCTGATGACGCTCGTGTGGGGCATCGGCATGACGGGCGAGAATGTCCTGCGCAGTCTGATCGTCTGGCAATGGCCCGGCGACCCGCGCTCAGCCATCGCCTCGAATGTGCTGAGGTACGGCGTCTATGCCGGCCTGACGGCCTGGACTTTCTGGTGCCGCCGGCTCATCAAACGCGACGCGCTGCGCTATCCGGACGACACCGTGAGCGAGGCAAACCACCTCGCCAGTTGACCAGCACCACCTTCACGCCAGTTCGAGAAAACGCGCCAGACAAGGATTGCGATTCGCCGGCGACCAGGCCAGCACCTGCTCGATCAACGGCGCATCGACCAGCGGCCGGAACACCACGCCCGCGAGCTGCGCCTTGCGCATCGACGCCGGCACGAGCGCCACGCCCACCCCTTCGTCGACGAGACTCAGCACCGTTTGCTGCAACTGCACTTCGAAGCGTATGTCGGGTTCGAAGCCGCCGGAGCGGCAATGTTCGAGGATCGTCGCGCGCAAAATGGGTGCTACTTCCGCCGACGCGAGCACGAACGGCTCGCCCGCCAGTTGCGCGATCTTCAGGCGCCGCGCCCGGGCGCGTGGATGGCTGCGCGACAGCGCGACACACAAAGGCTCGCTGACAATCGTGCGCGTGGCGAGCCCTTTGTCCGGCACGTTGGGGAACATGATGGCCGCGTCGATGTGGCCGGCGAGCACCTGTTCGGCGAGATCGTTCGAGACGACCTCGCGGAGGTTCAGCGCGACTTCGGGAAACGCGGCACCGAAGGCCCGCGCATAGCCCGGCACGGCGCTATACGCCGCACACATTGTGAAGCCGATGGCGAGCTTGCCCGCATCGCCCTGCGCGGCGGCTTGCGCGTTACTGACCGCCTGTTCGACGGCGGCGAGAATCGCCTTCGCGTCGGCGTAAAAGCGCTCGCCCGCGGCGGTCAAGGTGACGCTGCGGGGACTGCGTTCGACCAGCGTCACGCCGACGCTCGCCTCCAGCGCCGCCAGTTGCCGGCTCAACGGCGGCTGCGACAGGTTCAGACGCGCCGCCGCCCGGCCGAAATGGCGCGTCTCGGCAAGCGTCACGAAGTAGCGCAGCGGCTTGATATCGATCACGATGCACTCACGCGAAAACGACAATGCAAAAAAGGTATTATCGGGTGCGAAAAACAGTATTGGATTGTATCAACGCCAGTCATTAAGCTGGCGGATTGCCATTTTTTTCCGAAATTTTCCCGCGTCGATGTTAGCCACCCTCGAGATTCTGCTTCCCGTCTTCGGCCTGATTTTCGCGGGTTTTGCATGCCGCCGGCGTAACGTGCTCGGGCCGAACTCGGCGTCGGAACTGAACCGCTTCGTGGTCTGGCTGGCATTGCCGGCGTTGCTGTTCGACATCATGGCGCACGCCACCTGGCAGCAGCTCTATCAACCGGCCTTCGTCGCCACATTTTCGATTGCGTGCGTCAGCGTGTTCGTGCTGATTCTCGCGCTGCGCCTGATAAACGGCCGGCATCTCGCCGATGCGAGCGTGGATGCGATCGCGGCCTCGTATCCGAACACCGGTTACATCGGCTTCCCGCTGGGCGTGATCGCGTTCGGTCCGGCCAGTCTGACGCCGACCACGATCGCCACGATCCTCGTCGCCTGCGTGCTGTTCGCGTTTGCGATCGTGCTGATCGAGGTGGGCCTGCAGAGCGAGCGCACGCCGCATAAGCTGGCTCTGAAAGTGCTGGGATCGCTGGCGCGCAATCCGCTGATCGTGTCGCCGATTGTGGGCGTGCTGTTTGCCAGTCTGCATGTCGCGATGCCGGCCAGCGTCGAGACTTTCCTGAAGCTGCTGGGCGGCGCGGCGAGCCCGTGCGCGCTGGTGAGCCTCGGCCTGTTCCTCGCGGAAAAACGCCCGTCGGAGGCTGGCGCTCGCGGCATTTCCTGGTTGCTGACCGGCGTCAAGCTGCTGGTGCAGCCGGCGCTGACGTGGTGGTTCGCGGCGCGCGTATTCGGACTCCCGCCCACACTGGTCGAAATGGCGGTCGTCCTGGCCGCGCTGCCCACCGGCACCGGCCCGTTCATGCTCGCCGAGTTCTACGAACGTGAAGCGCACATCACCTCGCGGACGATCCTGCTGTCGACCGTGGGCTCGATCGCGACCCTGTCGTTGCTGTTGCTGCTGATGGGCCATCGAACCTGAGCGCATCTGAGCGCGCCGGCCGGCGCGCGAGTATCCGGCGGCGCGCGCCTCGCGTTATGCTTCGAACACGGACCGCCGCGGTCCGCGACCTTCTCGCGCGAAGCCCGAACCGACCCGCCGTGCCCAAAGCCCGCCCACCCGAACTCCACGACGACGCCGACGCCCGTTCGCTCGCGCGGCACTATCCGCGCGGGCTGCGCATCGACCCGCATTCGCACACGTGGGCGCAGGTGCTGTATGCGGTATCGGGCGTGATGTGGGTGGAAGTCGGCCGCGAAGCGCTGGTCGTGCCGCCGCAACGCGCGGTCTGGCTGCCGGCCGGCACGCTGCACTCCATCCACATGATGAGCGAAGTGGAAATGCGCAACCTCTACCTTCACGAGCGCAACGTCGGCCATCTGAGCCGGCGCAGCGACGTGTTCGAGGTGAACGGCCTGCTGCGCGAACTGATCACCTCGATCGCGGAATACGAAGGCACCGGCGCGCGCAATCAAACCTATCTGGACACCGCCTACCGTCTCGCCATGCTGGAACTCGGGCACGCGCCGCGTTCGTCGCTGCGCATCGCACTGCCCGATGCTTCGGACCGGCGGCTCGAAGCGCTATGCCGCGCGGTGATCGACAATCCGTCGATCACGATCAGTTTCGAGCAGCATGCGGCATCGGTCGGAGCGAGCGTGCGGACGCTGGCGCGACTCTTCACACGGGAGCTGGGCGTCGGCTTTGCCGAATGGCGCCGCCAGGTGCAACTGGCGGTCGCCGTTTCCTGGCTCGCCGAGGGACGCCCGGTGAGCAGCATCGCGCGCTCGCTCGGTTTTCAGCCGAGCAGCTTCAGCGACATGTTCCGGCGCGAACTGGGCGCGCCGCCGACCGGCTTCGATCCGGGCGGCACGCTGAGCGAAGCGGCTTACGCCGTCTCGCCCGAACCGGTGAAAAGCAGTCTTCGCTGATCACCTGTGCAGTCCGTAGCACCGAGCACAATCCGCACCGCCACGCGCGCGAGGGATCACCAAACCGCCTTGTCCGAAATTCGAAAGTCTTTGTCCTAATGCCTTAGTGCCGGTCATCTAGACTAGGTTTCACCAGCTGCGCGAAACAGCCCTGAATCCAGCAAGGAGCGACATACAATGAAAGCCATCCAGTTCAAAACTTTTGGCAGCCCCGAGGTGCTCGAACACCTGGATCTGCCGATGCCGCAAGCCGATGCGGACAACGTCGTGGTACAGGTCAAAGCGGCCTCGGTGAATCCGAGCGACGTCAAGAACGTCTCCGGGCATTTCGGACACACGGTCCTACCCCGCACGCCGGGGCGCGACTTCAGCGGCGTGGTGGTGGACGGCCCGCAAACATGGCTCGGCGCGGAAGTGTGGGGCACGGGCGGCGACATCGGCTTCACGCGCGACGGCACACATGCCGAATTCATCAAGGTGCCGCTCGCGGCACTCTCGCGCAAACCCAGAACGCTGAGCCACGCCGAAGCCTCCGCGATCGGCGTGAACTTCGTGGTCGCGTGGCTCGGCACGGTCGAGTACGCGCACCTGCAAGCGGGCGAAACCATCGCGGTGATCGGCGCGGGCGGCGGCGTGGGCGGCGCGGTGGTCCAGATCGCCAAGGCACGCGGCGCCCGTGTGATCGCCGTGGACCGTCATCCGCTCGACGCGGATACGCCGGCGGGCCGCCTGATCGACGACTACGTGCCGTTCGACGAAAACGTCACCGATCGCTTGAGGGCGCTGACCGGCGGCGCTGGTGCGGACGTGGTGTACGACACAGTCGGCGGCGTGGCCTTCGAGACCGCATTGAGCCTCGTCAAGCGACGCGGCCGCGTGCTGGAAATCAGCGCGACCGGCAAGCGCCGCGTCGAATTCGATCTGATCGACTTCTATCACAACGAGACCCAACTGCTCGGCGTGGATAGCGCGAAGCTCGGCGTTGCGGACTCGGCGCCGTTGATGACGGCGCTGGTCGAGGGCTTCGAAACCGGCAAGCTGACCGGACCGGTCATCGCGCAGGCCTTCCCGCTCGAACGTGCTCGCGAAGCGTACGACGCCGTTGCCGCCGGCACGCGCGGCCGGGTCGTGATCACGATGTAATCGCCGTCGCGATTGGCAGGCGTGGCGGCCCGCTTTTTTACGAGGCGTCTCACCAGGGTACAACAGTCATGAAAGCGTATTTGATCTCGCTGGCCGCCGGTGTGGTGGTCGGCCTTCTCTACAGCGTGATGGAAGTGAAATCGCCCGCTCCGCCGACCATCGCGCTGGTCGGACTGCTCGGTATGCTGGGCGGCGAACATGTGATTCCGTTGGTGCGCACGTGGCTGGCGTCGGGCATTCATTGACACGCTGCATGCCGCCGCGCGTCGTTCGCGTTGAGCTCAGCGCGTTGATCAAAAGAGCCAACGCGACCGCGTCTTCAGGCTCTCCAGGCCGTCACCTTTTCTGTCACCGTGCGCCGCACGCTAAGATTGAGCCCCGACGGGCCCGTGCGCCGTCCGGGAACGACAAGAAAAGCTTTGCCTCGGAGAATCAGATGCCTGAAGAATACGAAGTACATGGTCCGCACGACCATGCCGTGGAACACGCGGGCCATCATGACGCGGATCCGTTCGCGAGCCGCATGGCCGTGATCACGGCCATCCTCGCGACGATCGGCGCGCTGTGCGCCTATCAGAGCGGCAACAGCGAAAACCTCGCGCTGTACTACAAGAACGAGGCCGCCATCAGGAAGACCGAAGCGTCGAACCAGTGGAACTATTACCAGGCGAAGGGCGAGAAGGAAAATCTCGCTGAACTCGGCGCCGCGCTGTCCGCCGGCAACGCGGATGCGCACGCGAAATTCCTCGCCGACGTCGACAAGTACAAGCAGCAGAAAGAGCCGATCCGCGCGAAGGCTGAAGCGATCGAAAAGGAAGTCGTGGATAACGACGCCAGAAGTGAAGCGCTCCTGCACGGCCACCATCGCTGGGCGCAGGCCACCACGCTGATTCAGGTGGCGATCGCCCTGTGCGCGATCACGTTGCTGACCCGCAAGAAATGGCTGCGCAATCTCTCGTTCGTGGTGGCGGGAGCCGGCGTGATCACCGGCGCCCTGGCGTTTTTCTCGGCTTGATGGATGCTTGATGGATGAGTGTTAATACTGTTTTGCACGCCATCCCGCCCCGATCAACGCGGGCATTAAATAGATAAGCGCCGCGCGGCTTCATGACATAAATTAAGGATGCCGTATTACTGTTCTCGCTTCCACGGCGAGCACCGCATCCGGCACGATCTGTCATGGAGGAATCGCTGTGAGAGAAACTACTGAATTGTCAGGCGAGGTGGCGGCCGCCAACCTCGAGGAAAGCATTCTCCTTCCCCAACTCGGCTGCCCCGCGGGCAAGGTCGGCATAGCGGTCGGCGATATGCTGGAGCGCTCGAATCGCGCGGTTATCGCAACGTCGTTCGATCTGCTCGATCTGCACGCAAACGAGCGTGTTCTCGAAGTTGGCCTCGGCAACGGCGGCCATATCGCCTACGTGCTCGGTCAGGCCGCGCGGTTGCGCTTCACCGGTATCGACCTGTCGCCCACCATGATCGCCGTCGCTCGTTGCCGCAACGCGGCTTTCGTGCGCGACGGCCAGGTCAGACTCGAAACGGCGGATGTCGTCGCCATGCCATTCGCAGCCGCCTCGTTCGACAAGGCAGTCACGATCAACAGCACCTATTTCTGGTCCGACCTGACGGCCGGCCTGGCGGAAATTCGTCGTGTGTTGCAGGTGGATGGCACGCTGGTAATCGCGGCCATCACGCCAGAGGCCGCCATCGAGATGCCTTTCGCCGAGTACGACTTCACCGTGCATGACGCAGCGGCACTGGAGGCCGCCTGCGTGGCCGCGGGATTCGATCGGATCGGCATTACCCGCTATGTCGAGCCGCTCGGCGACCCGCCGCAAGCGTATGGCCCGCGTGAGTTTTATCTGCTGCGGGCGTGCGCCGTCTGACACGGCGTTCTGCGCTTGCATCGCATGCCGTCAATCTCGATGCGCAATGCCGCGCGCGCGTTCGAGCAACAACTCGCGCTCGCGCGCATTGCGCGTCATGCCGGCAGCGCGTTCGAATTCCGCACGCGCCTCTTCCTCGCGGCCGAGTTTCGCCAGCAGGTCGCCGCGCACGCTCGGCAGCCAGTGGTAGTTCGCGAGCGCGGCGTCGGCTGCCAGCACGTCGACAATCTCCAGACCCGCAGCCGGACCGCATGCCATGCCGACCGCTACCGCGCGGTTCAGCTCGACCACCGGCGAAGGCGCCACCTGTGACAGCGCGTCATACAACGCCACGATCTGCACCCAGTCGGTGTCGTCCGCACGACGCGCACGGGCGTGGCAGGCCGCGAGCGCCGCCTGCAGCGCGTAGGGGCCGCTCGCGCCGCCCAATGCATGCGCGCTGTCGAGCGCGGCGAGCCCACGGCGGATCAGCAGCGGATCCCAGCGGCCGCGATCCTGATCGAGCAGCAGCACGGGGCGGCCCTGCGCATCCGTGCGTGCATGCGTGCGCGACGCCTGAATCTCCATCAGCGCGACGAGGCCGTGCGCTTCGCTTTCATCGGGCACGAGACCGCTCAGCACGCGGCCAAGCCGCAGCGCTTCCTCGCATAGCGCCGGACGCATCCAGTCGTCGCCGGCAGTGGCCGAATAGCCTTCGTTGAAAATCAGATAGATGACCTGCAGCACCGAGGCGAGCCGTGGCGCGCGCGCATCCGCCTGGGGCACCTCGAACGGCACCCTGGCCGCCGAGAGCGTGCGCTTGGCCCGCACGATTCGCTGCGCGATGGTCGGCTCAGGCACGAGAAACGCGCGCGCGATTTCTTCCGTGGTGAGGCCGCCTAGCAGGCGCAGGGTGAGCGCGACGCGCGCGTCGGCGGACAACACCGGATGGCACGCGGTGAACACGAGTCGCAGCAGGTCGTCGCCGATATCGTCGGCGCGGGCGGCATCGAGGGTATCGACGAAATCGGGCACGAGATGAGCCTCCCGCGCGTCGAGATCGTGACCCAACTCCTGATGCTTGCGAGCATGCAGCGCCTCCTGGCGCAAGCGGTCGAGAGCACGGTTCTTTGCGGTCGCCATCAGCCACGCTCCCGGATTGTCGGGCACGCCCGCATCGGGCCAATGCTCGAGCGCGGCCACCAGGGCGTCTTGCGCCAGCTCTTCGGCGAGCCCCACGTCGCGCACGATTCGCGCGGCGTGGGCGATGACCTTGGCGGATTCGATCCGCCAGACTGCCTCGATGGCACGGTGAGTGACTGTCGTGGTCACAGCCTCAGCCCGCCGCCCTGGCGTTCGGATCCATGTAGATGAGCTCCCAGATGTGGCCGTCGATATCCTCGAAGCCGTGCCCGTACATGAAACCATAATCCTGCGGCGCGCGCGGGACCGTGCCGCCGGCGGCGAGCGCCCTGGCGACCAGCGCATCCACCTCCTGCCGGCTTTCGCACGACAGGCCCACCAGCGCTTCCGTGCTCTCCTTCGGGTCGCACAGCGACTTGCGCGTGAACGACTTGAACAGCTCCTTGACCAGCAACATCGCGTAGATGCTTTCCCCGAGGATCAGGCAGGCCGCCTGCCCGTTCGTGAATCGCGGCTCGAAGCTCAACCCGATCGCGCTAAAAAAGGCCTTCGACCGTTCGAGATCGTCCACCGCGAGATTGACGTAGATCTGCTTATGCATGATGCAGTCCGTTGATGAGGTTGTAGCCGGACGGCTTCAGCGCACCACGCCCAGTGCGTCGCGCCGCTTCAGCCGCCGTGCGCCGCGTTCAGCGGAGTTCCGGTCGGTCGCGCCTCAGCGCTTGCCCGCTTCCAGTTCGCGGAACCGGTCCAACTCGGGGCCGGGTTCGAAGTTGTCGAGTTCGAACAACTGACGCACTTCGATTTCGCCGTCGGCTTGCTCGCCAAAAGGCGCCGGAAAGCGCCGCGCCCATTCCACGGCTTCTTCACGCGAGCGCACCTGGATTAGCGTATAGCCGGCAATCAGCTCTTTGGTTTCAGCAAACGGTCCGTCCACGACCGAGCGCTGGCCGCCGCTGTAGCGAACGCGCCAGCCTTTCGAGCTCGGTTGCAGGCCGGTGGCGTCGAGCAGCACGCCGGCTTTGGCCAGTTCTTCGTGATAGGCGCCCATCGCGGCCATGAGGGACGCTTCCGGCATCTCGCCGGCTTCGCTGGCAGCCGTTGCTTTTACGAGGATCATGAATCGCATCGCCGTTACTCCTTTTTGTTGTGAGACGGAAAGCCGCGCACGTTGCTGGACTTCTTACTCACACGACGAACAATGCGCTGGCGGATCGACAAGCGCGTCGATCCGCCAGGGAAAACCCCGAGAACACATGCTGTGGATGCGCGAACCGGCTAGGCGAAACAAGGCCCGAGCTTGCGGACTTCGACCGTGCACCACGTTGCCGCGGGGCAGGCCTGCGCGATTGCCACGGCTTCTTCGCGGCTCTCGCAATTGAGCAGGAAGAATCCGCCGACCATTTCCTTGGCTTCGGCGAAGGGGCCGTCGAGCAGCTTCGGCTGGCCGTCGCGGACCTGTACGCGCACGGCGTCGCTAGAGGACGTAAGCGATTCGACCGCGAGCAGTTTGCCGCGCGCTTTCAGATCGGCGGCGAAACGGACCATCTGGTCGTAAACTTCGCGGCCCGCAGTTTCACCGCGTTCAATGCGCTGATTCGGGGGTTCGACAATGAGCAGCATATAAGACATGGCGTCTCCGATTTGATCGCGCCGCAGACGTGAACGCCCTGGAAGCGTAAGAGGCAAAAATCGCGCTCGCGGTGAGTTGGCGAGAGGCAGTCTAACAAGCATGAAAGACTCCGGCAAACCTGATCCGGCGCTGGCGAGGCACTCAGCCAGACGCCTTACGGAGACCCGTAATATCCGCGCGGCATAGTCAATGTTTTTTTACCGCGCGACACGATAGTGCCGTGTTGAAGTATTCTCCCTTCGCGCTAAAGATGCGTCGTGAAAATGCCGTTTTATCGTTTTAGCAGGCGCGGGGAATCAGCTTTCAATTTAACGACGCCGCACGATTCGGATCGTGCGCAATCATCGGCAAAAGCTGCCGGCCATCTATAACCATTCACAAGCAATCGAATAATCAAAGCGTCGGGGAAATTCATGCATCGATCGTTAGTGCGCAGCAGCGTTGCCGCCGCTGTGGCGTTTGCCTTTTTCCAACTCAGCGGTTGTGGAGGCGGCGGCTCCGGTTCGGGATCGTCGAACCCGCCTGCCGTTACGGCGACCGCAGTCGGCGGGACCGTGGCCGCGGGCAGCGCCCTGGTCGGCGCGAACGTCACGCTGATCGATGCGACCGGCGCGCAGGCCACCGCGACCACCAACGCGCAAGGCGCGTACTCGATCCCGGTGAAGGGCATGACCGCACCGTTCCTGATCATCGCGAGCGACGCCGCCCGTCTGTCCGCCCCGCTCGTCTCGGTGCTCGCGCAGTTGCCGACCGGCACCGCGCCGGCTGTCGTCAACGTCACCACGCTGACCACCGCGATTACGGCGATGCTCACGGCCTCGGGCAACCCGCTCGACCTTGCGTCGACCGCGGCGCTGACCAAGGTCACATTGCCCGCCGTGCAGATCGCGACCATCACGCTCGACACGATGCTGGCGAACATCCTCGCGCAGAACGGCTTGCAGTTGGCCGGCTTCGATCCCATCGGCGTAGCGTTCACACCGAACCATACCGGCGCGGACGCGGTCATCGACACGGTATCGCTCGTCACGTCCGCTAACGGTGGCTTATCGCTGCTGTCGAATGCCGCGCCGGGCATGACCGTGGCGCTGAACAACAAGACCGCGCAATCGGTAACGCTCGCCGCGCCGCCAGTGGCCGCGAATTATCTGGCCCCGCTCGCGACGCTGCTCACCGCCTGCGCGGCAAACGGCACGCTCAACACGTCGTGCTCGCCGGCCATCGACGCCACGTATCTGGAAAACGGCTCGACCGATCTCGCCGTCGGCCACGGCGTGACGGACGCGGCCTTGACCGGCGCCGTCTTCGGATCGCCGAAGACGCTAGCCTTCTTCACGCGCAACGGCAAACAGCTGGCGCTCGTGCAATTGCCGTTCACGCTCGCGAGCGGCACGGCGGCCGGCGTGCTCTACAGCATCGCGCAACAACGCGCGACGCCCGTCACGCTAGCCGACGGCACGCAGCTTGACTGGGATCTGATCGGCAATCAGTCGCAATTCGCGGTGTCGATCGACTCGCAGATCGCGCGGCGGACTTTCCTCGATTCGAGACTGAGCGACGTGAACCGTTATGAGTCGGGCCTCACGATCGCGATCCCGACCGCGTCGAATCCCACGGTTTATTCGGCCTCCGTCACCGGCCCCGGTCTCGCCGCGCCGGTCTGGCTGATGCAGCGCGATACCGTGGGCAGCAACACGCTGGGTCTCTCGGACGCAGTTCTGAACGCCGCGCCGGTGTCGCCTGCCACGACCAGCAGCAACACGTCGCTGTACCGCTGGTCATGGCAATCGCTTTCGTCGACGGCGAACTTCACGGCGCCTGCCGCGAGCGGCTATTACTCGCCGCAATCAATCGATGCGAGCGGCGTGCCGCTCTATTCGACCTACACGGTGACGTTCTACGACAGGAATGGCGCGCAACTCGGCCAGTCGTCGATCATCAATCCAAGTAGCCCGCTGAGCGCGGCGGCTGGCAGCTCGGTCGCATGGCCGACGCTGCTGCCGGATTTCGCGACTGAATTCCTGACGCCGGCCGGCTCGCTCGCGGGCACTCAGTACGCGATGAGCGTGACGTGGTCGAGCCTCGTGAACGGACGGGATCTCGCGTATCCGGTGACGTCCGTGCAGATTCAGGCAACCGGTCTGACGGCCTTGGGTTCGGTAACGGAAGTGGACGGCTTTTCTGTCGGCGCGCCGAACAACACTACGTTCGGCCAGTATCAAACGACGGTGAGCGCAAGCGTCGATTCGCTCGGCGTGGTGACTTGCTCGAATTGCCCATTCCCGCCGCTGATCTCGGGGAATTCGCGGCTCGTGCAATTGAGCGGCGGGCAGAACGGGATCGCGTTCTACGACATTACGAAGTACAACGATTAGCGCCACGCAACGGCGCATCTGCTCGGCTGAACGAAAAAACGCCCCACGTGGGGCGTTTCATTTGTGTGCCGGAGAAAGGCGAAACCCGTGCGGGCGACTCAGACCACGGCTTCCGCAATTGCCTGAACCTGCGCGGACCTCATCAATCCCTCTATCATCCTGGCTTCCGCGCTCGCAATCTCGCTCAACGATGCCACGCTCAGTTGGCCGTCGAGAATCGCCAGCGCCGTGCACAGGCGGGCGTATTCGCCATGTTGCAGTGCCCATGCGCCTTCGCCGTGTTCACGCGTGTCGATCTGAACCATCGCCGCATGCGCACTTTCGATGTCTGACAGCACGTCCTCGCCGAGGCCGAGCCGCGCGAGCTCTTGCGACACCAGCAAATGCCGGCTCAAGGTCATATGCAGATTCCGCGAGCCGTGGCCGTGCCGGAATGCATCGAGGGCGGTATAGCACTGCAGAAGCATCGCCGACGTAACCGGCTCATGGGCAGTGCGGCTATAGGTCAACGCGCGCAACAGCGGAGACATGGCCGACTGGTTGTGCCTGCGGACTCGCGATTTACTGGACATATCGGTTCAAACTCCTTCTCTAGCTTTCGGCTTCGCCACCGGATGCGTTTGCTCTACGGTGGCAAACGCCGCCGATACGCCGGCGGCTTGACAGGCCCTAATGTGAGTCTGTGCAGCCATCATGGCAAGCAACTATTAAGACAGACTTAAACTACATCAAGTCCCGTTCATGTGCAGCGTCTCACACCACGCGGCCGGCCGGGTGTCGAATATTCACCGACAAAACCGCAAAACGCGATGCAACGCCCGCATATCGGCTCGAACCCGCCAATTGCAAGTCGTGCCGCGCAACGAGACGAAAAAAACCCTGTTCCCGCGAAGGAACAGGGCCGGACAGGATGGAACAGTCGTACTCGCGCGTGGATGCTTGCCGACTTTTACCCACCACAAACTATCAGAGCTGCTACTTGAACTACATCTGCAAAGCTGTTGTTACTTGAACTGCCACTGCATCACAACCTGGTCCCTCGCCTTCAACATCACCTGGCTGCAACCCCCTGCTGATTCACGCGCTAATTGCATGGATCGCGCGCTATTCGCATTGCTTCTACTACCTACTGCGTTACTGCTCCGCCGCGTTCGACAACCGCGGCAAACTGCCATCAACGGTACGGTTCAAAACAACGCGGGGGAAGACCGCGTCGATGGGGCTCGGTCATCTGTCGCTCCATGAAAAACAGTGTATGCGCGCACTTGCGAATGCAATTGCGCGAAGCGAGGGGAATTGGCAGGCCAGTTTGGCGAATCGGCGTAACAGGCCGATTTCCTCAGACGTGAACGGATGCGCGCTGCGCCGCCCACAGCGATAAATGCGGCTATTTACTGCGCGGAATCGTTGCCGCCGACTTCAGCGGCCGGACCTATAGGAAGTGGATCGAACCGGCAAAAATCGGCAAGGTTCAGCGAGCAGCGGCACCTTCACCGTCGCTTGCTGAATCTCGGGGATGTACGGTTGCACGACGACATATCACGCGAACGCAAACGAAACGCGCGATCGCATCGAGCTGGCTCGTCAACCCCGGGCGGCAAAATCGGCGATCGTCAGCAGCACTTTTTCGCCCGGACGTGCCAGCATTTTTCTTTCCGCCACGGCGGTAATGCGCTTGCGTCCGTCCGCGAACGTCTTCAAGACGCGTTCCTCGCCGGCGTCGCGTTGCAACCAGAAATGCTGTTCCAATGCCTCACGCGTGACGGCGCACTCGAGATCCCGTCCTCGCGTCGAAAGCTGGAAAATCACCGCGCGTCCGTCTGCCGAGACGCTTGGTTCGAGCTCGATAATCTCCATAGCCCACCTCGCAAAGTTCGTTAAGCCGCTCGCCGTGTTGAACGAACGACACCGGAAGAAACTGAATAGCTACGCAAAGCCACAGTGCGCACCTCGCCATGCGGAAAACGTCGTGAACCAGGAATACGGCGGCCGGCGCTCGTGGCAATGCCGCGCGCATGGCAAAGCGCAGACAACCGGTGTCGGGATAAAAGACGAGCGTCATCGCGTCGCCATCAACCCCGTACGTGACAATGTGTGGTTTCGTCGTATGCAGCATGTGTCGTTGTTATGCCAGACCGGCATCGTTGCCTGACGGTTCGGCTTCGAGCCCACACCGCCAGCAATTCGCGGATGAGGCAAAAGCAAAGCACATGCCAATCAACGCAAACCGCGCAGCATGAACCGTAGCGCGCACACCGCAAACAGGCCGCGCCCCGCGTCCGGCGCGCCGCAAACATCGGCCGCGCCTGAGGCGGCGCGCGCGCGAGCATGCGAATCCGCAACCGCGTGGACTGCCCACTTTCGGCATTGGCGCGACCGGTGAACAGTCAGGTCGAAAGGCACAAACATAACCGCGTGGTAAAAAAGCGCTGCTGGCGCGACAATTCACGACCATTCTTACTAGCCGCCGGCACACCGGCAACGTGACCCACATGTCCGTTCAAGAACCTGCTTTCACCCTGCGCCCGGCACTCGACACGGACGAGGCCTTCCTGTTCGATCTGCGCAAGGCGACCATGACGGAGCACCTGGCGCGCGTCGGCGAACCATCGGACGATATCGAGCATCGCGCGCGTCTGCTGCATCGTTATGACACGGCGCGCGTGATTTGCATCGACGGCGAGCCGGCCGGTTTGCTCAAAGCGCATCGCACGGAAGCAGAATGGGTCGTCGTGCAATTGCAGATCACGCCATCGCTTCAAGGGCGCGGCATCGGCGAACGCGCGCTGCAATCGGTGTTGCGCGCCGCGCAAGCCGACGCGTTGCCAGTCACCCTCAAGGTGCTCAAAGGCAATCCCGCGCAGCGCCTGTACGAACGGCTCGGCTTCGAGATCGTCGGCGAAGATGACAGACAGTTTTACATGAGCCGCGCGCCACGCGCGTCGACGGAAATTGAAGCAGAATGAATGTCGGATAAAGACTGATACGCAACGGACCTGTTATGACCTTTCGCGACACCTCCGCCATCGCAAGCTGGCATGCCCACGTGTATTTCGATGCGAGCAGCCGCGACGCCGCCTGGACCTTGCGTGAGCAGATCGAAGCGCGCTGGAGCGGCAAACTGCAACTGGGCCGCTTTCATGAGCGCCCGGTGGGACCGCATCCCATGTGGTCGTATCAGCTCGCGTTCACGCAGGAGCAGTTCGCCGACCTGGTGGGCTGGCTCACGCTGAATCACGGCGCACTGGATATCTTCCTGCACCCGAATACCGGCGACGCGCTCCGCGATCACCGCGACGCAGCCGTATGGATCGGCCATTCACACGAACTGGTACTGAGCGCGCTGAACTGAGCGCCGTGAATGCGACGCGCAGCGAACTGGATAGCACGTCGCCCCTTGCACGTCACATATTCGAATACGAACTGCACCAGCCGCGCGCGGCGACCTGCTTGTCGCCGAACAGCGTGCAACCGCCGTATGCGTCCGTGGCTTTACCCTGGAACAGCGAGCAGTTACCGCAGGTTTGTCCGGCGGCGTAGCCGGAGAATTTCGCTTTGTCGACCTTGGAAGCGTCCTCCTTATAGCCGACGGCTTGCGCCTTCGGATCGCTTTCGCTGAGCGTGTTCGCAGGCTCGGCGAAGGCAGTACGGGCGAGTGCGAGCGCTGAGCCCGCGCTCACGCCCAGCAGCAGAAAATGGCGGCGCGATGTTTTCATATAGGTCCGATTGGGGGTGGGGACTTGCCTCGATCGCGATCAATTGCCGTCAATCGAGAAATCGCGTGAACCGCTCAACCGGTTCGCGCTCGGTGCGCAACGTGTTGACCAGCGCGCCTTCGTCGGCGAAACCGAGCGACATGCCGCACACCAGTTGTTCTTCGGGCGGCAAGCCGAGATGCTCCGCAATCACCCGATGAAACTGCGTAAACGCCGCCTGCGGACAGGTATCGAGACCACGGCCGCGCGCGGCCGTCATGATCGCCTGCAGGAACATGCCGTAGTCGAGCCAGCTGCCGCGCTCCATGACCCGGTCGATGGTAAAGAACAAGCCCACCGGTGCACCGAAGAAGCGGTAGTTCTGAGCATGCTGCTCATGCATGCGCGCCTTGTCGCCCTTCGTGATGCCGAGCAGGCCATACAGATCCCAGCCGATTTTGCGGCGCCGGTCGATGTATGGTGAAACCCATTGATGCGGGTAGTACGGGTACTCTTCCTGGTACAGCGCATCGCGCTGCGGATCGTCGTAAGCGGCAAGCAAGGCCTGCGAAAGACGCGCGAGCGATTCGCCCGTCACCACGTAGACTTTCCACGGCTGCGTATTGGTGCCGGAAGGCGCGCGGCTGGCGGCTTCGAGAATGGCTTCGATATCGGCGTGCGGCACCGGTGTGGGCAGAAAAGCCCGAATGGAACGCCGCGTGATGAGCGCGGTGTCGACGGCGTTAGCGGGTATGGTCATCGGCGAATTCCGGCTGAGCGAGCATGTGGCGGTCTGCGGGAATTCTAGCGCGAGCGCGCACTTGTGCGCTGAGAGGCCGGCAAGCGCTGCCGGGCCTCACCGGCTTTGCGCAGTGGATCTAGCTTTGCGCAGCGGCTCTAGCGCAGCGGCGTTTTCAGCGCGTCGATGAGATCGAGCAGATCGTACGGCTTGCGCAGCAGGATAGCGTGCGGCAAGACCTTGCGCTGCGCCGGCGTCAGCACGAGGTCGTAGCCGGTCAGAAAGATCACGCGCAGATCGGGTCGCACGGCACATACCTCCAGCGCGAGATCCACACCCGACTTACCCGCCAGCCCCACGTCGGTCAGCATCACGCTGATCGCATGCTCGCTCAGAATCTGCTTCGCGTCATGCTCCCCTTCGGCCTCCAGAATGTCGAAGTCGAACATGCGCAGCAATTCGGCGGTGCTTGCGCGAATCAGCTCGTCATCCTCCACCAGTAGAATCCGCAGCCGCGGCTGAGCGGCGACGCTGCCGGCGCTATCCGGTACAGCCAGCGGATCGATCTCTAGAAGATGCTGCCCGGCCTCGGCGATTTCAGCCGCCTGCGGATTCTGCGTTTGCAGCACGTAGCGAATTTTGCGCGCCAACGCTTCGTGCGTGTAGGGCTTGCTGAGCAATTCGATGCCCTCGTCGAGCCGCCCGGAATGCACGATCGCGTTATCCGTATAGCCCGACGTGAACAGCACCGCGATCGCCGGCAACCGTTCGCGCGCCTTGCGAGCGAGTTCGGTGCTGCGTAGCGGACCAGGCATCACCACGTCGGTGAACAGCACGTCGATCGGCACACCGCTTTCGACGATCGCGAGCGCGCTTTGCGCGTCTTTCGCTTTCAGCACACGGTAGCCGAGATCGGAAAGCATTTCGACCACCGTCGTGCGCACTTCCTCGTCGTCCTCGACCACCAGAACGGTTTCCGTGCCGCCCTTGGCAGGACCGGCGTCGATATTCGTTTCGAGGTCTTCCTGCTGGCGCACCCGTGGCAGATAGATGCGAATCGTCGTGCCGTGACCCTCTTCGCTGTAGATCTTCACATGGCCGCCGGACTGTTTGACGAAGCCATACACCATGCTCAAGCCGAGGCCCGTGCCCTGACCTTCGGGCTTGGTCGTAAAGAACGGCTCGAACACGCGCTCGCGCACTTCCGGCGGCATCCCGGCACCCGTGTCGGTGACCGCCAGCATCACGTACTGGCCCGGCGTGACCTCGGCGTTGCGCTTGGCGTAGGCGTCGTCGAGCGCAGCGTTGCCGGCTTCGATGGTGAGCTTGCCGTGGCCGTTCATGGCGTCGCGCGCGTTGATCGCCAGATTCAGCAGCGCGTTCTCGACCTGGAACGGATCGACCAGCGTATTCCACAAGCCGCCCGACACGATCGTTTCGATTTCGACGCCGTCGCCAAGCGCGCGTCTGAGCATGTCGTCGAGTCCGCGCACGAAGCGGCCGAGATTGACGACCTTCGGCGCCAGCGGCTGACGCCGCCCGAACGCCAGCAGTTGCGAGGCGAGGTTAGCTCCGCGGGCCACGCCTGCGAGCGCATTGCGCACGCGCTGCTCGGGCTTCTCGGAACCGGCGACGTCTTTCGCCAGCAGTTGCAGATTGCCGCCTATCACCTGCAACAAGTTGTTGAAGTCGTGCGCAACGCCGCCCGTAAGCTTGCCGATCGCTTCCATCTTCTGCGCCATGCGCAGCGCTTCTTCGGCGTGCCGCAAGGCCTCGGTGGTTTCCTTGTCGGCGGTGACGTCGCGGCCCACGCCGTGAATGCGCGCCGTGTCGGGATCGAGCGCGAGCGTCCACGCAACCCAGCGCCACGTGCCGTCGATCCGCCTGAAGCGGTTTTCATAACGCACCGGCACGCCCGTGCGCCGCAGTTCGGCCAGATGGGTGCGGACCACCTCTACGTCATCCGGGTGAACCAGATCGACATAGGAACGCGACATCAGCCAATGCGTATTGTGACCGAGCGCATTGCTCCATGACGGACTCACGCGCTGCAAGCGGCCTTCGATATCGGCCACCACCAGCAGATCCTCGCTCAACTCCCACAGACGGTCGCGGTCCGCCACCGTCTCGATCACGCGGCGCTCCAGCGTTTCGTTCAGATCGCGCAGCGCGCTTTGCGCCTTGGTGCGCTCGGCGATTTCGGTTTGCGCGGCCCGGTACAAACGCGCATTGTCGATGGCAATGGCCGCCTGCGCGGCGATGCCGGCCACGATCCGCTCAGCGCGTTCGGTAAACACGCCGGGCTCGGGATGACCGAAGAACAGCCCTCCGACCACTTCACCGCTGCGCGACTGCACGGGCGCGGCCAGATAGCTGCGCACCTTCAGATGACCCTCCGGCATGCCACGATGCGGCGCGTTGTGGCCATAGCGCGGATCCTGCGTGATGTCGCTGACACGAACGATGCCTTCGCCCATGAACGTAGGCGCGAACACCGCCGTGTTGCGCGGCATCGGAAACTGCTCGAAGGTTTCCTTCGGCACGCCGGACAGCGTGTAAAGCATGTAGCTGCCGCCCTTATCGTCGAGCACGTTATAGAAGAACGAACCGAACGCGGCGCCGGTCAGTTCGGTGGCCGCGTCGGTTACGATCTGCACCGCGCGGTTCAGATCGAGTTCGGCGGCCACCGTCGAGCCGACGCGATTGAGAATCTCCAGCGTGCGCGATTCTTCGCGCAGCTTCGTCTCGGTCTCGCGGCGCAGGCGCGCGAGTTGCAGGTTGCCCGACACGCGGGCCAGCAGTTCGCGCGCCGAGAAGGGCTTGGTCAGATAGTCGTCGGCGCCGTGCTCGATGCCGTCCACGCGCGCTTCCTCACCCGCGCGGGCGGACAGCATCAGCACCGGCGTGTCGCGCAACTCCGGATCGGCGCGCAACGCGCGCAGCAGGCCGAAGCCGTCGAGGCGCGGCATCATCACGTCGGAGAGCACGAGATCGGGGCGCTCCTGCCGCGCGGCTTCGAGCGCGGCCTGCCCGTCGGTGGCAAGCCGCACGTCGTGGCCCGCCGCGCGCAGGATACGGCTCATGTACTCGCGCAGATCCGCGTTGTCGTCGACGACCAGCAGCCGCGCGGCGGCGACTGACGCAACCACGGGCGGCGCCGCGCCAGCCGGTGTCGCGCCAGCCGGCGCGTCGGCGACGATCTCGTTCTCGGGACTCCAGCGCAACGCCGCATCGACATAGGTGCGCGCGTGCTTGCTCATGGCGGCATGCACGGCTTCTTCATCAGGTTGGACCGGCACGGCGCCGTGCGGCAGCGAGACGGTGAAGCACGCGCCTTCGCCGGGCACACTGTCCACCCGCACCGCGCCGCCGTGGAGTTTGACCAGTTCCTGCACCATTGCGAGCCCAATGCCGCTGCCTTCGACCGAGCGTCCCGGCGCGCCCGCCACGCGATGAAAGCGTTCGAAGAGGCGCGGCACTTCTTCCTCGGCAATACCGATGCCGCTATCCGTCACACTGACCTCGACGCCAACGCCGGCAAGCACGCGAACCGCGACGCGAATCGTGCCGAAGAACGTGAACTTGTACGCGTTCGACAGCAGGTTCATCACGACCTTTTCCCACATCTCGCGGTCGAGCTGCGCGACCACGGGCGCGGCCGGAATCTCCACTTCGAGGCGCAGGCCGGCCGCTTCGATCGCGGACTGGAACAGCGACGCGAGTTCGGCCGTGAACGATGCGACATCGGTGGGTTGCATGTGAATCTGCATGCGTCCCGCCTCGATGCGCGAGAAGTCCAGCAGCGCGTTGACGAGCTTCAGCAGCCGCAAGCCGTTGCGATGCGTGATCTCGATCAGCGCGCGGTCCTCGATGTCGCTGCCTAGCCGCGCCTGGTCGCCGCCTGCGGCAAGCTGCGGCTTGGCGAGCAGTTCTTCGAGTGGGCCGAGCATCAGCGTCAACGGCGTACGGAATTCGTGGCTGATGTTGGAGAAGAACGTGGTTTTCGCGCGGTCGATTTCGGCTAGCGCTTCCGCGCGCCGCCGCTCCTCCTCGTACGCCCGCGCGTAGCCGATCGCCGCGCCGATCTGACCGGCGGCCAGGTTCAGGAAACTGCGATAGGCGTCGTCGAAAAGACGGCAAGGATTCAGCGCAGCGACCAGAACCACCGTTTGCGCCGACTCGCTGCCGGGCGACACCGGCAGGATAACCGCCTGCTGCGACGGGAGATGCCACGGACCGCTCGGCAACGCGGTGGCGAACCGCTGTGTCAGATCGCCCACCCGCAGCGGCGCTTGCGTATCGAGCACGTCGACGACGGGCCAAGGCGCCTCGCCGTCGAGCTTCATGGTTTGCGGCGCCCCCGCGTGGCCCGGCTCGATGCCGCACGCGCCGACCAGCGCGAGCGTGTCGCTGCCCGGCTCGGCGGCATATAACAGGGCGAACGGAAGGTCTTGCGGGTTAGCCTGCAAGGCGCGCGCGCTGAGTTCGCAAGCCTCGCGCCAGTCGCGGCCGTTCGGGCTGACCGCCGCCAGTTCCTTCAGCAACGCCAGTTGCCGTTCGCCGATCACCTGCGCCGTGCCGTCGCTGTTGGCGCAGATGATGCCGCCGGGTTCGCCGTCGTCGCCGGGAATCGGGCTGTACGAGAAGGTGTAATACGTCTCCTCGGGAAAGCCGTTGCGCTCCATGATGAGCAGCTTCTGTTCGACGAAGATGCCTTCGGCGCCCGCCAGCGCGGTGTTCAGAAGCGGCTCGATATCGGTCCAGATTTCGCGCCACACGACTTTGGTCGGCTGGCCGAGCGCGGCCGGATGCTTGCCGCCGATGATCGATTTATATGGGTCGTTGTAAAAATAGAGCAGCTCGTCGCCCCAGCCAATCCAGATCGGCTGGCGCGACGTGAGCATGATACGGATCGCGATCTTCAGCCCTTGCGGCCAGTTCTCGGGCGCGCCAAGCGCAGTCTGCGTCCAGTCGTAAGCGCGGATGAGCGCACCCAGCTCGCCGCCGCCGGCGAGGAAGGACGGCGCGGCAAAGCCGTCGGGCAATGCATCCGACACGAAGCGGTCCGGCTCTTTCAACGCGATCTCCTCGACGCGACGGCTCATATTCGTGCAAACCGCCGTTGCAAAAGCGATGCCTGATACGACGGATGGCCAACGATCATCGCGCAACCGATGTAGCGCGATTCTCGCACGTAGCGGGATGAGGGAGGAAGGTGAGAGGTTACGCCGCGGCCCGATGAGCCGGCCTTTCGCGGCACGCGGCGAAGGCTTATGCAGAACGGGGCGGCGTCGGCGGAGAGAGATGCCGCGAAGCGAACTGAAATACCGGTAAAACGTACCTTGACGCAAAGGCGCAGGCCTGGCGATCTTCCCGATCGCAGGTCAGACAGGGCGGTCGATTTCTCCCGACCAGGCCCTGCCCGCAGCGGCTTTTATATCAACCCGACACACAACGCGGCGACGATCGACCCCAGCACCAGTACCGCACCGACGGTCTTGCGTTTATTCAGCTCCGTCCAGAGCAGCACACCGGTGAGCGACAGCAGAATGATGCTGCCGGCCAGCGTGTCGATCAGCAGCACCCAGCCGACGCTCAAGCCGACGCCTTTGTGCAGATTCGTCAGCATCGCGAGAAAGGTGTTCTCGCTGCGCTTGACGGTCACATAACCGTTGCCCACCCAATATTCGGCGGACGTGTTCTCACGAGGCGACGCGAAGTTGAGCTGCCAGTGCTCCGGCTGCACGATGCTGCGATCGCCCCACGCGACCGGATGCGCCGGCTCTTTCTGTACGCGCCCCGGCGTGCCCGCCAGTTTCAGTTCGTGCTTGAGCCATTTGCCGAGCTCGCGCGGCGTTTGCGGCGCCGGTTGCGGCAACGGCACCTGCAACAGCGCGACTTGCGGCTCGCCAGTCGATACCCGCAGCGGGCCACCGCGATGGTTCAGCAGAAACCCCGTGGTGCCGAACAGCAAACCCAGCGCCGCGCCCCACAGGCCGATCCAGCCATGCACTTTGCGCAACCATTTGACGAAGGTGGCGCGGCGCGAGCGCTGCTGCCGTGCTTTCAACTGGCCCTCGTCGAGCCGCTGCGGTTCACGCGACGCGTGATCGATGCCCGCGGGCGATTGAATGTCGATTGCCTCGGGTACGCTCACGGTTCACTCCAGGTACGCAACAGATTGTGATAGATGCCGACGAGGCTGCGGCGCGCGGCGTCGTCGGCGTTGGTGGCATTCAGCCTTTGAATGGCCGTGTCCATGTCGAACAGCATGGCGCGCTGCGTGTCGCTGCGCACCAGGCTTTGCACCCAGAAGAAACTGGCGACCCGCACACCGCGCGTGACCGGCGTGACCTGATGGAGACTCGTCGCCGGATAGACGATCATGTCACCGGCCGGCAGTTTGACCTGCTGCACGCCGTACGTGTCTTCGATCACGAGTTCGCCGCCGTCGTAGTCCGCGGGGTCGGAAATGAACAGCGTCACCGAGACGTCGGTGCGCAGCTTCACGCCGTTGGGCAGCACGCGCACTGCGCCGTCGACGTGACTGCCGAACTGCATGCCGCCTTCGTAACGATTGAAGAGCGGCGGGTACACCTGGTTCGGCAACACCGAACTGATGAACAGCGGGTTGCGCTCGATCGACGCGAGAATCACGTCGCCGAGCTCGCGCGCAATCGGCGTGTGCTCGGCGATCTGCTGATTACGCTTGACTGGTGCACCCTGATAGCCGGCGGTTGCGCGGCCGTCGACCCACGCGTCGCCGGCCGTGTCGAGCCGCTCGCGCACGATACGCAACTGCTCGGCATTCAGTACATTCGGGATATGCAGCAACATGATGTTTCCTTCGCGTCGGCTTGCCGCGTTCGAAAACGGCAAGCCTAACGCATGTGCCCAGCGCGTATCAGAAGCGGTAGTCGAACGTCGCCAGCAACGTGCGTCCGATACCCGGCACGGAACGGCCACCGTCCGACGGAATCAGCGCGTCGTAGTACTGCTTGTTGGTCAGGTTCAGCAGGTTCAGGCGGACGTCGTATTTCTTCGCGTGATACGCGGCGGTCGCATCCCAGCGCGTGTAGCCCGGCACCTGCACGTAGTTCGTGTTCGACGCATAGCGCGGCGACATATAGGTCGGGCCACCGCCGATTTCCCAATGCGGCGTGAGCGCATAAGTGGTCCAGAACGTCAGCGTATTGCGCGGCGTGTTGGCCGGCACGTGACCCTGCGTGCCGTCGCGCGCGCTCAGGATGACGGCGTCCATGTACGTGTAGCCGCCGAACACCTGCCACTTGTCGGTAATGTGGCCCGTCACGCCGGCCTGGAAGCCGTCGACACGGACGTCGCCGTCGAGCTCGTATTCGGTCGGCGAAACCTGCGTTCGCGCGTTGGTCTTTTCTTCGCGGAAGAACGACGACGTCACCGAGAGATTGCCGCCGAGCAGATCCCATTTCCCGCCGACTTCGTACGACCTGGTCGACTCGGGCGCAAGGTTCTGCGTGAGATTGGTCACTGTCAGCGCTTCGAGCGACGGATTGAACGACGTGCCGTACGACACGTAGTACGACTGCCAGTCGGTCGGCTGATAAATCACGCCAGCGCGCACGCTGGTGAAGAAGTTGGTTTGGGTCGCGTAGCCCGGCGCGCTGATCGAGTTGTGAATCTGCGCCTGGAAGCGATCCCAGCGCAAACCGCCAATCACCTTCCACTGCCGGCCGATCGAAACGGTGTCGTTCAGGTACGCACCGATTTCGTTCGATCCGGAGTCCGCGTAGTTGCCGACCGTCGTCGTCACACCCGCGGGCGACGACAGATACGCCGGATTCACCATCGAAACGACCGGCAGGTTGTTACGCGTGTACGCCTGATTCGAATAGCTGTCGTGACCGAGATCGACACCGGCGATCAGGTCGTGCTTGATCGGGCCGGTGACGAACTTGTATTCGAGCATCGTGTCGTTGTACAACGAGTGGTTCTCGATCACCCGGTCGTGGCTTTGCAACTTGATGAACAGTTGCGAAGGCGAGAGCTTCGTGAAATTGCCGTTGCTCAACGCGGGACTGGTGGCGAGCGGCCCCGTCAACACCGATTGCGGGGCGGTTTCGCGCGCGTCGGTCATCGAGTGTGAGAACTGCGTCTGGTTGGTCAGGATCAGGTTGTCCGAGAACTTGTGCTTGACCGCGGCGGTGACCGTCTGCACGTCCTGGATCGTGCGGTCGGTGGTCAAGCCGTAGAACGTATTCTTCGGCACCGGCGACGGGTGGCCGTTCAAGGCCTGCACGCCGTAGTCGGGCATGTCGTAGTTGTGCTGGATCAGCGCGGAGATCGTGACTTCGGTCGGTGTGCCGATCCCGAAGCGCACTTCCGGCGCGATGCCGTAATCCTTGTTTTTCATCTCATCGCGCGTCGAACCCAGGCTCTGGCCGAATGCGTTCAGGCGAATCGCCGACGTATCCGTCAGCTTGTGGTTCACGTCGATGGTGCTGCGATATTTATCGTCGGTGCCGATCATGCCGGTGACTTCCGCGGAGTCCTTCAGGTTCGCCTTCTTGCTCACCTGGTTGATCACGCCACCCGTCGAACCGCGGCCGAACAGCATCGACGACGGACCGTACAGCACTTCGAGTTCTTCCAGGTCGAACGTGTCGCGATAGTACTGGTTACGATCGCGGAAACCGTCCAGATAGATGTCGTTCTGTGCGGTGAAGCCGCGCAGGTTGATGTTGTTGCCGATCTGGCCGCCTTCGGCCGCGCCGATGGTCACGCCGGGCGCGTTGCGCAACGCGTCCTGGAACGAGGTGGCGCCTTGCGATTGCAATACAGCCTTGTTGATGACGGTGACTGTCTGCGGAATATCGCGCAACGCCGTGGGCGTCTTTGCGCCGACCGTGGAACGCTCTGCCTGGAAGTCCTGTTGTTCTGCCTGCGCCGAGACACCGATGGCCGGCAAGGTACCGCTGTCGGCGGTAGTCGTCGCGGTTGAATTTGCATTCGCGGTTGACGGCTGCGACGCGGATTGCGGAGCAGTCTGCGCGACCGCCGGAGTCGCAAAGGGAACGGCAAAGGCTAGCGCTAACGCAGTCGCAAGCGGCGTGTGGTTGAACATGGGAAATCCCGTCAGAGATGCGCTTGCCCGATTCGCATACCTGAGATGGAATCGATGACGAAGTCGCAAATTGGCTGGCTGCCGGTCTCGTGCGCACGGCACCGATGACGGGATGGCTGGCTGTGGTTAAATGAGAATCGCTATCATTCCACACGCATAAATCTGCATCAATCGCGAAGTCGCTTACCCCTCGTAACAGAATTGTTTCTATATTTTACGCATGTATGGTTTATGTAATATTTGATGCCCGTTTCGTCACGGATTATTACTTGTTTGTAATCCGACATGCATGAAAACAAAAGGCTTTCAGAGCCGTAAGGGACAAATACGTCACCTGAAATCTTTCAAATAACTAACAGCTTGTGGCAATCGCCGCCGACACTAAATCTCGCTACGGTTTATCCTTTTTGCAACACTGCATATCGAACTGTTCCGTTCATCCCCGGAGTTGACCATGCAATACCGCAAATTTGGCCGCACCGGCCTGACTGTTTCGCGCCTATGCCTCGGCACGATGACCTTCGGCCTGCAAACCGAAGAAGACGTCTCGCATCGCATTCTGGACACGGCGGCGGATGCCGGCGTGAATTTCATCGATACGGCCAACGTGTATCCGCTCGGCGGCGGCGAGGGTATTGCCGGCCGCACGGAGGAGATTGTCGGACGCTGGCTGAAGGGCAAGCGCGACCGCTTCATTCTGGCGACCAAGGCGGTGGGCAAGATGGGACCGTCTGCGTGGGATCAGGGCGCCTCGCGCAAGCATCTGCTGGATGCCATCGACGCGTCGTTGCAGCGCCTCGGCACGGATTACGTGGACCTCTACCAGCTTCACTCCGACGACGCGAACACGCCGCTCGACGAAACGCTCGAAGCGCTGGACGTGATCGTGCGCTCGGGCAAGGCGCGTTATATCGGCGTATCGAACTTTCTTGCCTATCGACTCGCGCGCGCCCTGGGTCGCGCCGATGTTTTGCGCGTGGCGCGCTTCGTCTCCGTGCAGCCTCGCTATAACCTGTTGTTTCGCCAGATCGAGCGGGAGTTGCTGCCGCTCGCCGGCGAAGAGCAATTAGCCGTGATGCCGTACAACCCGCTCGCGGGTGGTCTGCTCACGGGCAAACATCAACTGGATGTCACGCCGGCGCCCGGCCGTTTCACTGAAACCGTCGGCAAGGCGGGTGCAATGTATCACCAGCGGTATTGGCATAAACGCGAGTTCGAAACGATCGAACAGCTGAAAGCCATCGCGGCGCCAACCGGCGAATCGCTGACGCGCGTTTCGCTCGCCTGGGTGCTGGCGAATCCGCTCATCACGTCAGCGATTATCGGCGCGAGCCGCGCCGAGCAGTTGAGCGATACGCTCGCGGCTACCGATTTCGTGCTCGATCCGCAGATCAAGACGCAACTCGATGAAGCGAGCGTGGAATACCGTTGGGGCGACGCGGCGCGTTAAGCGGAGTCACCTGTTGCGACGGCAACCGCGCAACCCGCACCGCGCCGCGTGAAGGTCATTTGAAGCGGCCCGTCCGCTCATTCGCTTCCGGCAATTGGCGCGTCTCACGCATGGACCTCGCATGCCATAGACGCGCCCCGCCTTCAATGCCGGCATCGTTCGAAACGGTCGCCACGTTTGCCGGGAGATCGATCGTGAGGCGCGCGGCGTTGCCGCCGCCAATCCACAATTTGTCGTAGTTCACCAGCGCCGCCAGAATCCCGATAACCTTCTGAACGCGCCGGTTCCAGCGCTTGTTTCCGACTTTTTTACGCGCAGCATCGCCGATATATTCGTCGTACGCCACGCCCTTCTTGCTGACCGGGTGATGCGCAAGCTCCAGATGCGGCATCAACTCTCCGTCGCGAAACATTGCCGTACCAGCACCCGTGCCGAGTGTCAGCACGAATTCGAGGCCTTGACCCGAGATCGCGGCGAAACCTTGCATCTCGGCGTCGTTGATCATGCGAACCGGCAATCCGCCCAGGCGCTGCGCCAGCGAATCAGCCAGCGCAATATCGTGCCAGCCTTCAACGCCGAAGTGCGGCGCGGTCAGAATACGGTTGTTGCGCACCACGCCCGGAAAGCCGATCGACATCCGCGTGGGCGGCTCCTGCGCGACGAGCGGCGCAACCAGCTTCGCTAACGCGTCCACGAGTTGATCCGGCGTACAGGGATGCGGCGTCGCCACCCGCACGCGTTCGGTTTTCATCTTGCCGTCCGCGTCGATGATCGCGGCTTTCAAACCCGTGCCGCCAACGTCGATCGCCAGAATTCGTTCGGTAGTGCTTGTCACTTTCGTCTTACGTGCTGCCACGGTGTCCCCCGGTTGTGTTGGTGCGGCTCGTCGAATTACTTTTTCTCCACGACATCCCGTTGCAACGGCCGCCATGCGTGACCGCCGCGCGCCAATAGCGCGTCTGCTTCCGCCGGACCTTCGCTGCCGGCCGGATAGCCATGCACCGGCATCGCGCCGCCGGATTCGGGGTGCAACACGTCGTCCACCGCGCACCAGCTCGTTTCGATGCTGTCAGCGCGCTGGAACAGCGTCTCGTCGCCGAGCATGCAGTCGTAGAGCAAGGTCTCATAGCCGACGTTGGCGCGCTCCGCAAAAAAGTCGCCGTAGTCGAACGACGATTGCACCGCACCGATCTGCATAACCGGGCCAGGCGTTTTCACATTGAAGTCGAATCTCGTGCCGTGTGCGGGATCGATGCGCAGGGTCAACACATTCGGTGTGAGCGCGTCCACGGGTGTATCGCGAAACAGGCGGAACGGCACCGGTTTCAGTTGCACCGAGATTTCCGTGCGACGCCCGGCCAACCGTTTCCCCGTGCGCAGATAAAACGGCACGCCGGCCCAGCGCCAGTTCTCGACGAACACGCGCGCCGCGGCGTAGGTTTCCGTCTTGCTGTCCGGCGCGACGTTCGGCTCCTCACGGTAGCCGACACCGGCCGGGCCTTTTTCGTATTGGCCGAACACGACGTCGTCGGGCGTCAGCGGCTTGATCGCGTCGAAGATTTCGGCTTTCTTGTCGCGCACGGCTTCGGCGTCGAACGAATTGGGCGGCTCCATCGCAACCATGCCGAGCAGCTGGAACAGATGGTTCGGCACCATGTCGCGGAACGCGCCGGTCTGTTCGTAGAACTTGCCGCGCCCTTCCACGCCGATCGTTTCCGAAGCGGTGATCTGCACGCTGTCGATATATTCGCGCCGCCATATCGGTTCGAACAGCGCATTGGCGAAGCGCACCGCGAGAATGCTCTGCACGGTGTCCTTGCCGAGAAAGTGATCGATGCGATACACCTGTGTTTCTTTCGCGAACGACAGGATATGCGCGTTCAGATCGCGTGCCGAAGCGAGATCGCTACCGAAGGGTTTCTCGATCACCAGCCGGCGAAAGCCGCCGCCGTCGCCCTCTTTCAGCAAACCCGCGTTGCCGAGGCGCTCGACGATCGGCTCGAAAAACCGCGAGCTGACCGCGAGATAGAAGATCACGTTGCCGCCCGGCGTTTGCTCGAGCTTCTGCTTGAGCTTCGCGAAGGTGTCGTCGGTTTCGAATTCGCCGGCCATGTATTCGAGCCGTTGCGCGACCCAGTCCCATGCCTGGTCGTCGAGCTTGCCGGCGTGAAAGGTGCTGGCCTTGTCGGCGGCAAACTGCTCGAGCGACTGGTGCAGTTCGTCGCGCCACTCGCTCGTCTCGCGCGCGCCATGATTCACGCCGATGATTTTCATGCCGCCGTCGAGCAGGCTATCCACCGCCAGGTTGTAGAGCGCCGGCATGAGGAGCCGTTTGGTCAGATCGCCGCCGGCGCCGAAGATCACCAGCGTGCAAGGCGGCGCGGGCCGCTTGCCGGCCGGCGATGCCGGCGCCTGCTGCGGATTCATGCTGACTTTGCAGCTCGGCGGTTGACTGGCGACGGGGTGATCGGTTGCTCGGGTATTCGGTGTAGTCGACATGGGATTCACTTTTGGAAACCGATGGAACGAACGTGGTGATACATAAAAGACCACGCTTGTACCCACACAGTTCAAAAACGGCCAAGCGACCTGTTCGCCACGCGACGTTGTATGGCTAACGTAACCTGAGCAACCTCACGCCCGCTCGCGCCGCCGCGCCCTACTTCATCGATGCGTGCGCCGGCTCAGGTGCGGAAGCAGATTCGGGCATGCTTGCCACTGTGGCGTGCGCCGAAGGGGAAGTCGGCACCGGCGCCCGATCCGGTTCGCCCGCCAACGGTACATTGCCCGACACCCCCATCACGCGCGGTTGCAACAGCAAGGCGACCAGCCCGGTCCAGCCGGTCTGATGCGAAGCGCCGACACCGCGCCCGTTATCGCCATGAAAATACTCATGAAACAGGATCAGATCGCGCGAGCGCGGGTCGGTCTGCAACAGAGGATAAGCGCCCATTACTGGCCGCTCGCCGTCCCTGTTCTTGAGAAACAGCATGGTGCACCGGCGCGCCAGTTCGTCGGCAATCTGGCTCAGCGTGAACGCCTCGCCCGAACCGGTCGGATACTCGACCTTGAAATCGTCGCCATAGTAGCGGTGGAATTCGTAGAGCGACTCGATGAGCAGATAGTTCACCGGCATCCACACCGGGCCGCGCCAGTTGGAATTGCCACCGAACACCCGCGTATCCGATTCGGCCGGCAAATACTTCACGGTGAAACTGTCTCCGTTGTGATTGAACACGAACGGCTGATCGCGATGGACTCGCGAAAGCGCGCGCACGCCGTGATCGGAAAGAAATTCGCTTTCGTCGAGTGCACGGCGCAGCAATGCTTTCATCCGATGCCCGCGCAACAGCGAGAGCAGCAGCGCGTTGCCCTTGCCCGGCTCGTTCCAGCGCGAGACCAGCTTCGCCAGGTCGGGGCGATGTTCGAGGAACCAGATCAGCCGTTCACGCAAACCCGGCAGGCCGCCATGCAGACGCTCTTCCAGCACGTGCACGGCGAACAGTGGAATCAGACCTACGATCGAGCGCAACCGCATGGGAACGCTGCTGCCGTCCGGCAGACGCAGCTTGTCGTAGAAGAACTCGTCCTCGCTGTCCCACAGGCCTGTATCGCAGCCGTCGTCGCAACTCACGGCCTCGGCGATATACAGGAAGTGCTCAAAAAACTTCACTCCGATATCGACGAAAACATGATTCGCGTACGCAAGTTCCAGCGCGATGCGCATCAGGTCGAGCGCATACGCGGCCATCCACGCGGTGCCGTCGGCCTGATCGATATGGCCGCCGGTCGGCAGCGGCGACGAGCGGTCGAAGATACCGACGTTGTCCAGCCCGAGAAAGCCGCCCTGAAAGATATTGTGGCCGTCGGCGTCCTTGCGGTTCACCCACCAGGAAAAATTCAGCAGCAGTTTATGGAAGATCAGTTCGAGAAAGTCGCGATCCCCCTTGCCGGTGAGAGCGCGGTCGATTTCATACACACGCCACGCGGCCCACGCGTGCACGGGCGGATTGGCGTCGCCGAGCGCCCATTCATAGGCGGGAATCTGACCATTCGGATGCTGATAGCGGTCCTTCACCAGCAACAGCAATTGCCGTTTCGCGAACGCCGGATCGATCAAGGCGAACGCGGCGGCATGAAACGCCAGGTCCCACGACGCGTACCACGGGTATTCCCACTTGTCGGGCATCGACACGATGTCCGCGTTACACAGGTGCCGCCAGTCCATATTCCGGCCGCGTTTGCGGCTTGCAGGCGGCGCCGGCTGAAGCGGGTCGCCCTCGAGCCAGCGCTGCACGTCGTACTGGTAGTACTGCTTCGACCACAGCATGCCGGCGAGCGCCTGACGCTGCACTAAACGCGCGTCGGGGTCGGTGATGTCCTGTTGCAGCGCGCCATAGAATTCGTCGGCTTCGGCAATGCGGTGCGCGAATATCGCTTCAGCGTCGAGTTGCGCATCGTCGGGGCTCGATTGGGGACGCCAGCGCATGTACACCACGGCGCGTCCATGCGGTTCGAGTTCGATCGACGCATGCGCGCCAGCCTTGGTGCCCGCGTTGCGGCGAATCGCGTGTTCATCGCCGTGCACGAGATAATCGTTGAAGCCGTCTTTGAACGGGCCCGCGCCGTCCATGTTGAAGAGACGCTTCACGTTGGTGTCGTTCTCGCAGAAGAGCCACGTCACCGTTGCGTCTTTCGACCAGGCTGTGACGACGATCGGCTCCTGGCCATGCTGATGCCCGACCAGATACGCCTTGCCATTGCGGTCCGTACCGGCGACGAGCGACGGCTTGTCCCTGTTCTCTTTCCACGACCACGAATTGCGCGCCCAGATTTGCGGCAGCACATCCAGTGAAGCTTCCTGGTCCGCGCGATTTTCGATGGTCACGCGCATGAGTATGTCGTCCGGCGCGTGTTTCGCGTATTCCACCTGTACGTCGAAGTAGCGCAAATCGTCGAACACGCCCGTGTCGAGAATTTCGTACTCCGGCATGTCGCCGCCGCGGCGCGCGTTTTCCTGAACCAGGTCGTCGTACGGAAAGGCGGAGTGCGGGTACTTGTAGAGCATGCGCATGTACGAATGCGTCGGCGTGCCGTCGACGTAGAAGTACAACTCTTTCACGTCTTCACCGTGATTGCCTTGCGCATTCGTGAGACCGAACAGGCGCTCCTTCAGGATCGCGTCCTTGCGATTCCATAGCGCGAGCGAAACACACCAGCTCAGCTTGTCGTCGCCGAAACCGGCAATGCCGTCTTCGCCCCAGCGGTAAGCGCGGCTGCGCGCATGGTCGTGCGGAAAAGAGTCCCAGGCGGTGCCGTCGGCACTGTAATCCTCGCGTACGGTGCCCCATTGACGCTCGCTGAGATACGGTCCCCAGCGTTGCCAATGCGCACAGTCGGCCGAATGGAGCCGTGAACCCTCAATGGTGGCGAGCAGATTGGCAGCGCGCAGCGGTGGCATGACTACATCCTTGCATCGGGCTTGGCGGTGGGACACACATCGTAGCGCGGTTTAGGCGCCGGCGGACGGCAACCGGGCCAGCAGCATCTCCATGCGCAACAACTCGCCCAGCGACCAGGCCTGGAAAGGCGTGCCGGCGGGCGCGTGCGGCGCATCGCCATCGGCGATTTCAGAGAGATGGTCGAGACCGGCATGATCGAGATGCGCGTAGAGCGGGTCGAGAAAGCGCGTTTTCGCTTGCATGCGGGCATCCGCCGCGCCGCCGTGGACTCGCAACCATGCTTCGACAAACGGACCGAGCAGCCACGGCCACGCGGTTCCTTGATGATAGGCGCCGTCACGCTCCAGCGGCTGCCCGCCGTAGTGCCCGCGATAGGCAGGATCGGAAGGCGCCAGCGTCCGCAGTCCCAGTGGCGTGAGCAACTGCGCTTCGACCTGGTCGAGCACCGCGCGCGCCGCCGCGCCGTCGAGCAACGGAAACGGCAGGCCGCCCAGGGCGAAGATCTGGTTGGGGCGAATCGAGCGGTCTATCGCGCCTTTGACATGATCGACGTCCACGTTGTCGAACAGTGCTTGCGTGGACGGATCGATGAAGCGTTCATGAAACGCTTGCAACGCTCGGTCAGCGGCCGGCTGCCAGTGCGGATTCCAACTTGCTGCAATGCGCAATGCGTTGATCCAGAGCGCCTGCACTTCGACTGGCTTGCCGATACGCGGCGTGACCACCCAGTCGCCGACTTTCGCATCCATCCACGTAAGTTGCACGCCGGGTGTGCCGGCGCTGAGCAGGCCGTCAGCGGCGGATGCCTGGATGTTGAAGCGCGTGCCTTCCGTGTAGCCCCTGAGGATGGCTTCGCTTGCCTGCTGCAGGCGCTGCTGCGTGGCGGCGCTCGCGTGATGCGTCGCCAGATAGTCGTGCACGGCGACGATGAACCACAACGACGCGTCGACGGAATTGTATTCCGGCGTGTCGCCATAGTCGGGGAAACGATTCGGCAGCATGCCTTCGGACAGCGTGCCTGACCATTCGAGCAGGATCGCTTCGGCGTCGTCGAGCCGGCCTGATGCGATCAGCAAACCGCGCATTGCGATGAATGTGTCGCGACCCCAGTCCGTGAACCACGGAAAGCCCGCGAGGATCGTGCGGCCTTCGTTGCGCTCTACCACGTAGGCATCGGCCGAGCGTTGCAGGCGCGAGCCGAGCGCGTCGCGGCGCTGTTGCTCGATGCGCGCCAGTTCTGTTGCGTGCGCGAATGCCGGTTTCGCGCCTGCCGATTGCGTGCCGCTCGTGGCACTGGAAGCGCTGAGAATCATCACCGCTGCACCATCGGCGAGATTGAAGCTGAACACGCCAGGCGTCGCCAGATCCTCGCTGAAATCGAGGCCGCGTTCCCGCTCGCGAACGTAGCAGAAATTGCGATACCAATCCGGCGCGTGCGTGTAGACGCCGTTCGTCGCGCACTGGATCACCGGCCGATCGCCGTACGGTTGCCAGCTTACGCACGCCTGATCGCCGCTCGTCTGCGCGGTGAAGTTGAACGCGGTGTTCTCATGATGCAGCGCGTGGTAGTCGCGGCCCGATATTAGCGGCCTGACTTTCAATGTGAGCGCGCTTGTTGCAGCCGTATCTCCAGCGCTCTGCAGACGCCAGCGCAAAACCGTTTCGCGGGTCGCTTTGCCGACAAACACGTCAGCGGTCAATGCGAGATGCGTGTCGAGTTGCACACGCCATGTCGGCCACGGCACGGTGTCGAATGCAATAAGACTCGCGGTCAGGTCCGGATAAATCAGATCCGGCACGTAGCGCTGCATGCTCAATGGATAACGCTTGCCGTTCGCCTCAAGCCACGCCTCCACGCCGTTGACAAGCACCACGCGCCCGCCGGGCGCCCGCGTTGCGGCGAGCAGCAACGCGTGATAACGGCGCGTGCGCAGCGTGCCGACAGTGCCCGACGCGAAACCGCCGAAGCCGTCCGCTTCCAGCCATTCGTCTTCGAGACGCGTGATGTCGAAAGGTCGTTCGATGCGTGTCATGAACTTACCGGTTGTACATAGCCGTCGATCGTTCGGTGTGCCCAAGATTACCGGTCACATGGCGTTGCAGTGACCATTCTCCTACTTCTCACTTTCCACTGCCTTTCGAAAGACCAACTCAAACACGCAAGTTTTACCACTCGCAAACGTTTCACAATTATTTCTTGAAAGGATTAGAGACTGCATCCGCCTTCACGAAACTGGATGCAAACATGAGAAGAGACAAACGCCTCGCGAGTGCCGCTTTGGTTGCGCTTGCAACTGTAGCGTTGAGCGGTTGCGGTGCCGATGATTCCGCGCCTTCTGCAACGTCTTCATCGCCGGCCGTTGCCAATAACGATGCCGCGCCAGATGCGGCGATGGCGCCCGCCGCGGCAATGCTCAATGCATCCTCGACGCTCGCGGCGAACCCGGCCGCAGCCTCCGATCCGATCACGCAGAACATGCAAGCCAGTCTCGCCGCGGACAGCCAGCAAGTCTCACCCGTCATGCATTACGCACCCGGCGACAGCGCGAGCAGCAACTGACCCGTTTCTCCCGGCGCGCGAGGCGCGCTATTCTTCCCCCACGCAGAAGGTGATATTCGATGACATCAACTAGCCGTCGCCGTTTCCTGCAGACCGTGGCTTCATCCGCCGGCGCTGCTGCCGCACTGACCGCGCTGCCCGAGTCGATTCGTAATGCGCTTGCCGTTCCCGCGTTTTCGCGCACCGGCACGATCCGCGATGTCGAGCACATCGTCGTGTTCATGCAGGAGAACCGCTCGTTCGACCACTACTTCGGCCACATGCGCGGTGTGCGTGGCTACAACGACCGTTTCCCGATTCCGCTCTCGAGCGGCAAGCCGGTGTGGTATCAACCGTCGAAGGAAAATCCGGCTCAGCCTGTGTTGCCGTTCCATCTGAACACGGCGACCACCAGCGCGCAATGCGTCGGCGATCTGGATCACTCCTGGTACAAGACCCACGCCGCGATCGACGGCGGCCGCTACGACCAGTGGCCCGCCAACAAGACCGACATGACGATGGGCTATCACCTGCGCAGCGACATTCCGTTCCACTACGCGCTGGCCGATGCGTTCACCGTTTGCGACGCCTACTTCTGCTCGCTGCCGGGGCCCACGCACCCGAACCGCGCGTATCTGATGACCGGCATGGTCGATCCGTCCGGCACGCTGGGCGGCCCGCTGCTCGACAACAACGATTTCGTCGACGGCGACGGCCCGCCGAATTACCAATTGCTCTCGTGGACCACGTATCCGGAGCGCCTGCAAGCCGCGGGTATCTCGTGGCAGGTGTATCAGCAAGGGCTGACCGGCGCCGATCCGCTGAACGGCAACTACGGCACCAACATCCTGCAGAATTTCACGAACTTCATCAACGCGCAGCCGGGTTCGCCGTTGTATGAGCGCGCGCAAACCGTGCGCACCATCGACGACCTGAAGGCCGACGTGCTGGCCAACAAGCTGCCGCAAGTGTCGTGGCTGTGCCCGCCGGCCGCGTACTCGGAACACCCGAGCTATACGCCCGCATACGGCGCGGAATACACGTCGCAGATTCTCGAAGCGCTGACGTCGAATCCGGAGGTCTGGAGCAAGACCGTGCTATTCATCATGTACGACGAGAATGACGGTTTCTTCGACCACCTCGTGCCGCCGCAACCCGCAACGACAGGCGCTCAAGGCCAGTCCACGGTCAGCACCGAAGGCGAGATTCACAACGTGGTGAATCCGTTGCGCGGCGGCAGCTACACTGCCGACGGCCTGCCCTACGGCCTCGGCCCGCGTGTGCCCATGACGATCGTGTCGCCGTGGAGCAAGGGCGGCTTTGTGTGCTCGCAGGTGTTCGACCACACGTCGGTGATTCGCTTCATCGAAGCGCGCTTTGGCGTGTATGAGCCGAACATCACGGCATGGCGCCGCGCGGTGTGCGGCGACCTGACCACGGCATTCGACTTCCGCACGCCGGACTCGAAGGTGCCGCCGCTGCCGGACACGAGCAACTACAAGAGCATTGCCGACAACCAGTGCGCGACGCAGCCCAAGCCGACCGTTCCCGCAACGCCGGGCGCGATCGATCCGCAGGAAAGCGGCATTCGTTTCGCGCGCGCACTGCCGTATGAACTGCATGTGAACGGACACGCGGACTCGAAGAAGAACACGTTCGAACTCTCGATCGGCAACACCGGCGATCAGGGCGCGCATTTCTACGTGTACTCGATGAACCGCACGGACGGTCCGTGGCGTTACACGGTCGAAGCGGGCAAGTCGCTCAGCGAGACATTCGATCTGACCGTGACGAGCGGCGTGTACACGTTCGAAGTGTTCGGCCCGAATGGTTTCGTGCGCAAGTTCGCAGGCAACACGCAGCAGCCGAAGGCACAGAACGCGCAGTTCGGCGGCGGCCACGGCAACAACAAACCGGCCGAACCGGAAGTAAAGGTGCAATACGACGTCGCGAACGGCAACGTGTTCCTCAAGTTCAGCAACAAGGGCGGCGGTATTGCGCGGTTGACGGTGACCGACAACGCATACGGTGCCCGTCCGCGTCCGGTGCTGGTGCCGGCCGGCGCACAAATCGAAGAAGCATGGGTGCTGGCGTCGAGCCATCACTGGTACGACTTGACGGTGACGAGCAATGACGACGCGAGCTTCTCGCGCCGTCTTGCGGGTCACGTCGAGAATGGGCGGCCGAGCATTAGTGATCCGGCGGCGGTTGCGCCGGTGCTGGTGGCGATTTAAGAGTAAGCGGAAGTGAAACCGTCTTGAGTTGCACTGAAAGACCTGGAAGCATCGTGTCCACCTGAAATAGGTGGACACGTGAACTCCATCATGGAGGAAGGCGCCGGTCGGACAACGGCACCACCGTTTTTTTATAGCCCGGCGTTCAGCGCTCTGGCCTCTAGCGAGGGGCATAGTATTCGACGCGCGTATCGAATCAGACTTCTCCCTTCACCGATCGCGTGAAGGTTCTCGTTCACGACGGCATTGGCATCGTGCCGACGCCACCCGGGTGTGTTTGCTAAACTCGGTGCTCGCTCGCAAATCCGACCCGCCCGATCCTCGCGTACCTCGTCCGGCAATAAGGTCGCGCCGGTCATGCCGTCGTCTGGGACGGCTCAAGCCCGAGGATGAGCTGCGATATGCCCCCACAGCAGCCATTGAAAGAATCAAACGGAGACGACAAGATGGCGTATGCGATTGACCGTCTGGAAACTTTTCGTTCGCACGTATTCTGTGAAGGCTGGTTTTCCGGCCTTGCGGAGCGTCGCGGATCGATCTCGGTAATGTTGGACGGCAAGCGTTATCAGCCTGTCATCACCGCCGTCAACCGGCCGGACGTCGCAGCCGCGTTCGGTCGAGGTGCTGAAAAGTGGGGATTCAGACTGTCATGTCGCATCGACGCGCGAGACGGATGGTATGGAAGAATTGGCCTGATCCTGTCGGACGGCAAAACGGAACTCCGTGTCGATGATCCGGCGCGCGAGGTGCTTAACGCGGACTGCGCGGAATCAAGCGCTGCCGAGGCGGCTTTCTTCGAATCGGTGCGAGCTGCCGACAATCCTGCCATTCTCGAGATCGGCTCACGCGCCCGCAGCGGCAACAATCGCCGTGCGCTCTTCCCTGCTTCGGCCAGCTATGTGGGTTTCGACATCGTGGCCGGCGAAAACGTCGACATAGTCGGCGATGCCCATTTCCTTTCTCAGACACTTCCTGCCAATCACTTCGACTACATCTACACGATCTCCACGTTTGAACACCTGATGATGCCGTGGAAAGTCGCGGTCGAGATGAACAAGGTGATGAAGACCGGTGGTATCGGCTTTATCCAGTCTCATCAGTCGTGGCCGGTGCATGATGCGCCGTGGGACTTTTACCGCTTCTCGAAGTTCGGCTGGCATGGCATCTTCAACCAGTTCACCGGATTCGAGGTCGTGACCAGCGCCCAGAGCAACCCGGCGGCGATCATCCCCCAGACGCAGATCGACAATCCGGCGACGTTCCTTGAGAACGAGACCGGCTATCTGGCGAGCATGTGCGTGATAAAAAAGGTGGCGCCCTGCAACCTTTCCTGGGACGCCGATCCAGGCACGATCATGAAGACAGCCTATCCGGGCTGACCGTCAGTCGGCAATCGCCGCCTTGTCCAGCATGAGCGCGTGGCAGCCAATGCCGCACGACTAAATAGTTAGCTTGTCGAAGTGAATTCCGGGAAGTTTACGACTTGACTGGCGACTGTCGCAAGCGCACCCAACTGCACTGAAACGTCAGCACGACTGCAACCGTATCGGCATGACATTCGAAGCCTCGCCTGCAGAAAATCGCGCGCAGCGTTAAAGTGAAGTACCCCCAATCGATTGCCGAGGAATCCGTAATGAACCGTAACGCATTCACCGAAAGCCTGACGAAAGAAGGCTTCCCCGACGCCGTGGTTGTCACGCGCGAGGCGAACGCCGAGATGGCTGTTCACGAGCATCCGTTCGAAGCGAAAGCCCTGATTCTCGAAGGCGAAATGAGCATACGCGTGGGTGACGAGGAACGCGCGTATCACGTCGGCGACGTCTTCCACTTGCTGCCCCACAAACCGCATTCGGAGCGCTATGGCCCGAATGGTGTGACGTATCTGGTGGGAAGGAAGCAGTAAGGCGCGGCCTGAAAAACGGCACGCGCCAATCGAAAGAAGAACGTCAGGCGCCCAGCAGAACGCCAGTCCTGAAAGGCCGCGTGCCTGTCACACGCCCAAGCGGTGCGCCGGCCGTTACAAAGCGAATCGCGCGGCGCATGTAAAACACGCCTTCGGTCTTGCTGACGATCGTCGTCGTCTCGTCCGTCAGTGGATCGACGATATCGAATAGCGCCTGCCCCACGCGAATCGTGTCGCCAATCTTCGCGCGGTGAATGAGAATCCCGCTCACCGGCGCATAGAACTGCTCACTGCCGGCGAGCGGCGTGGCGGGCGTCAACAACGGCGGCAAAGGCCTGGCGTCGAGCTGAATCGCCTTGCGCCACACCAGATAATCGACAAGTGCGTCGGCATCCTCTTGAGCAACCTCATAGGAAACGTCGCGCTGGCCGCGGCACTCCACGGTCACGGCAATCGCACCGTCAGGCACCGGCTTGTCGGCCGGCAGAGCTTGTCGCAACTGCCACCATAACAGGCTGTGCGTTTCATCGAACGCTTCGCCGCCTGAATTGGTGGCAAGCAACGACGCCTGCGCTCCAAGATAACGCGACAACGGTTCGAACTCGGGCCACGCGGCCTCGCTGGTATAGAGGTGCATTGCCGCTTCGAGCGAACAGTGCAGATCGATAATTACATCCGCGTCGAACGAGAGTTTCAGCAGCGCCAGTTGCAGCGATTCGAATTCGGTCAACGGTTTCTGAGCGGCCAGTTCCTCGGCAATCAACCGGCGAACAATCCGCACATTCTCGGCGGCATTGGAACCCAACGCTTCTTTGGCTTGCGCCACCAGCTTCGGAAACTGCAGGAAGTGACGATTGAAGTTCTTCCCGCTGCCCAGATCGAAGCGGCCAAGAAATTGACCGAGCACGTATTGGCCGAGCCCGACCGGATTCGCTACCGGCACAAGGACGATTTCCGCGTTCAGCGCATCCTGCTTTTCCAGTTCGAGCAAACGACGCTTGAGCAAGACCGTCGTCAGCATCGCCGGCGTTTCATCGGCATGCAGCGACGACTGGATATAAATCTTCTGCCCGCTATTCGCCGGGCCGAAATGAAACGACACCAGTTCGCGGTGCGTGCCGATAGCCGGCGAGAGAAGCGGAATGGATTGCCTGTTCATGAGCGGGAGTCTTTAAAAGAAAGTCGGAGAATCAGTTTCCGTACGGATCGAAGTCGAAGTACTTCTTTGCGATCTGCGCGTACGTGCCGTCCTTGCGCATCGAGGCGATCGCCTCGTTGATGGAGGCCTGCACCGCGGTCTCATCCTTGCGCAAGCCGATGCCCACGCCGCGATCGCCCATCGAGAGCGGTTCGCCCACGAACGCAAACCCCTTGCCCGCCTGTGTGCGCAAGAATCCGTAGTCCGCCTCCACCGAACCGAGCAACGCGCCGTCGAGACGCCCGTTCTCCAGGTCGGCGAAGACTTCCTCCTGACTCTTATACGCCACCACATGCACGCCGAGCGGCGCCCAGTTCTTCAGCGCATACCCCTCGAACTGCGTGCCCGACTGCACGCCGATTTGCTTGCCTGGCAATGCGTTCAAGCCGCCCGCGAGCGCGGAACCTTGGCGCGCGATTAGCCGCGATTTGAACTGGAACAGCTTCGACGAAAACAGAATCTGCTGTTCGCGCTTTTCCGTGATCGCCATTGAAGAAAGGATCGCGTCGATCTTGCGCGCCTGCAACGCCGGAATCATCCCCGAAAATTCGAGCTCCACCCACTGGCAGCGCGCGTGAATGCGCTTGCAGATTTCGTTGCCGAGATCGACGTCGAAGCCTTTGAAGCTGCCGTCGGGCGCCTTGGAGTCCATCGGCGGATAGGTCGGATCGATGCCGAGGCGCAGCGTGGTGGAATCAGCAGCAAACGCGCCGCTGCTGAAAGCCAGCGCGGCGCTCAAGATCATCAGCGAAATTTTCATGGGAGGACGGAGTGTGGGGTGGGCGGATAACTACCGCGTCATCCTATGCCGCGTCCGCGCATCAAAGAAGCCCCGTTGAGACTATCATGATCACTTTTACCGATCACCGGACGGCACAGCCCTCATGGCGTTGACCATCTCCCAGCTTCGCGCATTCACCGCCGTGGCCGAGCACGGCAGCATCCGCGCGGCTTCGCGTGCGCTCGGTATCGCGCAAAGCGGCATCACGCAGCAATTGCAGAACCTCGAATCGATGCTCGGCGCCACGCTCTTTACCCGCACGAATCGGGGCATTGCGCTGACCGCACTCGGCCAGCGGCTGTTGCAGCGGGCCGGCGCGATCATCGGCGAATGCGAACGCGCGGAGCAGGACGTGCAGCAACTGCGCGGCGACTATGTCGGCGAGGTCACGTTCGGCATGACAACCGAACCGCTCGTCGATGCGTTCGCGCCGGTGCTGATGGAATTCCACACGCGCTTCGAGCGGGTCGCGGTGCATCTGCGTACGGGCACCTCGCGCATGATGATTTCGTGGATTCGCGAAGGCACGCTGGACTTCGCGGTTGCCCTCGTCTCGAAGCACACGGATACCGCCGATCTATCGGTCATGCCGCTTTATCCGTCCGATCCGGTGGTCGTCTGCCGCCAAGGGCATCCGAAGGCCGGCGCGACCTCGCTGGCCGAACTGGTCGACTGCACGTGGGTGGCCACGCGCTCGCCGAATCTCACGGCCGATCCGCAAGTCAATCGCCTGAGCCATCTGTTCGAGAGCCACGGCTTGCCGCCGCCGAAAATCGTCGCGACGGTAGAAGGCTTGTACGAGACGCTGCATCTGGTGGGCGCAACGGACTGCCTGTCGCTGGAGTCGTCGATCGTGGCGAAGCGTGGGCCGTTTGCCGGCACGCTCACGTCCATTCCCGTGCGCGAGCGCGCGGTCGAACAGAACGTGTGCCTGCTGCAGCGCGCGGCCATTCCGCTCACGCCCGCCGCGCAGGAGCTCGCGACCATGATCGCTTCGTACACGCGCACGGTGCGGGCGCGTTGAAGCGGTGCTGCCAAGCGAAGCCGCCGCGCTGCGGCTACAATTAAGTATCCACACCGGACGCAAGCAGCATTAACGGCGCCGTTCGAGCATCCACGTAGGCGAACGACCGCCGGCACCCACCGAAAAAGTCCGGGCACGCTTCAAGCTAAGCACAGCAGCAAACCAATTGCGGAGGCGAGCGGCGCACAGCGCCCTCGCACCGCATGGAGTCTTCTTTACGTCGTAGACCATCAACAGGAGTTTCCCCAAATGATGAATCGAGACAATCCCGTCTGGCTGATCACAGGATGTTCCACCGGATTCGGCCGCGAGCTGGCAAAACTGGTGCTGGAACGCGGCTGGCGCGCGGTGGTTACCGCACGCGACCCGTCGAAAGTGAAAGATATCGTTGAGGGCCACGCCGATCGCGCACTGGTTCTGGCGCTCGACGTGACGAATCCCAAGCAGATCGAAGACGTAGTCGCGCAGACAAAGCAGCGTTTCGGCCGCGTCGATGCGCTCGTCAACAACGCGGGTTACGGTTATCTGGCCGCGATCGAGGAAGGCGAAGACGACGAAGTCCGCGCCATGTTCGAAACCAACGTATTCGGCCTGATCGACATGACGAAGGCGGTCTTGCCGATCATGCGTGAACAGCACAGCGGTTTGATCGTGAACGTGTCGTCAATCGGCGGTATCACGAGCTTTGCGGCGACCGGCTATTACCACGCCACCAAATACGCAGTGGAGGGCTTGTCCGAATCGCTGGCGACGGAGGTGAAGCCGCTCGGCATCGACGTGTTGATCGTTGAGCCGGGGCCGTTCCGTACGAACTGGGCGGGTCCGTCTATCAAACAGTCGGGCACGGTGATCGACGACTACGCGGCCACGGCCGGCGAGCGCCGCGCGCAGACCGAAGCGCGCAGCGGCAAGCAGGCAGGCGACCCGGTGCGCGCGGCGCAGGCCATCATCGACGCCGCGCTGTCGGACAAACCGCCGCTGCGTTTACTGCTCGGCAAAACTGCACTCGAATTGGCCCGCAAGAAGCTGGACTTCATGCGCGGCGACTTCGATGCATGGGAAGCCACGACGGTAGGCGCGGATTTTCCGGAGGGAGCGGGTTAATAAGCCGCGCGAGTCATCCGTTGGTTGGGTTAAAACTCGACCAGCGCGAAGTCTTCCTTGCCTACGTCGCAGAGCGGGCAGCGCCAGTCGGGCGGGACATCCGCCCAGCGCGTGCCCGGCGCGATGCCTTCTTCCGGCAAACCCTCGGCTTCGTCGTAGACCCAGCCGCAGATCACGCAGACCCATTGCTTGAAGTCGTCCGCTGTGGCGGCGGAATCGGTGCACGCAGGCGGCGCATCGGCCGCCTGCGACGCCGGCGTTTCATCGAGGCTCACCACCAACGGTGCGGCAGTGCCCACGCCGGTTTCCGCGAGACGCGCCTGCAGGCTTTCCAGCAACCGCTGCGCTTCGGCCTGCGTCAGATCGATCCAGTAGGGATCGCCGGCGCCGTCGTTGAGCCGCTCGGGGGAAAACTGGATTTCTACGGCTACGCCCTTCTTGTACATGGCAAATCGGAATATCGATTAAGCCGGCAGCGCGTCCCCAAGGGGCTTCCTTCAGGACGGGCCGGCATGGGTCGGAAGCGTCGCGCCGAGGCTTCGCGCAGAGATCAGACGAACTGGTTCAGTACGATGGCGGCGATCAGGCCGGCAGCGCCGATGAGGCCCAGCAGTTGCAGCAGAGTGAGGGATTTACGGGTTGCGGTAGGGATTTGTTGCGTAGTCACGGGCTATTCTTGAAGATCGGAAAAAGCGAAATGGTACACGGGTCCGCGGCCTGCGCATGTCGATTAGCGCAAACCGCCGTGCATTAGCTGCCATTATCGCCGCTCGATCGCCCGGGATTCCCTACCGTCCGGAAATGGATTAATTCCCCTTGACGGGGAAAAGTTTTCCTGTGAATGCGCCAGGCGCGATCAGTAACAAAACTGCACGTCCACACGCCCGGCGTCAGATAGACCCGGATATCAGCTTTTCGCCAGCGGGCTGCCGTGGCGAGAATCCCAGAAGCGAATCACCTCGGTGTCGCCCGTGCCGGCGCCCACCACCTGATCCGGTGCGCCGTGCTCGCGCAGCAACGCGCGCAGTTCGTTGATGACCGGAAACACCTCGTGATTCCAGTCCGCGCCTTGCGAATCGTGGGCGCGCTGTTCGGCTTCGACGATCTCGCGGTCTTCCTTGAAAATGCGTTCGGTGAACCACACCAGCAGCGGCCATGCGAGATTCAGTACGCCGGGAACGCCCGGTTTGCGAATCGACAGCAGGCCGAACGTGCGGTTGGTACGCTGCTCGCGATCGAGCGGCACATAGACGATCCATAGATTCATCACCAGCGTCTGCTCGGACGTGCGAATCTGCAGCGTCTGATACGGATACTCGGTGCGGATCGTCATCACGTCCTTGTCGTTGTCGCCGCCGGTTTTGCGGCTCTGGCCGAACACGATGGCTTCGCCGATAGGTTGCTGGCCGGCCATGCGCGCAAACGTGTAATCGACTTCGACCCAGCCCTCGCCGTTGCGGCGGCCGAGCGAGCGCGCCCGCATCTGCCCCATCTGCTTGCGATGCAGAAACTGATGGTTCATGTCCATCAGGTTCTCGTGCATGAACGAGTAGTGGCAATTCACCGGACGGCCAAAGCGGCGCGTCTTGTACTTCTTGTCCGAAACCGAGGCGAGATCCGGCAGGGGCCGTTGTTCTGCAAGAGCGGCGTCGCCGGGGAAAACGAAAATCAGGCCTTCCACTTCGTGGCACGGATAGGAGCGCACACCGTTCGGCAGACGTTCGCGACCCAGATACGGCACGTCGATACACTTGCCCGAACAGTCGTAAGTCCAGCCGTGGTAGCCGCAGCGAATCGATTCGCCATCCACCACGCCCTGATGCAAGGGCACCTGACGATGCGCGCAGCGGTCTTCGAGCGCGAACACCTTGCCGGCCTCCGTGCGCGCCAGCACGATCGGGTCGCCCGCGAACGTCACGCCATGCGTCTTGCCCCGCTTCACCTCATGCGACCACGCAAGCGGATACCAGTAATCAGGGTGAATGCCGACGCGGCGCAGATCGCGCACCGGCGCGTCGTTGGCCGCCTGGCCGGACGCGTGAGCGCTTTTCTGCGATGCTGCCTGGACGGGCTGCACATCGACGGTTGCATCGCCCGTGTCTTGTTCTAGCGGGGGAACAGCATGCATAGGTGGGTCTCCGTGCACGAGCGGAAAGAGGGTCGCCACCCTGCAGATTGCGGGCGGCATCGTCGCCAGTCTACTAGAACCCGACACCCTATGGGATCGAGGACCGCGCAACCACCCTCGGCAGCGCCTGCCCGCACAAGCGCACCGCCCACCTCGAACACCTTGTTGAAAAGACGCCGCGCCGCGTCAGCCTTCGTCCGGCGCCACCAGGCCGGAGCGGCGCTGCACGCCCCACGACCGCCCGCCGCGCAGGAAATGCAGCCAGCCGAGCGTGGCGCCCACATGCCGTACCAGCTGAAACGTGAACGGCTCGGCGATCGCCGCGAACACCGCCATCCACAAGCTGTTGGCGGTGCGCTCGCCGGTCCAGCGCCGATACAGATGAATGCTCCACAGATAGAACGCGAGATCGATCGCCGTTTTGAGCCCGATCACGCTGAAGATCGACACGACGATCGCGCCGTGTCCGCCGAACAGAAAGGCGAGCAGCAGCGCAAACGCGGTCAGGCCGTAGATGGGCTGCATGGTGTCGATCGCCTTGACCGGCAGCATCAGCATGCCGAGCGTGCCGTAGCGCGGATTGCCGGTCATGTCGCGGTTCCAGTATTGCGTCTGCAGGAAGCCCGCGAACCAGCGCCGGCGTTGACGCAGAAAACTGGCAAGGTTGTCCGGCGCATCGGTGCGGGCATGCGCGTCGCCGACCACGCGCACGTCCCAGCCAAGGCCGTGGTCGACCGAATAGCGGCGCAGCCGGTGAATCAGCTCGTAGTCTTCGACCAGGCACTGCGGATCGAAACCGCCCACGTCGACCAGCGCGTCGCGCTTGAACGAAGCGAAGGCGCCCGAAATCAGCAGCAGACTGTCGGCGCGCATCCACGCAAAACGGGCGATGAAGTTGCGCATGTACTCGTAGGTCTGAAACCACTGGAATACACGCCCCGACACCGACTTGCCGCACACCGGCACCAGAATGCCGGCTGCGGCGACCAGCTTCGGCTCGCTCGCGAAAGCGGCACGCATGGCGTAGGTGGCGTCGTCGTCGAGCAGAGTGTCGGCGTCGACTGTCATGACGGTTTCCGTGGTCATCACGGTGATCGCGGCGTTCAGCGCGCGCGCCTTGCCGCCGTGCGGCACGCGCAGCCAGAACAGGTTCGGATACAGCGAGCTCGGCGCGCTCAGCACGCCGTCGGCGGCCGCGGTGAGGCCGAAGCGCCCAGTGAGCAGCTCGCGGGTCGAGTCGGTGGAGCCGTCGTCGGCAATGACGATTTGCGCCGGCCCGTGCGTTTGCCGCAGCAGCGCGGCGAGCGTCACCGGCAGAACGGTCGCTTCGTTATGCGACGCAACGATCACGCCCATGCTCGGCAAGCTGCGCCGCTCGAACTCGGGTTCGAGCGGCGGTGTACGCCGCATGAGCGGCAGCGTTTTCCACGTGACGAACGCCAGCAGCAAGGTGTCGTACACCACGTAGGCAATGCCCGTCGACCAGGCCAGCGCCCCCTGCAGAAAGAAGGCGCGTGCGAACAGCAGCAGCCACAACACGACCACGCTCAGATGAATCAGCGTACTCAACGCAGTCGTGCGGCGCGGCACAATGCGCGGCGACGCGAGCGCGAGAGCCTGTTCCAGGGTTTTCTTCAAAGTGACGGCCGGGTTAGTCGGTGCTGCGGTTGATAAGGGGACGCAGCGCTCAAGGCACCATGCGCTTCAGAACCGACTTGCGATCGATCCACTGATGCTTCAACGCGCCGCCGATATGCATTGCCAGCAGCGCATAGAGCGCGTAGCCGAGCCAGGTGTGCAAGGCCCCGAAGCGATCGTGCAAGCTCTCCTTGAGCGCCGGATCGAGATTCATCACGTAACCGATGCGCGGCCAGGGAAACAGATCGAACAGGCGCATGGGGTGCGTCGCCGCGTCCTTCCATGCGGAATCGTGCAGCCAGCCCGATAGTGGCAGTGCAATCATCAGCAGATACAGCAGAAAATGCGCGACATGGGCGGCGATTTTCTCCCACGAAGGAAACTCGCGCGGCAAGGGCGGCGGCCTGTGCGACACACGCCACAAGATGCGCATGAGCGCGAGACCGAGCACCGTGATCCCGATCGACTTATGGGTATCGACCACCGGGCGCACCCAGTCGTCCGGCAACGAATCCGCGCTCAGGCCGAGCACCACGTTGCCGATCATCAGCAGCGCGATCAGCCAGTGCAGAATCATGGCCGTGCGGGTGTATCGCGACGGCACTGGCGTGCCGCTCGAATCGGTCAAAGAGTCGGCGTGCGTATTCATGGTTGTTCCGTCCGCAGACGCGTTGCTGCGAAAGCTGTTTGAAAATCCGGCGATACCGAAGGAGGTTCACGCGCGCCGCAATAGGCAAACGCCCCAGTGTGCGTTTTTATTCCGCTGGGCGCTTAACAGTATGTTTCAGATTATTTCGCGCGCCCGGCGCAGGGAAGCGACTGCACCCTGGCGATGCGACGCCTCGCGCCGCGCGATCAACGCGGTCGACTCGATCCGTTCCTCGACCCAGCCGTTGGTTGCATGCGCATCCAGTAGCTGCCGGATGCGTGCCTGCAGTTCGTCCAGCCGCTCGCCGAGCCGTTCGCGCGACAGACTCGACATCGACAGGGGGCGCTCGATCAACGATTCGACCGACGTGCGCCGTGTTTCGACAATCGACACACGCTCGAGCGCCGGAAATGACGACTTCGCGAGCACCGTGTCGTGGCTCTCCCAGTCGTCCGACTTGCGCTGCATGCGCGCCGGGTCGCTCTGCGCATACTCTTCGACCAGCGCGTGGTAGGGCGCGAGCCAGGCAATCGGCGCTTCGGTGACGATCGCGGTCGAGAACAGCGCGACCGCGCCTTCCGGTTCGATCAGCTCATCCAGCCGGGCGAGCGTGTCGGGCCGGTCCATCCAGTGAAACGCTCGTCCGATCACTGCCAGGCGAAAGCGCCCCAGAGTAGGAGCCAGATCATAGGAGCTGCCCTCGCGATACTCGATGTTGGGCGCAATCCCGGCGCCGAGACCCGCTGCGATGCGCAGCATTTCCGGTTCGGGGTCGAGCGCAAGACCCGATCCGACCCACGAAGAAAACGCCAGAGACAACTGCCCCGGCCCGCAGCCGAGATCGAGCAGCCGGTGCGAACCGCCGAGCTCGCACGACTGCGCGACGCGGCGAATCAGCTGCGGCGAATAGGGTGGACGGCCCGCCAGGTAGTGCGCGGCGTTGGTCTTGAAGCGGTCGGGGACGAACGGAATCGGTGCGGTCATCGGCAGTTCCAGGCAGGTGGTTGGCGGCAACAGGCAAGCGAACAGAACGTCATTGTCGTTGCTGCGACGTATTTTCGCCGATGTCGCCATGCAATTCGAGCCGGTCGGCGTGCATGCGTCGGGATCGATCCTGCTGGTTGGATGTCCATTTGACTGCGCAGTTTCCGGCGGCACGATAAATCGTCCGTGCGGCTGCCGCGCGACAGCGTCCAGCGGGAGACCGGGCACGCAAGCGCACTGAAAGGCGCCCGACGCGTTATGTCCCGCCGGGCGATTCGAAAACCCGGCCAGTCACCATTCAACGCTTCACAAACCGCTTCACAAACCGATAATGCCCAACGCCCCACTCGTTCCCATTCGCGTAGCCGAATAGCTCGGCCACGGCCATATAGAACATGCGCCAACGTTGCAGCCACACGGCCGCATCGTGCGCGCCGTAGGTATCGGCGAGCATCGGCATCACCCGGTCGCGCGCTGCGTCGAGCGCGGCGAGCCAATGATTCGCCGTGCGCTCGTAGTGCGTACCGCTCACCCACCACTGCCGCTCCATGCGCAAGTCGCCCTGGAAATTGAGCAGCAGCGCCTCGGACGGCATCGTGCCGCCGGTGAAGAAGTACTTCGACATCCAGTCGCTGCCGTCCTGTACCTGGAAGTGGTACGCAAGCGTGCGATGCACGAAGATATGCACGAACAGCTTTGCGTCGTCGCGCATCCAGCGTGCGATTTTTGTCAGCAGCAAGCCGTAGTTCTTCATGTGCTCGAACATCTCGATCGACACCACGCGATCAAAGCCGCAGCCAGGCTGTGCGTCGTCGCCGTTCTCGAATTCGAAATCGACAACGTTGCCCGTGAACACCGAGAGATTGTGCAAGCCTGCCTCGGCCGCGCGCGCTTCGATGAACGCGCGCTGCGCATGCGAGTTCGATAGCGCGACGATCTGCGAATTCGGGTAACGCGCCGCCAGCCATAACGACAGCGAACCCCAGCCGCAGCCGAGGTCGAGAATCCGCTGACCGTCGGCCAGTTCCGCCCGCTCGGCGTAGCGTTCGAGCATGGCCGCCTCGGCTTGCGCGAGCGTCTCGCTGCCGGTCGGATACAGGCAGCACGAATACTTCAGACGCGGCCCGAGATGCGCATGGAAGAACGACGCCGGCACCTCGTAATGCTGCGTGTTGGCGGCTTGCGTTTCGATGGCGATCGGACTCGCGCGCAGATCGTCCAGCAGACGGTTGAGCCTTTGCGAGCGCACCTCGCCGTTGTCGAGCGCTTCGTCGCGCAAGCGCTGGCGCATCAGCCGACGCATGCCGAAACGGATCACGCCGTCAGGCAGCCAGCCGCGTTCGCAGCGCTGAATGAGCCAGCCGTCAGCGGGCTCGGCGGGCGGGGGCGGCATGGTGTGATCGGCGGTGGAAAGGCTCATGAGACTGACTCCCTATCGTTTTTGGGCGATTCTCTTGCAGGTGCTGCGCTTGCGCCCGCGTGGGTCTTCAATGCCGCGGCAGCCACGGAATCAGCGCGCTGGTGGTGCGCATGTAATCGGCGTAACCGGGGCGCCGCTTCGCCATGCCTTCTTCGAGCAGCGGGATGCCGGAGAGCTTCAGCAACAGGAAAGCCATCAGTACCGGCGGCAACAGCGTGAACCAGGCCCACGGCGTGCCGATCGACAGCGCGATATAGGCAAGCCAATGCACACATTCAAAGAAGTAATTCGGATGCCGCGAATAACGCCATAAGCCGACGCGGCATACGGCGTCGTGATTGGCCGGATCGGCCCTGAAGTTTCGCAACTGGCGGTCCGCGGCGCCTTCGCCGGCCACGGCGACGATCCATACCGCCACGGCCAGCACGATCCAGCCTGCGGCCGGCGCAGTGCCGCGGTACGACGGCACCAGAAACGCGATCGACAGCAACATCGAAATCACCCCTTGCAACTGGAAAAACCAGAACATCCGGCTCGCCGCCCTGTCGCCGCATTCCTCGCGGAAGCGGTGATAGCGTGCGTCTTCCGGCTTGCCTGCATTGCGTTTCCAAAGATGCGCGCCGAGCCGCACGCCCCAGATCAAACCGCCCAGCGCGGTCAACGCACGCGCCACGGGGTCGCCGGTGCCGAGCACGGCGTAGAGCACCGCCACAAGACCGAGCGAATAAGCCCAGATGGGGTCGACCATCCCGGCGTTTTCGGTCTTCAACTGCCACGCCCAGGCCGCGCTGAAAATCACAACGAGGCCAAACAGCGCAATCGCGGCGGCGACAAGCGGCGGCATGGGTTCTCCGGTCAATGACGATGCGGGTTATACGCTTGAAAAGCGGGATCGGATGCGCCTCGCGCGCCGTCAGTTGCGTCACGGCCGCATCCGGTTAGCATTAACGTGTCTGCAACGCCCGCTCCTTCGCGAATTACCTCTATGCCTACCCGCTTCAACGCCGCGTTCATCGCCTTGCTCGCCGCCGCCCTGTTCGGCGCGACCACGCCACTCGCGAAAGCGCTGCTCGGCTCGCTCTCGCCGTTCCTGCTTGCGGGGCTTTTCTATCTCGGCAGCGGCGGCGGCCTTGGCACCCTGATTCTGGCTCGCCGGCTGAAAGGCAGAGGCGCCGGGCAACCGGCCAGCCATAGCCGTTTTCCGCTACGTGAAGTGCCGTGGCTGGCCGGCGCGATCGTGGCCGGCGGCGTAGCGGGCCCCGCTTTATTGATGCTGGGTTTGAAAACGACGCCGGCCGCCACCGGCTCCCTGCTGCTCAACCTGGAAGGTGTGTTCACCGCGCTGATCGCATGGGCCGTGTTTCGCGAGAACGTCGACATGCAGGTGTTCCTCGGCATGGCCGCGATCGTCGCGGGCGGCGTGGCGCTGTCCTGGCAGCCGGGCGCGGCGGGCCTGCCGCCCGGCACATTGCTGCTGGCCGGCGCGTGCGCGTGCTGGGCCGTCGACAACAACCTTACGCGCAAGGTGTCTGCGCACGACGCCATGTTTATCGCCTGCATCAAAGGGCTCGTAGCCGGGTCGGTCAACGTGGCGCTCGCGCTTACGCTCGGCGCCGCATGGCCCAAGGTCTCGACCATGGTGCTTGCCATGCTCACGGGCTTTGCGGGCTACGGCGTCAGTCTCGTGCTGTTCGTCGTCGCGCTGCGTAATCTCGGCGCCGCGCGAACCGGCGCCTACTTCTCGGTCGCCCCGCTGTTCGGCGTGACCTTGTCGTGGCTGCTCTGGCCGGAACTGCCGCCGCCGCTGTTCTGGATCGCCGCCGCGCTGATGACGCTGGGCGTGTGGCTGCACATTCGCGAGCGTCATGAACATCCGCACACGCACGATCCGCTCGAGCACACGCATCGTCACCGGCACGACGCGCATCATCAGCACGAGCACGATTTTGCGTGGGACGGCGCCGAGCCGCACACGCATCCGCACCGCCATGCACCAATAACGCACGCGCACGCGCATTTCCCCGACATTCACCACCGGCATACACATTGATTTTCCGGCGAACCACGCCGAGCGCGCACTTGCTGCACCGCAAGACAAAAATCTCTGTGAATCGAATCATGCGATAGATCGATTCAATTGGCATGGTCGTGCATCGCATCCTCTAATGGAACTCCTGCTGTGCGCGCTTTGTCCGTCTAACCCGCCTCGCCCCTGGAGGAGCCCATGTCACAACCCGAGCCTAACGTGGACGAATTGATGAGAAGCATCGCCGAGGAAACCGACACGCCGACAGAAACTGTTTCGAAGTTGTATGCGGACATCGTGGCCGTCTATCGGCAGGATGCGCGCGTATTCGATTACGTACCGCTCTTTGCGGCGAAAAAAGTCCGCAACCAGCTTCGCCATAGCCCGGATCGCAAACATTGACGCGGCGGCGCGCGGAGACCACTGCTTGCCGAACGACGTTTCGCCTCGATAGACTCGCGCGCGGATCCAGATGATGTGCGCCGATTATTTTTCCCGCTGCTAGACTCTGACCCAGGACGATCGACTGGGGGAGTGGGCATGCGGGTAACAATCGTGGGCGCGGGCATTGCCGGCTTGAGCACGGCATGGTCGCTCTCGAAACAGGGACACGACATCACACTGATCGAGCAGGGCTCGATTCCCAATCCACTTGCCGCTTCAGGCGACCAGCACCGCATGATCCGCCGCGCCTACGGCAATGCAGACGGTTACGCACACACCATTGCCGAGGCTCTCGATAGCTGGGATCTGCTGTGGAATGACCTGGGCGTATCACACTATGCCAATTGCGGCGTACTCGGCATTTCGCAATTCGCAGGCGACGGCGCCGAACACTTCCGCGCCGGACTGGACCGCATGAAATTCGAGTATGAAATGCTCGAACCGCTCGACGCAGCCACACGTTACCCCTTTCTCGACCCGAACACGTTTCGCTACGCTTACCTCGATCACGACGGTGGCGCACTGTTCAGCGAACGCATTGCACGCGACATGAAAGCGTGGCTCAAAATGCGCGGCGCCGACATTCGCATGCACACCAAAGTGCTGGCAGTCGATCCGCACTCCGCTTCCGTGCGTATAGAAAACGACACGATCGTGCGTGCCGACCGGCTCGTAATCGCCGCGGGCGCATGGACGTTGCAACTGTTCCCCGCGCTCGCCGAAAACCTGATGACCTATCGCAATACCGTCGCTTATCTGCAGCCGCCTGTGGATCTGGAAGGCGCGTGGTCGACGGCGCCTGCGATCGTGGATATAGGCGGCGAGAGTGACGGCTACGTGCTGCCGCCCATCGACGGCGTCGGCCTGAAGTTCGGTGCCGGTGTCAATAAAACGTTCGCGCCGGATCCCGACGCGAACCGCATTGCGGCGCCCGGTGAAGGCGACCGTTTGCGCCTGCTGTTTTCTCCGCCGTTCAGCCGCATCGGCGAATATACGGTATCCGAAGTAAAAACCTGCGCGTACACGTTCACGGCGGATAAACGGTTCTTTTCGAAGCGGATCGGCAACACGCTAGTGGTGTCCGCATGCTCCGGGCATGGGTATAAGTTCGGCGCGGCAGTGGGCCGCCGAATCGCGGAGTCGCTGGAAACCGGCGACGACGCGATGCTCGCGCGATGGCTCAGGGCAGAAACGCCCTGACGCGTCACAACGCAGGCAATCACGCTGCCTGTGGCTCCAGAATCTGGCCGTTTGGTGGAGCTAACAATGGAGCGACAAATTTCTTATGCTGACGGTTTGAGACTCTTCACTTAACGAGGAATCAAACATGTCCGGCCCGATTCAAATCCGCCCCGCCGTACCCGCCGACTTCGACGCCTGGTTGCCGCTATGGGACGCCTACAACGCGTTCTATGGCCGCTCGGGTGAGACAGCGTTGCCGCGCGAGATCACGCAAATCACCTGGGGGCGTTTCTTCGACGGCTACGAGCCGATGCACGCAATGGTCGCTGAACGCAACGGCCAGTTGCTCGGCCTCGTGCATTTCCTGTATCACCGTCACACGACGATGGCAGGACCGATCTGCTATCTGCAAGACCTGTACACGCTCGATACCGAGCGCGGCAAAGGCGTCGGCCGCGCATTGATCGAGGCGGTCTATGCGCGCGCCAGAACCGATGGTGCGCAACGCGTGTACTGGCAGACGCACGAAACCAATCAGACGGCGATGAAGCTGTACGACAAGGTCGCGGACCGTTCGGGGTTTGTGGTCTATCGCAAAGCGCTGTGATGTCGATGTCGCGCAGCACGCTCGCCTAGCACGCTTCCAGCTTGCCTCAATGAGCCGTAAGCCGTGTGCCCCTGCACGGCTCACTGCATTCGCATGCGTGGACGATCGTTCGGCCACCATGCACAGTGCGTTACCCGATCCGATTCTCACCGTCCCCGTTGCCCACGCCGCTCAAGTTTGCGTGCGGTCTGCCGTTATCGCCATTGGACGGAGCTGCACCCGGCTCCACGCGTTTCATCAGCGAACCCTTGGGCGATCTCCTCATGGAGGGGCGCAAACGAATCGGAAACTGTACATGCCTTCGATCATCGGCATCGATCTTGGAACCACGCATAGTCTCGCGGCAATCTGGCGCGACAACCACGCCGTCCTCATCCCGAATGCGTTAGGAGCGACACTCACGCCGTCATGCGTTTCCATCGACGACGACGGCTCCATCCTCGTCGGCCGCCCTGCTCACGACCGCCTGCATACGCATCCCGAGCGTACCGCCGCGAACTTCAAGCGCTACATGGGCACGAGCCGTACCGTGTCGCTCGGCGCGCAAGCGCTGCGCCCCGAAGAGCTCTCTTCGCTGCTGCTCAAATCGCTGAAGGCCGATGCCGACGCCTTTCTCGGCGAAGCGGTGAGCGACGCGGTAATCGCCGTACCCGCCTATTTCAGCGACGCACAGCGCAAAGCTACGCGCATTGCCGGGGAATTGGCCGGTCTCAATGTACTGCGCCTCGTCAACGAGCCGACTGCGGCCTCGCTTGCGTATGGCGTGCATCAACGCGATAGCGAGCGCAAGTTTCTGATTTTCGACCTCGGCGGCGGCACGTTCGATGTTTCCGTGCTCGACTTCTTCGAAGGCGTGATGGAAGTACGCGCGAGCACCGGCGACAATTTCCTGGGTGGTGAAGACTTCACCGAAGCATTGGCCGAATTGTTCTGCCATCGCAACGGCCTGAAAATCAGGGCGCTCGCGCCGGTTGCGGCACAGCGTCTGCATCAGCAGGCCGAACGTGCGAAACGTCAGCTCACGCAGAACGGCGTTGAAAGCGTCACGCTTCAGCTCACAATCGACGGCAACGAGCACGTGCTCGAACTCGATGCAGCGACCGCCGAGCGCACCTGCGAGCATTTGCTGCAACGGCTGCGCAAACCGGTGGAACGCGCATTGCGCGATTCGAAGATCGCCGTTGCCGCGCTCGACGAGATCATCCTTGTCGGCGGCGCATCACGCATGCCGATGGTCCGCAAGCTGGTCTCGAAGATGTTCGGTCGCCTGCCCACCGGACACCTGAACCCGGACGAGGTGGTCGCGCTGGGCGCAGCGGTGCAGGCCGGCCTCGTGGGGCGCGACGCCGGACTCGACGAAATGGTGCTGACCGATGTCGCGCCGTATAGCCTCGGCATCGATACCGCCATGCAGATCGGCCCGAGTCAGTTCGTGCCCGGTCACTTTCTGCCGATCATCGAGCGCAATACGATTGTGCCGGTGAGCCGCATGCAGCGCATTTTCACCGTGCGCGACCGTCAGCAGATACTCAGCATCAAGGTGTTTCAGGGCGAAGCGCGTCTGAGCGCGGACAACGTATCGCTCGGCGAATTCACGCTGGAGGTGCCGCCCAAACCAGCCGGAGAAGCAGGCGCGGACGTGCGCTTCACTTACGACATCAACGGCGTGCTCGAAGTGGAAGCCACTGCGTTTCCGGACGGCAAGAAGCGCGCAATGGTGATTGAAGAGAACCCCGGCGTGATGACGCCGGAAGAAATCCGCGAACGCCTCGCTGCGTTGAGTGCGTTGAAGATCCATCCGCGCGATCAACTCGAGAACCGTACGCTGTTGACGCGCGCCGACCGTGTCTACGAAGAGACGCTGGGCGACCATCGGCAATATCTGGCCGCGCATATCGCTCGCTTCCAGGCGGTGATCGAGCGTCAGAATGCGGACGAAATCGCGCAAGCGCGCGGCGAACTGGGCACGCTGCTGGATCGTTTCGACGTGCATGTGACTTATTGACCGGCCATGAATACGATCTCGAACACGCATTGGCCGTGGGACGTGCTCGGCATCGAGTCGGATGCCGACGAACGTGCGGTGCGCCGTGCGTATGCACGCCTGTTGAAACAGCAACGCCCGGATGAAGATGCCGAGGCGTTTCAGCGTCTGCGTTACGCGTATGAGTCGGCGTTGCAGATGGTGGGCAGTGGGGCTGCAAAGGGATCCGACACTGCGCCCGGAGAGGCGAATGCTGAAGGCGCAGAAGCTGCGGTGTTGATCGAGCCGACGCAAAATTCTGCCATTCAGTTGGCGACGCAACCGGTCCCGGCCAACGCGTCTGAAGTCCAGGCTGCTTGCGAGCCCGACGCTTTCGAAATCGCCGTCCAGCTCTGGCAAAACTTCGTCACGCAAGCGGATGACCTCGGGTCGCGTCGTTCGCTGCAGGATCTGTTCGCCACCGTCGTCAACCTTGCAACGCGCGACGAACTCGAGTGGCAAGCGCTCTGTCATTGTCTGAACGAGGACACGCCGGCCAGGCTGCGCATGAACCTGAGCGCGGTTCTTGGCTGGCGGGACAACGCGATGCATCTGCGGCGGCGCAACGCGGCCATTGCGGCGCTCGCGCTGGACCGCGTGTTTGCCGACGAGGACTATGACGCGCTGCGCCTGCGCTTCACCAACGCAATGGCGTTGCTCGAAGGGCCGTTGCCTCAAATGGCCGCAGGCGCAGGAGCGCTGCTTCGTGCAGGGGTGCGCGCCGAAATGGAGCAGTTGCTGATCGCACTCGGCCGCTACCATCCGAATGTCGTGCGGCTGCGGCTCGATGCCGGAAAGGTCGATTTCTGGGGACGCTGCCTCAAATTCCGCATCGGCGCGGGCCGATTGTTTGGTCCGGCGCTTGCGCTGAATGCGTGGTGCGGTTTGCTGTTTGCCGGTGCTTCGCTCAACCCCAACCGTGGGCGATGGTTCGATCAGTGGTCGCCTGCTCAACTGGGCATTCTTCTGTCGACGCTCATGCTCGCTCTGGTGACGATCGCCACTACCACCGTGTTGCTATCCGAGCCCCAGCAACAGAAGCTGCGGGCATTGCGTGCGATCGGTTGGCTGCGTTATGGGTGGGTTCCCGTGTGGCTCGGTGCCACCGCCGTTGCGCTGTGCGACGACGGCAGCGGCAGGTCGACATCGATCGCGATGGCTACGCTGGGGGGCTGCACGATCTGGGCTGCGTTGGTGTATGGGTGGCCGCCAGTCAAGGAACTCGCGATACTTGCCGCCGTCAGCGCGACGGCGCTGGGTTTTGCGGGCCACTGGATCGCTGCGGACCCGCGCGCGTGGTTGATGCCTTATGCGCATGGGGTGTTGTTCGCGTTCTTTATTTCTTTTTCGCAAGCGGAATGGCGCGAATGGGTTGCGCGTCGGCCACGGGTGTTTTGGGCTTGCGCGCCTTTCTGGTTCGTTGGATTCGCAGCGTTGATCGTGTTGCTGGTTCAGCGCGAAGCGCGTGCGACACAGTTTGCGTGGGCCTTGTTTGCGGTGATGTCGGCAGCGGGCGGCGTGCTGGCGACGACGCGTTGGAGCGATCTGCGCGGCGCTGTACCGGCGTTTTTTCGTGGGTATGCGAATCTGGTCTGGATGGTGTTGGCGATTTATAAACCGGATATTGTTGCGTGCGTGAGTGCTGGGGTGATGAGTGTGTGGGTTATCGAGGGGGGTAGGCGGCGGGCGGGGTAGAGGGATGTCGAGATTGGCGGGTGCGTTGGGGCTTCTGAAACGTGTCGCATCGGAGAAGTCATGTCGTTGTAGAGGCGACGCCCACTCGCCCACCCAATCGGATCCCCGCTGATGAACCGTCAAGGTCGCGCAACGCGCGCCGAAAGACAGCCTTGACGGCCACCGGCGTTCTACGCTCAGCAATGCGGTGCAAGACGACATGGCGGCTTGCACCGCATGCGAAGCACGCTTTGCGCTTTTTCGTTCTTCACTTTGGGGAGCCCCATGGGGGCGGACGGGAGGCAGGCTGCGAGCACGGCGCGAAGGCCGCCTGCGGCCGCAGCCCGCGCGCAGCAGACTGACGGGTGGGCAGGGCTCACTCCATGACATGACCGGCCGCCTCGCGGCCCCTGACTTTGTCTTGCGCGTAGCGCCATGCCTGGCTGTTGCGTGCACCAGGTTGCCCGTCTGCGCATCCTTGCCCGTCGATGCAATCGTCAGTTCACCATCGCTTTGCAGCAGCTTCAGTGCATACGCCGCGCGGCTTGCGCCCTCCCCCTCGCAGATCGCCAGCACCTTGTGTTTCAGGTTCGTCTCGCCCATGTAGAACAGGCTCTGCCCTGTCATCGCCGAGTACTTGATCCGCTCCTCTTCCGGCACGAACGCCAGCAGCGCGTGCGTATCACCGTCGAGCACCAGAAGCTCATCATTACACCGCTTTAAATACAGAAGGGCCGCGAACGCGGCCCTTCTGTATTTCACAACCACATCAGCTATGGAAACACCACAATATTGGGCTCCAGCAGCACAGCGCCGCGATAAGGCCGGATGGAACGGATTTCCGCCGTCGCACAAACAAGTCGAACGTCCAGCCCGATGTTAGGTTCAAGATCAAACGCAAGTAACCCGTCAGGCTGATGCCGCAAGCTGATTTCCGAAACAAAGCTGTCATCAAGCATGGCGTTGACATCAATGTTGGCACTGCGCACATCCAAGAGGGCGATCGTGACCGCGTAATCCGACCGCCCAATCCGCTCGACCGCCGGTCGATGCTCCCTGTGTAGTACTTCAAGTATCACGTCGACAAACTCCAGCCGACGCGGATCGACGGGCCCATCTGCCGGATCATGTCTTCTCATCCGCTTGGCTCGCTCCATGCTGATGGAAAGCACGCTCGCATCATGAAAGGATGGGTATCTCCCGAAGACCTTCAGGAGAAGCTCATTGTCTTTCACAACAGGCCACGCCGAACCACTTACCTCGTCCATTTTCTTCGCCCTTTTACTGAAACCGCCTATGGAATTGGGCAGAGTTCCAGCCCGTCGTTGCGATCAAACCCTGGACCTGCGTTGTGGCCATGCGGCGTCATCCCATCATGAGAATGACCACCATGATACTGAGCCGACAAGTCGCCATTTGAATCGTAGTAGTTCACGTTGGGTTTAAAAGGATGAACGATAAACCCGCCTCGCGGCCCACCCGTAATGGGCATGAGTTTGGACTCGCCAAACGGGTCCGTGAACTGCACCGGATTCCCACCCACATAAGCATACGCATTGGTCTGCCCACTCGCGTATCCCAGGGAATCTTCACTGATGAACCGTCCGGTTTGTGGGCTGTAATACCGGTTCCGATAGTAAAACAAAAGGGGCCGCGAATGCGGCCCCTTTTGTATTCCCAACGTGCGGACTGACGGTTAGACACTCAACACATCAGTTGCCTTCAATCCAGATTGTGCAGTCCTTGTAATGATCTTCTATCGTCCCAAGAGCCGCATCACGATCACTATCCTTGGACATATCGAAACTGGTGTTGAATTTCGTAATCGCATATTGATGTGTATCGATACCTTCCAAATCCACCCCGCCGTTCACCCATAGCTCTGCGTCCAAGATTTTGGATTTGATGTCAAGGAATCTCTCCACCCCGCCCCTTGTCCGCGCAAAAAAAATGTCCATGGCTTCCTCGGTAACAATTCGCGCCCGCATTGAACTTACATTGCCGTCGGCATGGTGATCAGACATCCTCCGTCAGAAGGGCGCCTCACCACTACCTCGCTTTCCGTCTCGCCAAACGTGGATATGCGGGCACATCTCATCATGACTATGGCTCACGTCGATATCTAGACCTGGCTTCCCATCTGGACCATAAAATCTACTATCCCCCGTTATCGGATGTACATACCAAGTACCCGGAAGTCCATTGTATGGTCGCCCTCGTTCCGTGCCGCGCGGATCGTTAAACTGCACCGGGTTCCCACCCACGTAAGCATACGCATTCGTCTGCCCACTCGCCCACCCGATTGGGTCTTCACTGATGAACCGCCCAGTTTGCGGACTGTAATACCGGTTCCGGTAGTAAACCAACGCCCCGACACGAATCCGCCCTCACACGGGCCGCTTTCCCTTATCCGGCAAGCTTTCCCCGCGTATCGACTTCGCCGGCCAGAGAATTTTTTCCAGACGCGATTCTCGATTGATTCGTATCTCGAAACAAGTGTGGCTTCAGTGTCGTTACGCAGTAACAGGAGGGCCGCCGCCGTTACCGCGTAACGCCTCAGATATCCAGATTCAACCGTCCAGCGTAGTAATCAGCCTGCCCGCGGGGTAACTTCCCTGCCCGCTTCAGCGCCGCCTCTTCGGCCTGCACCAGCAGTCGCTCCAGCATCGCCCGTTGCGTGACGCCGTAACACGCAGCGACCCGCTCCAGTGCCCGCTTCGCATGCAGGTCAATCACCAGGCTCAACCGCTCGCCCTTGCCGTTCTCGTCCTTCAGATGCCGCTCACGATACGCCGCCTGCCGTTGCGCACTACTCATTGCCATGAAGCCTCCTCATTGATCGTTACGCAGTAACTCCAGCATGCCAGGTGTTACCGCGTAACGACACCTGGCCGGATGGATAACGTTTGTCATGACCCGCCGGGTTTGACGGCTCCCGAAGGGAGACGGCAAACCCGGCGGAACAGGGCCGTCGTGTCCCACTGCGCCAGAATCGCGCAAGCCTTCGTTACGCGGTAACGATGCCTCGCTGACCTCACGCGCTTACTCCGTCAGGGCCGCGCACCGCGCGCCGAAGGGCAGCCTTGACGGCCACCGGGTTCTACGCTCAGCAATGCGGTGCAAGACGACATGGCGGCTTGCACCGCATGCGAAGCACGCTTTGCGCTTTTTCGCTAGGGGTCTGTTTTCCGTTACGCAGTAACGGCACATTGGGGAGCCCCATGGGGGCGGACGGGAGGCAGGCTGCGAGCACGCAGCGAAGGCCGCATGCGGCCGCAGCCCGCGCGCAGCAGACTGCCGGGTGGGCAGGGCCCACACTCCATAACCGGCCGCCTCGCGGCCCCTGACTTTGTCTTGCGCGTAGCGCCATGCCAGGCTGTTGCGTGCACCAGGTTCCGGCCGCACTGCGGCCCTGATGTATTGCTGTGCGCTTCGCGCACCCGGCCGGGCCGGGGGCGCCAGACATAACGCAAATTAGCACCGTCTGGCGGGCCGGCAGATGCAACGGCTGGCGCGATGACGGCCCGCCAGACGGTGCTAATTTCTGAGCGTTATGTTTAATGTTGGGACGGCGCAGCCGGCACAACATTTACCCCCGGCCCCGTTGCTCCCGGCCGCAGGCCGCTGGCCCCTCTTCACCATCGGGCCGCCAGGCCCGCACTCCCTTACTCTGCGTCCCCGTCCACTTCAGCGTCGATAGCAGCTAGCAGGGAGAGGGCGTCACGCTCCAGCTTCGCCGGATGCGTCGCCGCGTGGATCTGCTTCAGTGGACAGCGTCAAGCAGAAGGTCCGGTTTACCGACATTCATCTTGGCCGGCGTGTTGCCTCAAGAAGGAATGTTACCCGAGGGGTTGTTGTCGTTCCGTCTTCTTTTTTCTTTCTTTCCTGGTTTCCCGGGCGCGGAGCGCCCGGCCCCCGGCAACTTTCAGGTTTTGCGTTTCACACTTCAGCTGACGCGTCGGCGGACCTGCCCGTGTTTCCTAGAACCATTTCCCTCACACGCTCGGCTCGCCATGCCTTGACCCTGCGTTGCAGCGTTCGTAGCTGCGCCTTGCTCGCATACGCATCCGGCACCATCGTGGCCAGTCGGTTCATTAGCTCCCTGGACTGAACACCGGGCTCGGCGACGAGCCATCCTTCAATCACCGGCCATGCGTCGGCAAACGGATCGACCCGGCTTCTCCACCAGTGCTTTGCCTTGGGCTGCTTCCGATGTGTCGGACGTGCTTCACCTTCTTTCCATGCCGAAGCGAGACTCGTGAGGAACACTGCAACGTCTGGCTCTTCCTCGGGTACTGCTTCGACACGCACGCCGTGGGCCGCGAATTCGCTCAATGTCTGCTGGGCCACCCGTATCTCCTGCAGCAGCTGCACGGGGTCGACACCATCGAACTGAGCCTTCAGTTTCTCCTTGATGGTGAGGTCGATGCTGTCGTGGGCCAGAAGCCGGTCGCACGGCGTCGCCGGCGTTAAGTAGGCCTTGTGCACACGAGCGCCGTCGCGCGTCTTGGACTTCAGCTTGAATGAAGGCTGGAAGAAGTTAATGTATAGACGCGATGACGCGTATAGCTGCGCGAGCGCGTTCCTTGCATCTGTGCCGCTCAGTCGGCCATAACCGACCAGTCGCCGCACGACGGAGCCGTTCTTCTGCTCCACCCAAGCCTGATCGTTTTTCTTGTAGGCCCGCGAGCGGGTCTGCTCAAGACCGTGCTCCTTGCAATAGTCGAAGACGTTCTGGTTCATGAATGCGGTGTCGTTATCCGAATCCACTCCAAGCATCGCGAATGGCAGATCGGCCGCCACCTTGTCGAACGCTTCTATAACCAGTACCTGGTTACGCCGACGCATGGCCACACATTCTGTCCAGCCGCTGGCGATATCGGTCAACGTCAGCGTGTGGACGAACTCGCCGTCTACCTTTGTGCCGCCGCAGTGTTCGACCATGTCGATCTCGAAGAAGCCCGGCGGCGGATCGCGCCAGTCGGCAAAGGTACGCACCGGGATACTGCGCCGGATGGCGGAGCCCACACCCTTGCGGCGTTTGCGCTGCCCATCGATATGCAAACGCGCATTGGCCAGCATGCGATCGATGGTCGCCGCACTGACCTGGAGTAGCTTGGCCCTGATGACCGGATCCATGTCGAGATGGCCGTGCCGTTCCATGGCATCAACCAGCTTTGGAATCAACGCCTTCAGGCGCTTGCCGCAAATTCGGTCGGCCGCTTCCCACAGCATCGTTAACGCCTGACGCACCGCCTCGTCGTATAGCCGGTTGCGCTCGCGCGGCCCTTTTATCGCGCCCGGGTTCTCACGCAGCACCCGGATGGCGTGCTTGCGGTGATACCCCGTCAAAGCCACGAACTCGTCGAGGATTCTGCTCCGCTCACCGAACGTCGCGCCGCTATATCGCAACTGCAATGCTGCAACCAACTCCTTGCGTGCCGTCATGCTGATTTGCCTCGTCACCTCGAGCCGCTCCCGCCGGACAATCCGACCGGTAGCAAACTACGTGAGGCAACAGGTCAGCGCGAGTTGCAATTCTGATGAGTCAATGCGCCGGTCGGCCGAGGTGATTGTCGCTGTTTAGCTGGCCATGGTTGTCGCTCCGTTCGGGTTGTCAGTGGGTAATTGACGGCGTCGCTCCTTCTGTTTGTCGCTGGCTTTGCGGCGCCGGTAGCTTTCGACGTTCAGCTCGAAGATCGTCGAGTGATGGACCAGCCGGTCGATGGCGGCCACCGTCATGCCGGGGTCAGGGAAGACATCATTCCAGCCCGAGAACGGCTGATTGGCCGTTATCAGAAGACTTTTGCGCTCATACCGCTCGGCGATCAGCTCGAACAACACGCTGGTTTCCGCCTGGTCCTTTCGCACATACGACAGGTCATCGAGGATGATCAGGTCGAACCGGTCGAGCTTCGCGAGCGCCGAAGGCAGTTGCAGACTCTGACGCGCGACCTGGAGCTTCTGCACGATTTCGCCGGTGCGCGTGAACAATACGCGGTAGCCAGCGTCGATGAGTGCATGGCCGATGGCGGATCCCAAGTGACTTTTCCCGCCGCCGGGTGGGCCGAACAGGAGGATCGTGGCGCCTTTCTCAAGCCACGAATCGCCGGTGGCCAGCGCCATCACATGCGCCTTCGAGACCATGGGCACAACGCCGAAGTCGAAGGTGGCGAGCGTCTTGGTCGGATCCAGATGCGACTCGGTGCGATGACGCTCGATTCTGCGTTTGGCCCGCTCGGCGAGTTCATGTTCGAGCAATGCACCGAGTAACCGGGAGGCCTGCCAGCTTTCCTTGTCTGAGCGATCGGCGAAGTCCGGCCACAACCGGCCGATGGTTGGCAGGCGCAATTCGTTGAGCATCAGCGCGATACGGCCTGCATCGTAGGCGGCGTTCATGCGAGCACCTCCTCATCGAGCAACGTGTCATAGAGCGCGGCGGACGGCATGTCAACGACAACCACCGGACACTCGGCCTGGCGCGGCGCGAACTCATCGAACAGCGCCTTCAGGTCGGGCAGTTCACCGAGTTCGAGCAATGCATCGAGCCTCTGCGCCAGTTGCGCCTCGACGCCGTGGTTTCCTGCCAGCTCGAGCAGCCCCACCATGGTCTTGCATGCGCTGCGCGGCGTCAGTGCTACCTCGAGCCGCTCCCAGGTCCGCCGGTAGGCTTCACGCGGAAACAGATCGTCACGGAACGCGAGGCCCCTGAAGGCCTGCGGCTTGCGTTTGAGTGATTCGATGAAGTGCCGGTAGTCGATGCCGCGACCGCGCCGTTTGCTCGTGTGCGTGGCTCTCGCTGTGCTGTGCACGAGCGCGCCAGACAGATAGCAATCGAGCCGGTCACTGTAGAGGCGTACCTTCAGGCGATGACCGATCAGCCGCGACGGCGCGCTGTACAGGACGCAACGCACGGTGAACGTGCCGCAGCGGGTCACGCGCGCCTCTTCCTCAACGAAGTCGGTGGTACGGTGCTCAGGCAGGTCCAGCAGGTGTTCGCGCTCGATCTGGAACGCTGCTGCATTGCGCCGGTTGCGGCGCATTACCACTCCGCGCACGAACTCGTCGTACGCGGCGCGGTCCGCGAAGTCGCGATGACCTCGCAACTCCAGGGCCTGATCGAGCTGATCCTTCAGATAGCGATGCGAGGACTCGACGCTGCCATTCTCATGACCCATGCCACGGTTGTTGCGCGTGCCTTCCATCCCGTAGTGCTCGAGTAGAGCCGCATAGCGAACTGTGAAGTCTTCCTCTTCCTGCAGGTTCCTGAAGGCCGCCGACAGGCTGTCGGAGCGATGTTCGCGTGGGCAGCCGCCAGCCTGCCACAGCGCGTTCTGCAATCCCGTCGCGAGCGCCTGGAAGCTCTCCCCGCCATCGACCACGCTGGCGTACTCCCAGCGCGAGAACGCCAGCACGAAGTGATACAGCAGGTGGTTGAACGGGATCCCGCCAATCGTTACGCACAGCTTGCCCATGTGCGTGAAGTCCGACAGGCCTCGTGCGCCGGGCTGATATGTTTGAGGGAAGAACACTTCCTGGTTCGGCCCTTCGAGCGCGCGCCACTGGCTGACATGTCGCTCAAACGTGCGCCGCATGCTGTCCGGAAAGCGCTCGGGATGGTCCTCCTGCAATTTACGCAGCAGAGTGATCGCCTTCAGCTTTGGCGCAGCGCGTAGCAATGGGACCACTTCGCTCTCCCAGACATCGGCGAACGGATCTGGGCGCGAGCGCCAGTAGCGCCGCGGCTGCTGTGACGGTAGTCCGGCTTCGTGTTCGACACGCCGCGCCGTGCGCTCGCTCATGCCTGACTTCGCCGCAGCGAGCTTCTGCGGATGGTGTTTGCGATGGTTCATATAGAGGCGGACCTGCTGGTCGGTGATGCGGCTTCCAGACATGGGCTGACCGCCTCTTTTTAGATTCAGTCAGCCATCCTAAGCCCCGCCGATCCGGCGCCGCCGGCAGTTCCTCGTCTTCGGCGGCTACGCCGCCTCCGACTCATCACTACCGGCCAAGATGAATGTCGGTACACCGGACGTACTCATTGTCGCCCCCCAGCTTCAGTTTGCCGATCGCCACCTGCGTGTAGATCTGCGTGCTCGACAGGTCCGCATGGCCCAGCAGCGCCTGGATGAACCGGATATCCGCACCGTTCTCCAGCATGTGCGTCGCGCACGCGTGCCGCAACACATGACACGCCCCCTCTCGGATGCCCGCCCTCTCCATGTAACGCTTCACCAGATCAGACAGCCGTCCCTTGCCGAACGGCTCGCCGTAGTCCGTCAGGAACAGCGTCCATTCGTCGGCCCTCACCGCATGCGACGGCCGTATCCGGTCGCAGTACCACTCCACCCAGTAGCACGCACGCTCGCCCAGCGGGATATACCGGTCCCGCCGGCCCTTGCCCTGCCGGATCATCACCGTGCCGCCAGACAGATCGATGTCAGAGATCGTCAGCCCGATCAGTTCCATGCGCCGCATCCCCGTGCTGTACAGCACCTCGAGGATCGCGCGATCACGCGCCCCCGTCAGTCCGCCCACGTCCGGCTGATCCATCAGCCGCTCAACCTGCACCACCGACAGCACCACCTTCGGCAGCAGCTTCGGAGCGCGCGGCAGCACCAGCTCCGCCGCCGCGTTGTACTGCACGTGCTGCTCGCGCGAGAGCCACCGGCACCACCCGCGCAGCGGCGTGAGCATCGTCTGCTGCGTGCGGATCGTCAGCGGCTTGCCGTCCTGCTTGCGGTACAGGTACAGGTATCGCTGGTACGCCTCCAGCACCGAACGCGTGAGCTCCTGCGGACGGCTCAGGCTGCGCTCCGCGCACCACCGCACGAACCGCTCCAGCGCCACCAACCGGCTGCGCACCGTCTGCTCCGTGCGACCCGTCACCGCCAGCCAGTCCAGATACCCTTTAACAAACACCATCAGCGCGCTCTCCACGTGCTCAGGCGTGTGCACCGCGTCGCTGCGCTTCTTCCGCAGCTTGCGCTTCCTGCGTCGCACCACTTCACCGCTTTCCATCACATCGGCTCCCGCTGGTACGACGTACGCACTGCCACATCCGGTTTTTTATTCCCGTAGATATGCAGTTCTGCTTCGTTTCCCGACTCATCGCCGCACGGCCTTTCACCGCCTGAATCTGCGCGGTTTTGCACAGGGAGCAATGGGGGAGCAGAAGGGGAGTTCTGGCAGAGCGAACCGGGAGCGAACTCACCTTCACCGGGGGGCGAACTGCCAATCGTAGTCACATCCAGCAAACCCGCCAGGTGCGTCGCGTCGCTGCCGTCGCCGTCATACATCAGTTCGTATTCGAAGCTCTGCCCACGCTGCCCGCGGTGCGTCAGCAGGTATTCCAGTTCGACCAGCCGTTCAAGGTGCTTGCGCAGCGGCGTGTCACCGAGCCCCGTCCACTCCCGCACCTCGCGCCGGCTGAAGCGCACCGACGCACGCGGCAACGGCTTCGCCTTCACCGCCTGGGCAATCTCTTCCAGCACCCGCCGCGTCACCGGCGGCAACTCGTCCAGGCTCCGGCCCAGCACCTCATGCACCAGATGGTTTGCCTGTTCAATGTCGGCCAGCGTCACCTCGATATAGGCCAGCTCGGCCCCAGCATGCCGCACCGTTTTCACTTCCCGCTGGTACTGGTGCAGCAACGCAATCGTGTCGATCAGCGTCAGGTACTTTTCGTGGTCGCGGCGCATGCGCGTACGCTCCGACTGGAACGTCAACTGGTCCGCGTACGGATTCACCACAGCCAGCGGTTTCAGCAACCGTTGTGCGTTACGGTGTAACGACAGCACGCGCTCTTTCTGCGCCTTCAGCTTCAGCCCGTCGAGCGTCCGCTTGTGACGCTGCAGCCGGTGGATCGCCTCGGTCTGCTCACGTCCCTCGTCGACCGTCAGGATCAGGCAGCGGTTCAGCAGTTCCTCATCGATCTCGATCGCCGTCGTCGTCAGCATGATCGACACCGGACCCTCAACACGGTATTCCTGCGTCACCAGGTTGCCCGTCTGCGCATCCTTGCCCGTCGATGCAATCGTCAGCTCACCATCGCTTTGCAGCAGCTTTAACGCATACGCCGCACGGCTCGCCCCTTCCTCCTCGCAGATCGCCAGCACCTTGTGCTTCAGGTTCGTCTCGCCCATGTAAAAGAGACTCTGCCCGGTCATCGCCGAGTACTTGATCCGCTCCTCTTCCGGCACGAACGCCAGCACCGCATCCATCAGCGAGCTCTTGCCCGCCGCGCTCGAGCTCTGGACCACCACCGCCAGCGGCGTATCGAGTTTGCGCGACACCGCAGCCAGATACCCGATGAGCTTGTTCGTTTCCTCGCCCACCACGCCACACGCCGCGAAGTCCGTCACGATCCGCTCAAGCAGCGCCGGCGTGCGCAGCAGTTCGAGCGCCGCGCGCTCTTCATCGGCCCTCATCTGTGCGCCGGCCGCCGGCGCATCGGCCGCCGCCTGCAACATCTCCAGCTTCAGTAATACCCGCCCGAGGTCCGCCTTCACCACATCATCGGTCAGCCGCAACTCCGCCGCCGCCCGCGCGATGTAGTTCGCCCGCGCCTTCGCGTGGTACAGGTCGAACGTGTCGACGTGGAACCGCTCGCCCACGCTCGCCAGAACATTCACCTTCAGCACGCCCGCCGTCGCCTTCGCCCTGGCATCGAACCCGCGCACACGGTAGCGCACCGGATCCAGCGCGAACACGATCTCCGACCCACTCACCTCGCACGGGATATCGAATGCCGGCGCCGCGGGCTCAACGCTCGCCGGCAGCACGACCGCTTCTTTAGCGGCTAAAGAGGTGGGTGGTTCAGCGTTACGCGGTAACGGAGCCACCTCTGCCGCCAGCCCTGCAACCGGCACCGGCTTCGCGGCCCGCGCACTTCCAGCCGCTAACGAAGGAGTGGGCACCACCACCTCACGCACAGGCGCCGCCCCATTGCCGAGCCACTGCGCACGCCGCACCAGCACACCCAGGCTCTTCGCCGCTGGCGTCACCTTCAGCGCATATTCATTCGCGTCCAGTCCGTGCGGGAACTGCACCCGGTAGCATCCGATCCCCTCGACCGTGAGCCGCTGTGCCAGCTTCTGCGCGCCCGCATCGCCCGCCGCATCCCGGTCGTACGCGATGATGACCCGCTCGACGCCCTGCGCCCTGAACAGCGCAAGGTGATCCTCCGTGAACCCGTCCGCACCAAACGCGGCCGTCACATTCGTACACCCCGCACACCAGAACGTCAGCGCATCAATGACCGATTCGCACACGATCACTTCCCGCTGGCCACGCACACCGTCCGCGTTGAACACCCCGCGATGCGGCCCCGGCAGATACAGATGCTTCGGCAGGTTGCGCGCCTGGTTCTCCACAATCTTGCGCCCGTACAGCCCCGCAACATGCCCCGCTTCGTCACGCCACCCGAACACGATGCATCCGTTCAGGTGCTCATGACCGCTCTCGCGGATCACCCCGATTCGCTGCAGCCGCGTGCGGATCGCCTCGCCCGCAACACGATTTTTCTCAGGCAGCCGCAGCCCCAGCGTCCGGTTCGCAAACCCCAGCCTGAACGGTTCCACCGCCGCCGCAATGCCGCGCTTCTCCAGGTACGCCAGCGCCTCGGGCGAGCTCTTCAGGCTCTGATGGTAATAGTCCACCACCTGATCGAGCAGCGCCGCATCATCCACCTCCACCGACACCGGCGACTCCAGCGCGCGCACCGTCGTGCGCTCGCCCGCTTTGGCCGCTAAAGCAGGAATCCCCTCACGCAGCAGCTCCACCGCGTGCCGGAACGAGATCCCGTTCGCCTTCATCGCCCAGTCCACCGGACCACCGCCGAGCCCGCAGCCGAAGCAGTGCCACAGGTTCTTCGAAGGCGTCACCACCAGCGACGGCGTGCCGTCCTCATGGAACGGACAGCGCCCCCGCCAGTCGCGTCCCGACTTCACGAGCCCGATGCCGTGCGCGCGCACGAGCTGCTCCACCGACACCTCGGCCTTCAGGCGCTCAAGCTCTGCATCCGGAATACGGGCCATCAAACCGTCCTTTGGCTAAAACCTGTCAAGACTCTCTTGTTCTATATTTTAGTATCTTGTATGCTACCAATGTCAAGTTTGATGTTTTCGTGGGGATACGATCGTGGCGTTCTCGACTCACTGGTTTTCTACTATGAGCATCGCCGCACGACTCGCCACCCTGCGCAAGCAGAAGGGCCTGACACAGCAGGCACTGGCCGACGCCATCGGCCTGCACATCACCCAGATCAAGCGCTATGAAGCCGGTACCTCGCAACCGTCCCTGGAGGCTATCAAGAAGATTGCCAGGACCTTGCGTGTGACCACCGATTCCCTGATTTTTGAGGAAGAGGAGCTTGAGCCTGACGCCGATCTGGCCATGCAGTTCCAGGCCATCGCCAGCATGCCCAGGAAGCAGCAGTCCGTTATCAAGCAACTGCTCGAAGGCATGATCATCAAGTACGAGGCCGAACGATGGTCGTCCAGACTGAAGTGATGTAAACGCAGCGCGGGCAATGAGTGCGTCAACACTCACCGCCCGCTGACCACCACCAACTCACACAAGGAGTTGATCATGGCTGATGCCAATCATAAAGCACGTCCACCCGTCACCGAACGCTCTGTCACCATCCAGGAATCCTGGCGCTACCAGAAACCGGCACGCCTGCCCTTCCATATGCGCAAGGAGCCGGCCACCTTTCCGTGGATGAAGCTCTCCGGACGATGGATCGAAACCGCCGGCTTTGAGCCCGGACAGCGCGTGCGTATCACCGTCGAACACCAGAAACTCATCATTACGCCGCTTTAAATGCAGAAGGGCCGCGGCCCTTCTATCATGCATCAGGCAATTTCAAGGATTCGACCTACTTGTTCGGCACACCAGCAAAGTGGTTGCGCCAGTGGTCTTCGACATGTTCAAGTTGTGCCTTGGATTTGCAAGCCAACGCTATGCAGATTCACATTGCAAATCGACGTTTTTCGCAATCAAAAGCACACTTCCTCCGTAAATTGGCCGAATTTCCAGTAACACGCGTAGCGAATCCTGTATCTCACCGACTAGCCTTTCTACTACCTCACACAACGACGAATTATCTCCTGCTCGCGGCGATCGGCCCTGGAGCAAGGAGAGTATTTTCTCCTTGAGCTCTACAGCTTGTGCGCCGGCAGCAGACGAATCGTACACACGAATACTCTCGATTACGTTCTGCAACATCATTTCATCCAGCGAAAAATATTTCACACCGGATGCCGTCAGCAGCCATCGCGTCTTCTCATGGTCCAGAATTCTTATTAAGACGTTCCGTTCGCCTGCAACAGGTTCCACCGAAACGGAATAAAACTCGCACTCCATGAATTCGTCCCATTTCATGTCTGACCTCCAAGCAAAAACTTTCCACTCCGCAAATCAACCGTTTGGTAACGGACAAATATCGCGCCCCGGGTGCTCGCGCTTCCCGTCCGGCCACTCGTGAACATGCGGCCTCGGATAACCTTGATGCGGTTTATCAATGTCGAGGACAGGCTGTCCGTCGGGACCATATTTTCGAGAGCGATTTTCGCCATCGATCCACTCATTTGCCGGTCCCTTATTCGGTACGTCCTTCTCCCTGTTGGAAAGCGGACCAGATATCGAGTTCACCCAATCGGTAAACCACTGCGGAACACCACCTGACTGCCCACCCCCTCCACCTGGCATCGGACCCACTGGAATGGGGAACGCCATCTGCAACCCCTCCGGATCGCTGAACTGCACCGGATTCCCACCCACGTAAGCATACGCGTTCGTCTGCCCACTCGCCCAGCCTATGGGGTCCTCACTGATGAATCTTGCGGTCGCCGGGTTGTAGTAGCGGTTCCGATAGTAAACCAACGCCCCGACACGAATCCGCCCTCACACGGGCCGCTTTCCCTTATCCGGCAAGCTTTCCCCGCATATCGACTTCGCCGGCCAGAGAATTTTTTCCAGACGCGATTCTCGATTGATTCGTATCTCGAAACAAGTGTGGCTTCAGTGTCGTTACGCAGTAACAGGAGGGCCGCCGCCGTTACCGCGTAACGCCTCAGATATCCAGATTCAACCGTCCAGCGTAGTAATCAGCCTGCCCGCGGGGTAACTTCCCTGCCCGCTTCAGCGCCGCCTCTTCGGCCTGCACCAGCAGTCGCTCCAGCATCGCCCGTTGCGTGACGCCGTAACACGCAGCGACCCGCTCCAGTGCCCGCTTCGCATGCAGGTCAATCACCAGGCTCAACCGCTCGCCCTTGCCGTTCTCGTCCTTCAGATGCCGCTCACGATACGCCGCCTGCCGTTGCGCACTACTCATTGCCATGAAGCCTCCTCATTGATCGTTACGCAGTAACTCCAGCATGCCAGGTGTTACCGCGTAACGACACCTGGCCGGATGGGTAACGTTGCTGTCGCCCGCCGGGTTTGACGGCTCCCGAAGGGAGACGGCAAACCCGGCGGAACAGGGCCGTCGTGTCCCACTGCGCCAGAATCGCGCAAGCCTTCGTTACGCGGTAACGATGCCTCGCTGACCTCACGCGCTTACTCCGTCAGGGCCGCGCACCGCGCGCCGAAGGGCAGCCTTGACGGCCACCGGGTTCTACGCTCAGCAATGCGGTGCAAGACGACATGGCGGCTTGCACCGCATGCGAAGCACGCTTTGCGCTTTTTCGTTAGGGGTCTGTTTTCCGTTACGCAGTAACGGCACATTGGGGAGCCCCATGGGGGCGGACGGGAGGCAGGCTGCGAGCACGCAGCGAAGGCCGCACCGCGGCCGCAGCCCGCGCGCAGCAGACTGACGGGTGGGCGGGGCTCACTCCATGACCGGCCGCCTCGCGGCCCCTGACTTTGCCTTGCGCGCAGCGCCATGCATTGCTGTTGCGTGCACCAGGTTCCGGCCGCACAGCGGCCCTGATGTATTGCTGTGCGCCTCGCGCACCCGGCCGGGCCGGGGGCGCCAGACATAACGCAAATTAGCACCGGTTAGCGGGCCGGCCAACGGGACAGGTGGAGCGAGGCCGGCCCGCTAACCGGTGCTAATTTCTGAGCGTTATGTTTAATTGACTGGCCCGCAGGGGACAGGCAATTTACCCCCGGCCCCTCCAGGTCTCCGGCCGCAGGCCGCTGGATCTTCCTCACCATCGGACCGCCAGGTCCGCACTCCCTTATTCGGCGTCCCCGTCCGCTTCGGCCTCGATAGCGACTAGGAGGGAGAGCGCATCACGCTCCAGCTTCGCCGGATGCGTCGCCGCGTGGATCTCCTTCAGTTTCCCGATCGCCACCTGCGTGTAGATCTGCGTGCTCGACAGGTCCGCATGGCCCAGCAGCGCCTGGATGAACCGGATATCCGCACCGTTCTCCAGCATGTGCGTCGCGCACGCGTGCCGCAGCACGTGACACGCCCCCTCTCGGATGCCCGCCCTCTCCATGTAACGCTTCACCAGATCAGACAGCCGTCCCTTGCCGAACGGCTCGCCGTAGTCCGTCAGGAACAGCGTCCATTCGTCGGCCCTCACCGCATGCGACGGCCGTATCCGGTCGCAGTACCACTCCACCCAGTAGCACGCACGCTCGCCCAGCGGGATATACCGGTCCCGCCGGCCCTTGCCCTGCCGGATCATCACCGTGCCGCCAGACAGATCGATGTCAGAGATCGTCAGCCCGATCAGTTCCATGCGCCGCATCCCCGTGCTGTACAGCACCTCGAGGATCGCGCGATCACGCGCCCCCGTCAGTCCGCCCACGTCCGGCTGATCCATCAGCCGCTCAACCTGCACCACCGACAGCACCACCTTCGGCAGCAGCTTCGGAGCGCGCGGCAGCACCAGCTCCGCCGCCGCGTTGTACTGCACGTGCTGCTCGCGCGAGAGCCACCGGCACCACCCGCGCAGCGGCGTGAGCATCGTCTGCTGCGTGCGGATCGTCAGCGGCTTGCCGTCCTGCTTGCGGTACAGGTACAGGTATCGCTGGTACGCCTCCAGCACCGAACGCGTGAGCTCCTGCGGACGGCTCAGGCTGCGCTCCGCGCACCACCGCACGAACCGCTCCAGCGCCACCAACCGGCTGCGCACCGTCTGCTCCGTGCGACCCGTCACCGCCAGCCAGTCCAGATACCCTTTAACAAACACCATCAGCGCGCTCTCCACGTGCTCAGGCGTGTGCACCGCGTCGCTGCGCTTCTTCCGCAGCTTGCGCTTCCTGCGTCGCACCACTTCACCGCTTTCCATCACATCGGCTCCCGCTGGTACGACGTACGCACTGCCACATCCGGTTTTTTATTCCCGTAGATATGCAGTTCTGCTTCGTTTCCCGACTCATCGCCGCACGGCCTTTCACCGCCTGAATCTGCGCGGTTTTGCACAGGGAGCAATGGGGGAGCAGAAGGGGAGTTCTGGCAGAGCGAACCGGGAGCGAACTCACCTTCACCGGGGGGCGAACTGCCAATCGTAGTCACATCCAGCAAACCCGCCAGGTGCGTCGCGTCGCTGCCGTCGCCGTCATACATCAGTTCGTATTCGAAGCTCTGCCCACGCTGCCCGCGGTGCGTCAGCAGGTATTCCAGTTCGACCAGCCGTTCAAGGTGCTTGCGCAGCGGCGTGTCACCGAGCCCCGTCCACTCCCGCACCTCGCGCCGGCTGAAGCGCACCGACGCACGCGGCAACGGCTTCGCCTTCACCGCCTGGGCAATCTCTTCCAGCACCCGCCGCGTCACCGGCGGCAACTCGTCCAGGCTCCGGCCCAGCACCTCATGCACCAGATGGTTTGCCTGTTCAATGTCGGCCAGCGTCACCTCGATATAGGCCAGCTCGGCCCCAGCATGCCGCACCGTTTTCACTTCCCGCTGGTACTGGTGCAGCAACGCAATCGTGTCGATCAGCGTCAGGTACTTTTCGTGGTCGCGGCGCATGCGCGTACGCTCCGACTGGAACGTCAACTGGTCCGCGTACGGATTCACCACAGCCAGCGGTTTCAGCAACCGTTGTGCGTTACGGTGTAACGACAGCACGCGCTCTTTCTGCGCCTTCAGCTTCAGCCCGTCGAGCGTCCGCTTGTGACGCTGCAGCCGGTGGATCGCCTCGGTCTGCTCACGTCCCTCGTCGACCGTCAGGATCAGGCAGCGGTTCAGCAGTTCCTCATCGATCTCGATCGCCGTCGTCGTCAGCATGATCGACACCGGACCCTCAACACGGTATTCCTGCGTCACCAGGTTGCCCGTCTGCGCATCCTTGCCCGTCGATGCAATCGTCAGCTCACCATCGCTTTGCAGCAGCTTTAACGCATACGCCGCACGGCTCGCCCCTTCCTCCTCGCAGATCGCCAGCACCTTGTGCTTCAGGTTCGTCTCGCCCATGTAAAAGAGACTCTGCCCGGTCATCGCCGAGTACTTGATCCGCTCCTCTTCCGGCACGAACGCCAGCACCGCATCCATCAGCGAGCTCTTGCCCGCCGCGCTCGAGCTCTGGACCACCACCGCCAGCGGCGTATCGAGTTTGCGCGACACCGCAGCCAGATACCCGATGAGCTTGTTCGTTTCCTCGCCCACCACGCCACACGCCGCGAAGTCCGTCACGATCCGCTCAAGCAGCGCCGGCGTGCGCAGCAGTTCGAGCGCCGCGCGCTCTTCATCGGCCCTCATCTGTGCGCCGGCCGCCGGCGCATCGGCCGCCGCCTGCAACATCTCCAGCTTCAGTAATACCCGCCCGAGGTCCGCCTTCACCACATCATCGGTCAGCCGCAACTCCGCCGCCGCCCGCGCGATGTAGTTCGCCCGCGCCTTCGCGTGGTACAGGTCGAACGTGTCGACGTGGAACCGCTCGCCCACGCTCGCCAGAACATTCACCTTCAGCACGCCCGCCGTCGCCTTCGCCCTGGCATCGAACCCGCGCACACGGTAGCGCACCGGATCCAGCGCGAACACGATCTCCGACCCACTCACCTCGCACGGGATATCGAATGCCGGCGCCGCGGGCTCAACGCTCGCCGGCAGCACGACCGCTTCTTTAGCGGCTAAAGAGGTGGGTGGTTCAGCGTTACGCGGTAACGGAGCCACCTCTGCCGCCAGCCCTGCAACCGGCACCGGCTTCGCGGCCCGCGCACTTCCAGCCGCTAACGAAGGAGTGGGCACCACCACCTCACGCACAGGCGCCGCCCCATTGCCGAGCCACTGCGCACGCCGCACCAGCACACCCAGGCTCTTCGCCGCTGGCGTCACCTTCAGCGCATATTCATTCGCGTCCAGTCCGTGCGGGAACTGCACCCGGTAGCATCCGATCCCCTCGACCGTGAGCCGCTGTGCCAGCTTCTGCGCGCCCGCATCGCCCGCCGCATCCCGGTCGTACGCGATGATGACCCGCTCGACGCCCTGCGCCCTGAACAGCGCAAGGTGATCCTCCGTGAACCCGTCCGCACCAAACGCGGCCGTCACATTCGTACACCCCGCACACCAGAACGTCAGCGCATCAATGACCGATTCGCACACGATCACTTCCCGCTGGCCACGCACACCGTCCGCGTTGAACACCCCGCGATGCGGCCCCGGCAGATACAGATGCTTCGGCAGGTTGCGCGCCTGGTTCTCCACAATCTTGCGCCCGTACAGCCCCGCAACATGCCCCGCTTCGTCACGCCACCCGAACACGATGCATCCGTTCAGGTGCTCATGACCGCTCTCGCGGATCACCCCGATTCGCTGCAGCCGCGTGCGGATCGCCTCGCCCGCAACACGATTTTTCTCAGGCAGCCGCAGCCCCAGCGTCCGGTTCGCAAACCCCAGCCTGAACGGTTCCACCGCCGCCGCAATGCCGCGCTTCTCCAGGTACGCCAGCGCCTCGGGCGAGCTCTTCAGGCTCTGATGGTAATAGTCCACCACCTGATCGAGCAGCGCCGCATCATCCACCTCCACCGACACCGGCGACTCCAGCGCGCGCACCGTCGTGCGCTCGCCCGCTTTGGCCGCTAAAGCAGGAATCCCCTCACGCAGCAGCTCCACCGCGTGCCGGAACGAGATCCCGTTCGCCTTCATCGCCCAGTCCACCGGACCACCGCCGAGCCCGCAGCCGAAGCAGTGCCACAGGTTCTTCGAAGGCGTCACCACCAGCGACGGCGTGCCGTCCTCATGGAACGGACAGCGCCCCCGCCAGTCGCGTCCCGACTTCACGAGCCCGATGCCGTGCGCGCGCACGAGCTGCTCCACCGACACCTCGGCCTTCAGGCGCTCAAGCTCTGCATCCGGAATACGGGCCATCAAACCGTCCTTTGGCTAAAACCTGTCAAGACTCTCTTGTTCTATATTTTAGTATCTTGTATGCTACCAATGTCAAGTTTGATGTTTTCGTGGGGATACGATCGTGGCGTTCTCGACTCACTGGTTTTCTACTATGAGCATCGCCGCACGACTCGCCACCCTGCGCAAGCAGAAGGGCCTGACACAGCAGGCACTGGCCGACGCCATCGGCCTGCACATCACCCAGATCAAGCGCTATGAAGCCGGTACCTCGCAACCGTCCCTGGAGGCTATCAAGAAGATTGCCAGGACCTTGCGTGTGACCACCGATTCCCTGATTTTTGAGGAAGAGGAGCTTGAGCCTGACGCCGATCTGGCCATGCAGTTCCAGGCCATCGCCAGCATGCCCAGGAAGCAGCAGTCCGTTATCAAGCAACTGCTCGAAGGCATGATCATCAAGTACGAGGCCGAACGATGGTCGTCCAGACTGAAGTGATGTAAACGCAGCGCGGGCAATGAGTGCGTCAACACTCACCGCCCGCTGACCACCACCAACTCACACAAGGAGTTGATCATGGCTGATGCCAATCATAAAGCACGTCCACCCGTCACCGAACGCTCTGTCACCATCCAGGAATCCTGGCGCTACCAGAAACCGGCACGCCTGCCCTTCCATATGCGCAAGGAGCCGGCCACCTTTCCGTGGATGAAGCTCTCCGGACGATGGATCGAAACCGCCGGCTTTGAGCCCGGACAGCGCGTGCGTATCACCGTCGAACACCAGAAACTCATCATTACACCGCTTTAAATACAGAAGGGCCGCAAATGCGGCCCCTCGTTCAGATTGCAACTTCAGACTTATGCTAGCAATGCCCAACAGGACACTGTCTTCCAGTGGCATTCATACATAACTACCGAAGATTGGAACCATCAGGATTGGTAGCTTCCTCATCTCGCCTTGTCGGGTAGTATGCCTTCTTCTCTTCAAGTTCATAGAAGATGATCCCGTGAATGCCACAAGCTTCCGCTTTTTTGACCCGACGTTGCCAGATACTTTTGAATGCCACGTCAAGCAACCGTTGATCTCCTCCCGCGTAAACCTCATCAATAAAGGCAATGTCGGTTCCACCTGGAAACAGCAAAGCAAACTCTTCATCGGTAGCAGAGAATATGTCATAAACGCAATTCTGTGCCCCATCAATGATCTGAATGTTCTTCATCACTGCCTTGCAGGTCTGACGTTTCTGTTACGTCCCCCGGGAGATTGAACATCCCAATGTGGACCGCCGTGGGCATTGCCGCCCTGTCCGGTCGGACACCAGACGTCCCCACTGGAATCTTCCCATCCCCACGCAGAACCTCCCTTTCCCGGATTTGGATTGGGTACCCAATTTTCACCATTCTTGGGATCTTGATACCCATCCGCCGCTGAGGGCTTACCGGGCGCCTTCGGTCCGTTCGGATCGTAGGCATTTGCCGGCGGCTTCACCCATGTTGGTCCGCTGACCAGATCGTTAAACCACCGCGGGACACCACCAGCCTGCCCACCCCCTCCACCTGGCATCGGACCCACTGGAATGGGGAACGCCATCTGCAACCCCTCCGGATCGCTGAACTGCACCGGATTCCCACCCACGTAAGCATACGCGTTCGTCTGCCCACTTGCCCAGCCTATGGGGTCCTCACTGATGAATCTTGCGGTCGCCGGGTTGTAGTAGCGGTTCCGATAGTAATACAACCCCGTCCCATCATTCTCCCGCCCGGTGTACTGCTGCGGGTTGGGATCGGCAACACCTGTCTGAACAGTCGCGCCGTATGGCTCATAGCTGTACTGCGTCTGACTTTGCTGATCCGCATCCGTGAGCGCGATCACATTATTATTCGCATCGCGCAGCACATACCTGTCCAGGCTCGCGTCGTCACCAATACGCCGGAACGTCAGCTCATCCGGGCCGCCTGCCTGATAAGGCGAGAACATGCGAATACGCTGTGACCAGTCACCATCCGGCACCATGAAGTTCAGTTCATCGCCAATCCAGGCCGTCTGCATGCGGTGGCCATCGACCGTGCGATCGTTGCGCCGGCCGAACATGTCGTAACTGAAGCTGGCCGTCACGCCGCCGCTGATCTGCCTCAGCAGATTCTGCTCGTTCCAGCCAAATTGATTCACACCATCGCTAGCGAGATTGCCGTTCAGGTCGTACGACAGTGTCTTCCCCGCCCAGCGCGTCAACTGATTCGCGCCGTTGTACTGCGCGTCACTCACCGCCTGCGGCAGGTTGACCTTCGCAAGACTGCCACCTGCTCTGGTGCGCCGGCCTGCAAGGTCGTAGCCATATGTCAGGTCGCCCAGTACGTTTCCGTCAGCACGCCTGTAGGTGATGCCCGTTAACTGGCTCGCGGCGTCCCACGTATAGGTTGCCACGATGCCATTGGCAAACGTGACCTGACCGGGCCGCCCCAGCGGGTCGTACGCGTAATTGAACGTGCGTGGCGCTTCATCATTTACCTCATACTGGATCTGGGTCACCCGATGTTCCGCGTCACGGCTGTAGTTCACCGTTGCGCGATCCATATCGATGCCGGCCAGATCACGGGTGTCGGGCGCGTAGCGATACGTCCAGATTCCTTGAAACGTCGGGATCTCCAATGCGCGGACCAGCTTGCCGGTAAGGCTGTCGTAGTGGAATACCGTATCGACTTCCTTCTGGTGCCGACCGTCCGCGGTAGGAATGAAGTCGCGCGTGCCGTTCAGCTTGTCGAGTGCATCGTTCCAGCCATACGCCCAGCTTCGAACCGGCAACGCGCCAGGCTCCGTCCGGAAGTCCGTCTGCAAAGCGCGGCCAGCGGCATCGTAGGTGTAGCTCGTCACCTGACCTTTACGGTCAGTTAACGACTCGATCTGTCCGGCGCTGTTCCACGTATACGTTTCACTGTGCCCCAACGGATCGGTTTTAGTGCGCGGGCGGCCAATCGCGTCGTACGTGTAGCGCGTCGTGACACCCTTTGGATCGACCTGACTGAGCAGGTGAGCGCCACTGTCCCATGTGAAGTGGCTCACCCCGCCTGCGGCGTCGGTGACATCCGTAGTCCGGTCCAGTGCATCGAGCGTGCGCCACGTCCTATTGCCGAGCGGATCCTGTACCGCCGTCAACCGGCCGGCGGCATCAGTCGTGAATTGGGTAGTACGGTTTAGTGGATCCGTGACACTGGTCAGATCAGCGCCGGTCCAGACATATTTCGTCAAGCCCTTCAGGGCATCGGTCACCGTAAGAGGGCGCCCACGGCTATCGTTCGTCAGCGTCGTACGGTTACCGAGCCGGTCCGTGACCGTCAGGAGATTGCCTTTCGCGTCGTACGCGTAGATCGTGCTCACGCCGCGCTGCGGGTCGCCGGCCTGTGCCTCCGTGAGCAGCCGACTGTAACTGTCGAAGCTACGCGTAACCAGCGTGCCGTATTGATCGGCCTCGCCGATGCGGTTGCCATTCGTGTCATAGGCGTAGCTGTACTGGCGATCCGCCCATGTGCGGTTCGTCACCCGACCGGTGGCGTCATACGCATAGGTCTGGACCTGGACAATGTCGAGCCCGGCTGGATAGGTATTGCGCAAGACGTGGCCGCTCGCATCGAATTCCAGCCGGCGAACACTGCCGCGGCGGTCCGTCACTTCGGTCTGCACAACCTTGCCGTTGACCACCGTGTATGCGAAGCCGAACGTACTGTTGTCAGCGAGCTTCTGCGAGACAACGCGGTCCTTCAGGTCGCGCCCATTCCCGTAAGTATTGTTCACCTGAACGTTGCCCAGAGGATCGGTGACAGTGACAAGACGGCTCTGGTTGTCCCAGCCGTATCGCCATACACCACCGCCCGCGTCCGTGAACTGGATCAGCCGGTCCTGACCGTCGTACTGGTAGTTCACTTGACGTTTGAGCGGATCGCTGACGCGCGAAACCAGCGGCGTGCCGCGGCTGCCAGTGACCGAAGTGAAATCGAGCAATCGGCCGTTCGGGCTGCTGACGGTCATGACCGCGCCCGTTTTGCTGTCGCGTGCGATCACGACAGCGTTGCCATTGCGGTCCTGCAACCGGACCAGACGATAGACGCCGGCAATCATCGTGAACTGCTGAGTCCGCCCATCGCGCAACGTCAGCGTCATGCCCGAACTGCCGACGGCATCGATCCGCGCGCGGTAGTACTCTCCCGGGCTTGTCAGGTCGTCCCAGATCTTGCTGCTACCCGCGCGCGGCGTGAACGGCACGCGAATGCCTGACGCCTCGCGCAACTCGAACCGCTGACGATCAGTGCTCATGGCAAGGATCGTGTCGTAGGTAAAACTCATCCCGACGCCAAAGGCACCGGCCAACGGATTGCCCGACGCATCGTAAGCGCCGCTACGGTAGACCCGCGTGAGATCAAGGCTTCCGGCTGTATCTGCAACCGACAGGTCATGCGCGTACTGGTAGAACTGGCCTGTGTACAGGTTCACCGGATCGGCGCCCGAGGTGCTGTTGCCACAACCGGCCGTGGCGTCGCTCGAACAGTCGTTCCCTCCCACGTCGGGCATGCTGCCTTCAGGCGACGCTGGTTCGGTGGTGTCGGTCCCCGCCGGGCCGCTGCAATATTCCGCGATCACGTTTGGATCGCCACACACGTAACCGCCCATGCCGCCGAAGTCGGCGGCCGCCGCCTTCAGCGGACATTGCGGATCGGCGGGATAAGCACCAGCGGCAATGTATCGGCTGTTGCAATAGTCGTTGGCATGCGCATGCGGCACCACGAACCACGACAGCAACATGAAGAACAGCAACAGAACGAACGGACGCCGCAGCGCACGACGCGCCACCAGGGCATCAAAGACTTGCATGGGGTTCCCGGGAGGAAAAGAGGTGACGCGCTCGGCTAGCGCAGGCTGGTTGCCGTAGAGGCGAGCGCGGAAACGGGGACTTGAGCGCCAGAAGATTGCGCAGCCGTCGCGCCGGGCGCAGAAGACGTGGAGGACACCATTGCCTGCCGACGGATCGCCGTTATATTGCCCGCCGCGTCGTAGTCGTAATACGCGGTTGCGCCCGCCACGGAAACAGACGTGAGCCTGCCCAGTGCGTCGTATCCGTAAGTGATCTCGTCAGCGTACGCGGGCATGGCCGAAGCCAACAGACCGGCCATCGCAGCCACCGCGCCGCCATTCGCAACCCGCCGCGCGCGGTGGAAAAGGCACCGGCATCGAAACGAATTTTTTATCGATATCACCATTACACCAACCTGTAGTTTTGCTAACTACCTAGACGATACCGAAAGCTGAATCCGATTTATAGCGGATCGATCTTCAATTGAATTAGGAAACTTCCCGCACCTACCCACCCCGAAAACGAAAGGGCGCACCACCCGGTGCGCCCCTCGTCTCCCTGCTATCGCGGCATTACAACATCAACCGCCCACCAAACTCATTCCCGCCTCAAACCGAAATCGGCAAACCTCAAGCCTCGAGTTGCTCCAGCACCTTGCCCTTGGTTTCAATCCCAAGAAAATGCACCGCCACCGCCGCGAGGAACGGCACGGCCGCAAGAATATAAAACGCTACCTGCAAGTTCCCGCCGATCATCGTCTTGGACACGATAGCGGGAGCAAAGATCGCCGCGACCTTCAACCACGCGCCGCCGACACCGCAACCCATCGCACGGATGCTGGTCGGATACAGCTCCGGCGTATACACATAGGCCGTAATAAAACCGCACGCGAGAAAGCCCAGCGAGAATGCACAGAACGTCGCCACCACATACACCGACGAATCGTGGAAAACGCCCGCCAGCAGCAACGACAGCGCACATGCCACGAACGACAGATTGATGATCGGCTTACGCCCCACCTTGTCGACCAGCAACGCACAGGTCAGCGAACCCACCACGCCGAGCACCGAAGCCGCCACCGCCAGATTCAGCGCGAGTTGCAGCGGCGCGTGATAGATCGTGCGATAGATGGTCGGCAGCCACGTCGAGAGGCCGTATTGAATGAAACCGCAGGTGATCCACAGCATCGCCACGGCCAGCGTGCGCTTGAGGTACGCGGGACCGAACAGGTCACTCATGCGGCGCTTCGGGTGACGATTGGCCATCGCCTCGAATTCGGCCGAATGCGTCACCGGCGGAAGCGGACCTTTGACCGCACGTTCGAACGCATGCACCGCCGTGTCCGCATCGGCCATCCGTTCACGTTCGGCGAGCCAGCGCGGCGATTCGGGCACCAGTTTGCGCAGCACGAAGAACAGGATCAACGGCATGCCGCCGATAAAGTACATGGCTTGCCAACCGAAACGCGGCACGATCCACGCACCCAATGCGTTCGAAGCGAGCAGGCCGACCGGAAAGACGATTTCATACAGCAGCACGAAACGTCCCCGTCCATGCGCCCGGCTGATCTCATTGATGTAAGTCGCGGCCACCGGCAATTCACCGCCGAGCCCGAGCCCCTGAATCACGCGTAATACAACGAACGCCGCGAACGTCGGCGCAAAACCGCATGCAATGCTGGTGATGCCGATAATCCCCGAACTCAACGCGATCGCCTTCACGCGTCCGCTGCGCTCCGCGTACCACGGAAAGACGAACGCGCCGATCAGTTGTCCGACCGAACCGGAGCCGATCAGAAAGCCGATTTCCCACGGCGTCAGATGCCACTTCGCGATCAGGATCGGCAACGTGGCCGCGATCGCGATCACGTCGAAGCCGTCGAAGAACGTCGCGAGACCGATCAGTATGCGCGCGCGCACCTGCATCGCGTTTCTGGGCAAGCGTTCGAGACGCGCGATGATCGAGCCCCGGGTCGCAGGGCCTGAGACACCGGCGCTGCTGCGGTCCCCCATGGTGTTGTCGATGGTTCTCATGCCGTTGTGCCGTCCGTCGTAGGTGTGGTTAGGCAAGCGCCGTTGTGGCGTCGGTTAGGGTCGCAAGGTCGATGGTCCGGCCTTGGTTCATCCATTTGCGCGACAGTTTCAGTTCGCGCGGTGTGTTGATCGCGATCACGCCGCGAATCGCACTGTCTTCCAGATAAAACAGCGTGGCGCGTTTGCCCGGCAAATCGCCGCGCACAGCCAATTGCGCGTCGCCCGGAATGTCGCCGAGAATCTGCAGATTCACGTCGTACTGATCGGACCAGAACCACGGAATATCCGCGTAAGGTTCGAAGATGCCGAGCAATGCCTTGGCGGCGGCAATCGCCTGGTTTTGCGCGTTGGCCCACGATTCGAGCCGCACGCGGCGCTTGAGCCACGCGCTCGGATGATTGGCGACGTCGCCGCACGCGAAAATACGCGGGTCGTCGGTGGCGCCGAAGTGATCGACCACGATGCCGTCTTCCACCTTCACGCCGGCGGCTTGCGCCAACGCCGTGTGCGGCGTGAGACCGATACCGGCCACCGCAAAATCGGCGTCGAGCGTCGAGCCGTCCGCGAATGTGGCGCGCATGCGGGTGGCGTCGTTCGGATGATCTTCGAGCGACACGAGCGTGGCGTTCAGCCGCACGTCCACGCCATTCGCGCGATGCAGGTCGAGCAGGAAGCCGGACACCATCGGCGGCAACGAACGTGCGCACAGACGCGGCGCACCTTCCACCACGGTGGCTTCAACGCCGAGCTTGCGCGCGGTGGCCGCGACTTCGAGGCCAATCCAGCCGCCGCCCACCACCAGTACGCGTTTGCTGGCACGCAGCCGCTCGCCCAAGGCGACTGCTTCGTCGAGCGTGCGCAGGTAGGCGACGTGCGAGGTCTTCACGAGCGACTCCGGCAACTTGCGCGCCGCGCCGCCGGTCGCGATCACCAGGCGGTCGTATTGCACTTCGCGGCCCGATTGCGTGCGCACGATGCGCTGTTCGCGATCGATCGAAGTCGCGCAATCCGGTTGCCACGCCTCGACGTTCAGCGCTTCGAAGTCGTCGGGCTTGACGAGCCGCACGGTGTCGATATCCGCTTCGCCCGCCAGCACCGCTTTCGACAGCGGCGGGCGTTCGTACGGCAGATGGACTTCGTCGGCGATCATCACGAGGCGGCCGTCGAAGCCTTCCTTGCGCAAGGTTTTCACGACCCAGCCGGCCGCCTGACCGCCGCCGATCACGACGATCGTGCGCGGCGCTTCGAGTCCGGCATGGGCGGCTTGCGCCTTTGCAGCGGCAGCGTCAGTCATTTTTCCGCTCCGTCATGAACTTGCCCTCGGGCGCCTTCGCATTTTTCTGGCGCCGCGTATTGCCATCGATGCCGCCGTCGATCGCCCATTCTGCGAACACGGTCGGACCCGGTTCGAAATCGCGCGGCTGCCATTCGGGCGTAAGTTGGTCTTCGTCGGCGTAGTACTCGATCAGGCCGCCAGCCGGATTCTGGAAATACCAGAAGTAAGCCGACGACACCGGATGACGCCCCGGCCCGAGCTGCGTGTCCCAGCCGCAGCGGCTGATATGCATGCCGCCGCCGAACACTTCATGGATATCGCGCACGGTGAACGCTACGTGGTTCAGGCCGCGCTTACCGTTCGGCAACGCCAGCAGGAAAATGTCGTGGTGCCCGCCGTGCGGCGCGCAGCGCATGAACGCGCCGCGGCCCGGATAACGGTCCGACATTTCGAAGCCCAGCAGTTCGTGATAGAACTTTTCCTGTTCGGCGAGACGGTTCGTGAAGAACACCACGTGGCCCACTTCGACCGGCTCGGCGCGCTCATAAATCGGCGACGGCTGATCGACGCGCAACGTCTGGCCCCACACGTTCGACGGCGAACCGTGAATGTCGAGCGCACGCTTGCGAGTCACTTCAACACGAACCGCCATGCCGTTCGGGTCGATGCAGCCGACGGCGTCGTCGGTTTCGAAATGGCCCGGCTGGCCGTCAAAGCGGCCGCGCAGTTCGTCGAGTTCAGCTTTGGTTGCCACGCCCCAGGTCACTTCGCGCAGCGTCGGGCCTTCTTCGAACGCGGGCGGCAGCGACGGATCGTTTGCATTCACGACGAGAACCGTGCAGCCGTTCAGCGTTTCGAAGCGCGCCTGGGTTTCGTCGTGTGCGACTTCCTTCAGGCCCCAGTCCGCAAAAAAGCGGCGGCAGGCGGCGAGGTCCGTCACGCCGTAAATAATCTGTTCAATGCCGAGAATCGTCATAACGTGCCTCTTGCGTATCCTGCGTATTAGTTCGCCCACGCCAGCGGCGCGTCGTTCAAGCCCCAGTAGAGGCTCTTCTGTTGCATGTATTCGCGGATGCCGAGCCGGCCTTTCTCGCGTCCCATGCCGCTCTCTTTCCAGCCGCTGAACGGTGTCGAGATCGAGAACAGTTTGTAGGTGTTGATCCAGATGGTGCCGGCTTCGAGTGCGCGGGCAATCCGGTAGGCGCGCTTGTAGTCGCGCGTCCAGATGCCGGCAGCGAGGCCGAATACGCTGTTGTTCGCTTCTTTCAGCAACGAGGCTTCGTCGTCGAACGGCATAGCCACCAGCACTGGGCCGAAGATTTCTTCCTGGCAGATGCGGGCGTTGTTGGTCAGGCCTTCGAGAATCGTCGGCTGAAAATACGTGCCTGCTTCGCGGCCGTCGCCGACGGGGCGCTCGCCGCCGCACAGCAGACGGCCGCCCTCTTCCAGACCGAGCGCGACATAACGCTCGACGGTTTCGCGATGCGCCGCCGTGATCAGCGGACCCATCTGTGTTTCGGAACGCGACGGGTCGCCCACGCGCAGCTTGCGCGCGCCGTCCGCGAGACGCTTCATGAAGGTGTCGTAAATGGAGCGCTGCACGAACAGGCGTGAACCCGCAATGCACGCTTCGCCCGACGAACTGAAAATGCCGTACAGCACGCCGTTGACCGCGTGATCGAGATCGGCGTCGTCGAATACGACGGTCGGCGACTTGCCGCCGAGTTCCAAAGACACCGGCATCAACTTGTCCGCCGCGATGCGCGCAATGCCGCGGCCCACTTCGGTGCCGCCCGTGAACGACACCTTCTTCACCAGCGGATGACGCACCAGCACGTCACCGATCACCGAGCCTTTTCCAGGCAACACACTTAGAACGCCCTTCGGCACGCCAGCCTCTTCGCAGATGCGCGCCAATGCCAGCGAGACCAGCGGCGTCACTTCAGCCGGCTTCAGCACCACGGCGTTGCCGCCCGCGAGTGCCGGCGCGAGCTTTTGCGCGTCCGAAGCAATCGGCGAGTTCCACGGCGTAATCGCGGCGATCACGCCGATCGGCTCATAGATGCTCATGGTCAGATAGTCGCCGCGCGAGGGCGTGACTTCTTCGTCGAGCGTTTCGAGGCAGGCCGCGAAATAACGGAACGTATTCGCGGCGCTCGCCACCAGTACGCGCGTTTCGCCGATCGGCTTGCCATTGTCGCGACGCTGCAATTGCGCGAGCGCTTCATGGCGCGCCATGATCAGATCGGCGATGCGGTACAGAATCAGCGCGCGTTGATGCGGCTTCAGCCCCGACCAGTCCGCGCGGCGCCATGCGATGTCGGCGGCTTCCACGGCGTCGCGGGCGTCGTCGGCATTGGCCGTCGAGATTTCCATGTTGACCGACTGATCCGCCGGATACAGGCTTTTGTACGGGTTGCCACGCCCTTGCCGCCATTCGCCGCCGATGAAAATATCGCCGGTGGGCACGAGGCTGGTATCGAAGTGAGTCATGTCGGTCGTTCCGGTTTGCTTCAGCTATTCAACTGATGGCTTAGATCACACAGCGCGCCGCGCGATTGCGTAGCGCACGCATCGCGCTGTAGGCGGTCAGCGCAGACGTCTTGGGATTGTCCGGCAGCGGTTTGCCGCACATTTCCAGCGACATCTCGCCGAACGCGCCGCGCGCCACGACGCGGTGCACGTTGCGCGTCACGTTCGGATCGGCGATCAGTCGAACCGTGGTGTGGTCCAGACCGAGGCCGGCCAGCGCGATCGTCGCGGCCACGTTGGCGTTCTTCGGATAGAGGCGCGCCGCTTCGCGCGCGCTGCCTTCGAAGATCACCTTCTCTTCGTTCAGCGTGTTCAGATCGCAGACCTGTTCCGCCGGCGTGCCGAGCCAACCCGTGGGCGGTTTGCGGCCGGTGTACAGCACTTCGTCGAGACCGCCGAGCTTGGCCGCGGCCAGCGCGTCCACGCCGCCGATTGCGCCCGAGAGCAGCGTCAGCGTGGCGTCGCCTTCATCGGCGGCGGCGGACAGTGCGTCGAGCAGCATCATGTCGGAGAGCGCGCCGATGGAAGCAACCGCGCAGTCCGTGCCGGCCTTCAGCAACGGCACCACGTGATCGACCAATGCGCTATGTCCCGCGCATTCCAGCGCGAAATGCGGCTGACTGCTCAAGGCGGACACGGAGGCCACAACATCCACCGAGTCGCCCACTACTTCACGCACCGACCCCATATGACGCTCCGGCACGATCACGTGCGACACGCGCACCGTCGGATCGGCAGCGACCGAGCGGTACACCGCCTGGCCGATCGCGCCGAAGCCGATCATCGCGACGTCGACGGGTGCGTGATGCCCCGCGTAACCCGCATCACGCATGTTCCGGCTCCTGTTCCTTGACCGGCGGGCCCGCGAACGCGGTGGCGAACGAGCCGACCGACAGCATGTCCACTTCGACCAGCACGGGCCCGGTCTTCGCCATGCCTTCGCGAATGATCGCGTCGGCCTGGTCGAGCGATTTGATGCGGTAGTGCGTGAGTTTCAGGCTCTCGCAGAACTGCGCGAAATCCGGCTGATGCAGATCGACATAGCAACGGCGGCCACCGTATTGCGCGTCCTGAATGTTGCGGATCACGCCGTAGCACTGGTCGTTCATCAGCACGATCATCACGTTGGCGTTTTCCTGCACGGCCGTGGCGAGTTCGCCGACGTTGACCATCAAGCCGCCGTCGCCGACGAGGCACACGGTTTTCGCCGCGCTGCCCGCAAGCGCCGCGCCGATGCCCATCTGCATGCCCTGGCCGATACCGCCGCCGAGCGCATGAACGCCAGCACGCGGCGAGAAAATCTTCAGCATGCGGTTGCCCCACGTGCTGTTCGAGATCGTGACGTCGCGCACCCAGTTGTAGTCGCGGCCCACCGCCCCTTGCAGCGCGTCGACGAGACGCTTGTACGGGCCGAGGCCTTTGCCCACATCGGCGACGGCGCTTTCGCGCGCGGCAGCGAGGTCTTGCGCGAATGCCGGATCGACCTTGAGGCGTCCTTCGAGCAGCGTCGCGAGTTCTTCCAGCACAGCCGATGCATCGCCGTGAATGAACATCTCGTTGCGATAGCCGCGGTTATCGGCGAGCGCGTCGGCGTCGATGCGATACAGCGGTTGCGGCAGCGCGAGCTTGTACTTCAGCGTTTCATTGCCACGCAAACGCGAACCAACCACCACCAGTGCATCGCACGTCTTGTAGAAGCTCTCGACCGCCGCGTGCACGTTGAACGCGCCGAGCGTCGCCGGATGGTCTTCCGGCAGCACGCCACGGCCTTGCACGCTGGTCACGACGCCAAAACCCAGCGCCACCAGACGCTCAACTGCCCTGGTCGCATGGCGCGTACCACCGCCCAGCCACAACAGCGGGCGCCTGGCCGTGGCCAGCAAATCGGCGAGTTGCGCGACACGTTGCTTGCAATGGGTGAGCGTCGTGATGTGCGGTGCGGCCAGATCGGCGGGCCATTCGACTTCGGCAGCCTGAATGTCGATGGGAATCTCGACGCTCACCGGGCCGCTCGGTGCGGTCTGCGCGACGCGCACGGCTTCGCGGATCGTCGGCAGCGCGGTTTCGACCGAACGCACGCGAAACGCGGCCTTCGAGATCGACGACAGCATCGACAGCTGATCCGGTGCTTCGTGAATGTATGCGAGATCCTGATCGAGGTATTCGGTTTCGATCTGGCCGGTGACATGCAGCAGCGCCGTGCCCGCGGTCAATGCTTCGACCATCGCGCCCGCTGCATTGCCCGCAGCGGTGCCCGTGCTGGTAAACGCGACGCCGAGGCCGCCGGAAACACGTGCGAGGCCATCGGCCATGTTCACCGCGCCGGCTTCGCCGCGCGCGCCGACATAGCGGATCTTGCCGCGGTTGTGGATCGCGTCGAGGATCGGCATGTTGTGGATCGAGATCACGCCGAATGCGGTTTGAACGCCGCATTGCTCGAGAAAGGCGGCGATCAGTTCGCCAACGGTGGTTTTATTAGACATGTCGTGCAACGCCTCCAGAAACATCGATATGACTGCCCGTCGTATAGGACGACAGCGTCGTAGCCAGATAAAAGAGCGCTTGAGCGGCTTCTTCGGGGCGACCGAAGCGGCCTAGCGGAATGTTTTTCTTGCGCGCCAGCTCGGCGGTCCAGTCCTCCCAGCTCTGACCCGGCTGCGCTTCTTTCGCGTAACGGCGGCGCCATTGACCCGATTCGACAATGCCGATCAGAATCGAATTGACGCGGATGCGCTGCGGCGCAAGTTCCACCGCGAGCGACTTGAGCAGGTTCTGCACACCGGCACGCGCCGACGAAGTCGCCACCATGTGCGGCTCGGGTTGCAGTGCGAGCAGCGAGTTCACGCAGACAATCGCGGCGTTACTGTTCGATGCGGCAACGTCTCGCAGCATCGGCAGAAACGCGCGGGTCGGGCGAATCACGCTGAAGTACTTCAGGTCGAGTTCTTCGCGCCAGGCTTCGTCGGTGGTGTCGGCGAAAGTCGACACGCGGCCCTGGCCGGCGTTGTTGATCAGCATGTCGGCGCGGCCAAAGCGGCTCTGCACGGCTTCCGCGAAAGCTTTTACGTCGTCGGCGTCGAGCACGTCGCAGCGGCGCGCAAGCAGTTGCGCCTGCGGGAACTGCGCCTTCAGCGCGGCTTCCGCCTGCGCGAGACGTTCGGTGTCGCGGCCGCAGATCGCGACCGAGGCGCCGGCCCGCAGAAACAGTTCGGCAGTGGCGAGGCCGATGCCGGACGAGCCGCCCGTCACCACCGCTACCTGCCCGGTCAAGTCGATTTGGATCATCAGAGCCCCAATGCCTTCATGTATTTGCTGCCCGCATTCGGCCCACCCTTCGGCCGATAGTTGAGCCGCTGCGAAAGATCGTCGGCGGCGCGGCGGACCTTGTCGATCAGGCCGCTATCGAGCAGCGACGCGTCGATCTCGTGGCGCGGAATCGTCGTCGTGATGACGGCGACGATGCGCCCCGTGTCGTTGCGCACCGGCGCGCTGACCACCGAAATGCCGCGCTCGAACGACGACTCGCTGATCGCGAAACCACGCCGTGCGTCGTCGCGAATCCGTTCATACAGGTCGTCGACGGTGGTGGGCGTCTGCTTCGTGAAGCGTTCGAGTTCCGGCTCGGGATAGAGCTTTTTCAACTCGTCGAGCGTCAGGTCGCCCATCAGGACCTGGCCGTGCGTGGTGGCGTGAGCCGGCAGACGCGTGCCTACATTCACCTTCACCGAGCTGAAAATCGGCGTATGGCTTTGCGCCTTGGCGACGAACACGACGTCGCGTCCATCGCGGATCACGATATGGCTGGTGAGGCCCGTTTCCGTACGCAGCGCTTCGATGACCGGCAAGCCGAGGTCGGTCAGTTCGAGCGAGCTCAGATATTCGAAGCCGAGCCGCAGTACCGCAACGCCGAGGCGATAGTTGCGGTCCTTGTCGGCACGCTCGAGAAAGCCGAGCGATTCCAGGGTTTGCAGCAGACGGAACACCGTCGTGCGAGGAATCTTCAGGCGTTTCGATAATTCCGGTGCGCCGAGAACCGGCTCGCGTGGCGAGAACTCCGTGAGAATCTTCAAACCGCGTTCGAGACCCGGCACCCGGTAGGCAGTGTCGCCATTGGTGTCGTTGCGGTCGTCGTCCGCGTCGCGCTCGGCGTTAATGGTGTCGGGCGTCATTCATTGGCTCCGTTGTCCGTCGCTCGTGCGACAGAACGTGTCGATGATCGCGGTGTACGCGGCGGGTGCTTCGATATAGCCGGCGTGCCCCGCGCGAGGCACGACCTGCAACTTGGTGCCCGCGGCCAGCGCGATACGCTCGCAGGCTTCGGGCGTGGTAATGGTGTCGTCGGCACCGACGGCCACGTTGATGCGGCCCTGGTGGCGCGCGAGGTCACTCGCCAGATCGGCGTTGGCGAGCAGATGCGTGGCCTGCGCATAACCGTGCGGGATCACGCGCGCCATGTTCCAGCGCACCCATGCGCGAGCTTCGTCGCTTGCATGAGCGGACAACATATTGGTGCTGCGTTGTTCGGCGAGACCTTGCGGGCCGAGTTCGTTCAGCATCGCGAGACGCTGATCGCGCTTCGTGTTGCGTACCTCCGCCGACGCCGCGCCGTAACCGCCAGCCGGCGACAACAGCAGCAACCCGGCCACGCGCTGCGGATGCATCACGGCAAACGCGCCGGCTATGATCGCGCCGAGCGAATGCCCAAGCAGCACGCATCGTTCGATGCCGAGCGCGTCGAGCCATTCCTTCAGCACGTTCGCGTAGTCAGCCGCAGTTGGCGAGTCGGCCGCGACCGGCGTGGAGGCGCCATAACCCGGCGCATCCCATGCCAGCACGCGGCGCGTCGCGCCAAGCACTTCGAACTGCTGCACCCACGACGCCGCGCCCGAACCGATACCGTGCAGCAACACGAGCGGCAGCGCGCCGCTGTCGGCGCTATCCACTTCGCGATAGCTCACCGCGCGTTGCGACGCCAGCCAGATCTGCTGCGCCGGGAAACGCGCAAGGCGCGCTTCGAGCGTGGCGTGTGGATCTGCGGTAACGGATGGAACAGCGGACATGATTTCCTTCGCGGGTGTTTTTGAAACTGCGGTAGCGTTTGAAGGCTTAGCGCTTGAGGCTGGCCAACGGCGAATCCGGCGGATACGTCGGCGTAATCGGCTTCGGTGAACCGAGCATCACGCACATCAACGCGTCTTGTTCACCAATGTTGATTTCCGTGCGATACACGCCCGGCGGCACCGAGATCAGATCGCGCTCGCCGAGCACGGCTTCCCACGTTTCGCCGTCTTTCTCGCAGATCACTTTCATCTTGCCGCGCAGCACGAAGAAAATTTCTTCGACATCCATATGAATATGGCTCGGGCCGATGTTGCCGGCCGGGATCACCATCGTCGAGAACGTGAAGCCGCCTGCGGGCACCGTGTTCACGTCTTTCGCGACGCCCGTGCCGCCCGTGCCGACATAGCGCATTTGCGCGCGGCGATACTTCGGGTCGTAGTCGGCCTGGAACTTCAGTGCATCCCAGTCATAGCGACGCGTTTCCAGGCGCGCGACGCGGCTGTCCAGCCATTGGGCAAAGCTCGCGTCCGCGGGTTGTTCCCACGATTTGCGTTCGATATCGGCGTCCGCCATCTCTTTCTCCTTTCGATTCGACAAGATCAATTCATCACGAAGCCGCCGTTGACCGGCAGCAGTTGGCCGGTCACGAAGCGAGCGGCATCGGACAACAGGAACAGCACCGGCCCGGTGACGTCGTCGGGCACTTGTGCGCGCGTGAGCGCGCGGCCTTGCAGGTAATACTGATGACGCTCGGCGGGCACATACGCGGTCGCCTCGACTTCGGTCAGTCCCGGCGCGATCGCATTGACCGTCACCTGATGCGCGCCGAATTCACGCGCCAGCGAGCGGGTCATCGAGATCACCGCGCCCTTGCTGGCGACGTAAGCGAGCAGCTTCGGCGCACCCCACATCGCCGTGTCCGAGGCAATGTTGACGATGCTGCCGCGGCCCGAGTCGCGCAGATACGGCAGCGCTGCGGTGCTCATCAACCAGGTACCGCGCACGTTGACGTTCATCACGGCGTCCCAAGTCTCGACGGACAACTCGTCGGCGAACTTACCGCCTGAGTTGGTGATGGCCGCGTTGTTGATCAGTGCGTCAATGCCGCCGAGTTGCGCCGCGCCCTGCTCAGCGAATTGCTTGATGCTTGCGGGGTCGGCAAGATCGAGCGGCACGTAAGTGACCGCATGACCTTGTTCGGCGAGCGACGCTGCTAGCGCTTCACCTTCTTCATGCAGCACGTCGCCGAACACCACGCGCGCGCCGGCTTGCACCAGCGAGCGGACGAATGCCGCGCCGAGACCGCGCGCGCCGCCCGTCACCAGGACGCGACGTCCGTTGAGCGCTGCGGGCGCGTCGTTATGCATGGCTGTGACCTGCTTCTGCCGCTGCCGGCGTGGCGCTGGCCACTTGAGCGCGATGCGCGTCCAGATCGGCGAAGTGCTGCTGCGCACGCTGACGCAACATGCGGCGCACGCGCGTCATGCCGACGTCGTGCTGATACAGAAACTCGTGATCGCGCGCATTCGGCGCCATGCTTTCCAGCACATAGCGGTCTTGCTCCAGCACGGCCCAATGCAGACCTTCCAGACGGTTGCGATACATGAAACGCCATGCGTCGCGCTGCCAGCCTTGCACCTTGCGGGTACGCCAGAAATAGACCTGGCAGTTGTCTTCGTCGACGGGAACGGCGAAGCCGATGATCCCGAAGTTGCCGCCCGGCCCGAACTTCTTCTTGTACGGAATCGCGAGACGCATCCACAGGCAACCGGTTTCGCCGAGTTCCACCCAGTCGAAATTCACATCGCGCTGGCCGATCTTTTCGAACATCAGTCCGGTTTCGGTCTTGCGCACGCGCATGTCGGCCTGCTTGTCGCCTTCAGCCATTGAATGCGAGGTCGCGTGCAGATACGCGCCGTGCATCGGGTCCATCACGTTGTCGATCGCGTACTGGTAATTGCACTTCCAGTGCGACATGCACAGGAAGCTCGCGTATTCCTCGCCGACCAGTTCTTCCGGCAGCACGAGCGGCGCGGGTTCTTTATGCGCGTCGTCGCCGAACCACAGAAAAATCGCGCCGGCATGCTCTTCGACCGGATACGACTTCACGCACTTCTGGCCTTCCAACGGGCAGTTCGATACAGCAGGCACCTTGGTAACCGTGCCACCGCCGTCGACTTCAATGCCGTGATACCAGCATGCGACGCTGCCGCCGAGGTTCCAGCCGAGCGACAGACGCGCGCCGCGGTGCGGGCAGCGATCTTCGAGCGCGCGGACTTTGCCTTCCTTGTCGCGCCACAGCACGATCTGGTCGCCCAGCCGCGTGATGCCGACCGGCGCGTCGCCGACTTGCCAGCTCGGCGCAACGGGATACCAGTAGTTGCGCAGACCTTTGTTCAGATAGGACTGGATCGGGTCGGCCGCGCCTTGCGTTGTATTGGGGGACGTCATGAAAAGACTCCGGATGCGGATGCGATGAACGTGTTCGGGAAAGCGCGCTTATTCGGCGAGCAGGCGGAATTCGGCGGCGAGGCGCTCGGCGTCCCACGTATTGCCTTCCGGAGTGCGGAAGCCGACGCGGTTCAAACCGTCGACCACTTCCTGCAACTCCGTTGCGCCCGCTTCGAACACTTTTTCGAGCGCGTCGCCGAAATCGTTTTCGTATTGGGTCGGCTCGGCCTTGCGCGTTTGCCAGATGAAGTTCTCGCTTTCGCCCGGCTTCTCGATCACGCCCTTGCCGGCGACGTTGTTCGGCTGCGGCGCGAGCCACGGCTTCAGGAAGGGATTGAAGTTCACGGTTTGCTCTCGCATGTCATTCCACCTTGATCTGGATTTCTTCGCCGGCGAGACGTACCGAATACGTCTTCAGGTCGCGGCCACCCGGCTCTTTCAGGCATTTGCCGGTCGGGATATGGAACACGGCTTCGTGCAGCGGGCACTCGACGGTGTCGCCGTCGATAAAGCCTTGCGTCAGCAACGCGTACGCATGGGGGCAGACGTTTTCCAGCGCATACAGCGCATCGCCCACCTTGTAGATGCCGATCTCCGTGCCGTCGAGTTTGAACTCGAGCGGCGCGTCATCGGACAGGTCGCCGGCATGGCCGGCGCAGCGCCATTGTTCAGTCATTTCTCGCCTTCTCCTGAAGCCCTATGTTCCATATACGGAACATCAGTTCGTGTATGGATAATTATAGGAGCGGCTTCGGCGAGAAAAAATAAAAATCTGGACGGGTAGGGGAAAACACCGAGTGTGGCGGCCAAAATACATCGCCGCGCGAACCGGCGAGACCGGCGCCTGTGCGCGCCAAGCCTTACAGCGCTTGGCTTTGAGCCGTATTTTCAGACGAAACCGACAGCCCTCATGCGGGTTTGTACGGGGTCCGAAAATTTATTTTGACCACTTCTAGACTCACTATAATTTTCCATAGGCGATACAAACGCCCATAGGTGGAACATAAAGCGTAGCAGTTTTGGCGCATAAACCCAGAACTGCATTCAACCCAAAGCAAGGATCAGGGACGACGAATCTGGCGAAAGCTATCCGTCGTGTGATCAGGAGAACCAACGGTGAAGCACATCATTGCGGCCGGCTTGACGGCAATCTGCGCAACGACAGGCGCATGGGCGCAGAGCAGTGTGACGCTATACGGCAGCCTGGATGCCGGTGTCGCGTATGTCAGCAATGTAGGTGGCCATTCGAAGTGGATGGAAGAACAGGGCAACATGCAGCCTGACCGCTGGGGCCTGAAGGGCGTGGAAGATCTGGGCGGCGGCCTGAAGACGGTCTTCCAGTTGGAAAACGGCTTCTATACGAACACCGGCGCGTTCGCGAAATCCGGCGTGCTGTTCAACCGCCAGGCGTTTGTCGGTTTGAGCTCCGACACGATCGGCACGCTGACGCTCGGTCATCAGACGCCGTTCAGCTTCGACGTGCTGGGTCCGCTGAGCACGGCTTATCTGGCGGCCAGCTGGTACGCGTTCCACCCGGGCAATATCGACGAACTCGCCGACACGGGCGTGGTGCCGTTCGACAATTCGGTGAAATTCCGCTCGGCGAGTTTCAACGGCTTTCAGGTCGGCGCGATGATGGGTCTCGGCAATACGACCAACTTCTCCACCGGCAAGACACTGAGCTTTGCGCTTAGCTATGCGAACGGTCCGTTCAAGGCCGGCGCGACGTATGCGAATGAGCACGACCGCACGCCGTCGATCGTCACCACGGGCATCACCAACTTCCAGGGCGTGGCAGCGGCGGCTTACACCGCGAGCAAGGTCGAAAACATGGGCGCGGGCGCGTCATACCAGTTCGGCAAGCTGCTGGTGCACGGTCTGTACACGCGCGTGAAGCTGGAGTCGGCCGGGCACTCGGACACGTATCAGAGCTACGACGTCGGCGCGAATTATCAGTTCACGCCGTTCAACAGCGTCGCCGGCGGTGCCGCGACGACGACGTTGGCGGGGCATCGCTGGACGCAGTTCGAGATCGGCGACATCTACGCGCTGTCGAAGTCGACGCAACTCTACGTGAATGCACTGTACGAGCGCGCGGGTTCGAACACGGATGCGGCGTTCTTTACGGCAGGTGTGTCGAGCGGCCGGAACCAGACGATCATCCTGACCGGCATCCATCACTCGTTCTGATGTGCTGACGATGCTGTGATGTGAAGCAGGCGGTCCGGCTGGCGAATGCAGCCGGACTAGCGCCCAAGCGAATGCGGAAGCGGAAACAGGGGCGAAAGCGGAATCAGCTCGCCGCCACCGGCTTGCGGCGGGCCTGAATCGCGGTCGGATCGTCCGCACGCGGCCGATAGCTGAGCCGCTCGGACAATTCGAGCGCCGCCTGGCAAACCGCAATGATGAGCGGCTCGCGCTCTTCGGCTTCGCCGATATCCGAACGTGGGATCGTGACCGTCAAGGCGGCCGCGATCTTGCCGCTCTGGTCGCGCACCGGTGCGCTCACTACCGAAATACCCCGCTCGAACGACGCTTCGCTCAGCGCATAGCCGAGCGTCGCGCTTTCGCGCACTCTCCCATACAGCTCTTCCACGGTGGCCGGCGTGCGTTCGGTGAAACGTTCGAGTTGCGGCTCGGGATATAACTGGCGCAATTCCTCGAAGCTGAGATCGCCCATCAACACCTGGCCGTGCACCGTCGCATGTGCCGGCAAACGCGTGCCGACGTGGACCTTCACCGAACTGAACATCGGTGCATGGGTTTGCGCCTTGGCGACGAACACCACGTCGCGCTGATCGCGAATCAGCAGATGCGTGCTCAATCCCGTGGCATCGCGCAGGCGTTCGAGAATCGGCGTGCCGACATCGGTCAGTTCGAGCGAACTCAGATATTCGAAGCCAAGCCTCAACACCGCGACGCTCAGGCGAAAATAACGGTCGCCGTTGACGCGCTCCAGAAAGCCGAGCGCTTCGAGCGTCTGTAATAAACGGAACGTGGTGGTGCGCGGAATGCCGATACGCTTGGACAATTCGGGCGCACCGAGCACCGGCTCGCGCGCGCTGAATTCCGCCAGAATACGCAGACCCCGTTCCAGGCCCGGCACGAGATAAGTCGATCCGCCGGCGCTTTCTTCGTCGGTGGAATCCGGGGACTCGGCGCCATCCAGCCGGCTCGGCAACGCCGCGTCGTCCTGCGAAATCGCGGCTGCCGCACCGCGTGGCTTTGCGTGCTTGCGTCCCGCTCCTGTCTGCTCTTCTTTTGCCATCTTGGCTGCCGTTTCTGCTGTTCATCAAGGTCAGATCAGCATGATAGCGCGTGCCGCCGGGCACCTTCACTGTCGTCGTTATTTCTTCCGACACGCCCCGCCGCGAGCCGTCCGATCCTCTACACTCGTGGAGCGCTCGCCGGTATGGCGGAACGTGCCCGAGGTCGTGCGCCGGGTCGTGCGCCGGGTCGTGCGCTGGGTCGTGTGCCGGGTCGTGTGCCGGGTCGTGTGCCGGGTCGTGTGCCGGGTCGTGTGCCGGGTCGTGTGCCGGGTCGTGTGCTGGGTCGTGGTTAACCATGCCTTTCGCCGCACCGCCACCGTTTCACGCGGTGCTATGCTTTGAAGCGGTCCATTGCGCCAAGCCTCGCTGCGGCCGCGCATTCGCTCCGCTCAGGCGTTCGGAGGCCACACCCATGTCCGATTCCATTCAGATTCAGGTTGCCGACTCGCACCTTTATCCGGGCTGCGCGGTGCGCATCGCATACTTGCCGGAGCAGGCACGGGCGGCCGCGGCCGTCGTCGAATTCGCCGACGGTTCCGGCGCCAACGCCACTTGCCATCGACGAACGCTCGACGAACTCGAATTGATGGTGGACCGCTATGCCACGCAAAAGCGTCACCCCGTCGACACCCGGCATTGGCTTCTGCTTGCCGTCGACGCGACGCATAACAGTTGGCGCGTAAAGCGCCGGCTGCCTTAGCCTGTACTTTCCGCCCGCTTCGAATCCGCAACCGGTGCCGCGCATAGGCGGCTCCGAGCGGAGCCTGAGCGCCCGTCACAGCCACGTCGAAACCTAGCGATGACCGATCACGACTCCAACCTGCCGCCGAGCGCCACCAACGCCGACAACACCCCTGACGCGCCGGACGATCCCGACCGCCGCCGGGTTCTCACCGGCCTCGCGGCGGTCGGTCTCGGACTGGCGCTCACCGGCTGCAAAACCGACCAGAACCTGTTCAGCGACGGCGCGCCGCGCAGCGCCGCCGACCTACGCCTCGACGCCGCGCTCCGCGATCAGGTCAGGCACATCGTGGTGATCTATGCGGAGAACCGCAGCTTCGCCAACCTGTACGGCAACTTCCCCGGCATTCAAAATCCGCTCGATGCCGTGAGCGCCAAGCGCTATCTGCAACTCGACCGCGACGGCAAGACGCCGCTGCCGCGCTTGCCGGCAATCTGGGGCGGCCTCGTGCCGCAAGCGCAGGAAGTGGACGGCAAGCGCTACATGATCGGCCAGAAAGACATCGTCGATCTGCGCAACGGCCCCTTCTACATCGCCGACGCGCAGGGTGCGCCGCTGCCGACCGGCGTGATCACGCGCGATCTCGTGCACCGCTTCTATCAGAACCAGATGCAGATCAACGCCGGCCGCAACAACCAGTTCGCCGCGTGGGGCGATTCCGGCGGCCTAGTGATGGGCCACTACCGCAACTCCGCCGACACACTGCGCCTGTGGAATCTCGCGCAGCAGTACACGCTGTGCGACAACTTTTTCATGGCGGCTTTTGGCGGCTCGTGGCTGAACCACATCTTTCTGATTTCGGCACAGGCGCCGTTCTATCCCGACATTCAGAACAGCCCGGCAAAGAAGATGGTGTCGGTGGTTGAAGGCGACGATCCGACCGGCACACGGCTGAAGCAGGCGGAAGACTCGCCCGCCTCCGCGCTCGACGGTCCGCCGAAGTTCGTCAACGACGGCGCGTTCACCGCCGACGGCTATGCCGTCAACACGATGGCGCCGCCATATCAGCCGAGCAACGTGCGGCCGGCCGAAGGCGGCAATCCGGCCTTTGCGGATCTGTCGAATCCGCGCGTGCTGCCGCCGCAGAATTACGCGACGATCGGCGACCGCCTGACGGACAAAGGTGTCGATTGGGCGTGGTACAGCGGCGCATGGCAGTACGCGTTGGAGCATCAGGATACCGGTGCCGTGCCCGACTTTCAGTATCACCACCAGCCGTTCAACTACTTCGCCAATTACGCGCCGGGCACGGCGGCGCGGCGCAGGTATCTACGCGACGGCGGCCTCGGCAACGACGCGTCGACCAACCGTCTGATCGCGGATATCGATGCGGGTCGTTTGCCCACGGTCACGTTCTACAAGCCGCAAGGCGATCTGAACATGCATGCGGGCTATGCGGACGTCGAATCGGGCGACCGTCATATCGCGACGGTGATCGAACATATTCAACGCGGCCCGCAGTGGGCGAATACGGTCGTGATCGTGACCGTCGACGAGAACGGCGGCTGGTGGGATCCGGTCTCGCCGCCAAGAGGCGACCGCTGGGGTCCGGGCTCGCGGATTCCTGCATTGGTCGTTTCGCCGTTGGCGAAGAAGGGTTATGTCGACCACACCGTGTACGACACCAATTCGATTCTTCGATTGATCAGCCGGGTGCATGGCCTCGCGCCGCTCAAGGGCGTGGTGGCACGCGATCGCGCATTCGCGAGCAATGGGCTCGCGCCGTTGGGAGATTTGACAGCGAGCCTGGATCTGGCTTGAGAGTCGAGGTTCGTACGCCTGCGGTGTGGCCGCAGGCGTATCGGTATCCATCAGCGGTTACTGTACTCGTCACGCGCAAATGCGCTGCGCGGTTGCGTCCATTTTTTCGTGCCCGACCGTCATACCTTTTGCCTTGAATAACACGCGTTGCGGCATAGACTGATAAAGCACGACTTCGCAATCTGTACGGAACTGCCATGCGACTGACCATCCTCATCAACGGTTCGGATCCCACCGTCAGCCACGACTACGCTGTCTTATGGCTCGATACCGAAGAGCATCGGTGGTCGAGAGAGGCGCACCAGGGGATCGATCTGCCGCCGTGGGGCGAACTGCACGACGACAACGGCGTGACGACGCTTTGTGCGCCGAGCACGGACGCACCGCTGTGCACGTTGCGCGGCTTACACGTGGACCGCAAACAGCGCGTGAGCGCCGCGCAAGGCGCCGCGGCATGGACGGCCCTGCCGACGCGCGCGCCGACCAGCGGCTTCTGGCGTCTACAAGCAGTGGACCGTCAAACGGTCCGCGCCGAAAACAGCGTGTTCGGCAATTAGGTTTCAGCACCTCATTTCTTGTCGGTCGAAATTGCCGCGCGCGAGAGACTCGCGTGCGGCAATTTCGCACGCGCGTTCGCTCACTACATCAAAGAAGTTCTCGCGCGCGAATTTAAGGCCGCCTTAAGTTTGCGCACGTAGAGTTGGCAATCCACGCATTAGGGTCGCTGCAAAGCGGCCCATTTTTTTGTGCGAATCCGCTAGTGGAAAACCTGACTCTTCCGGCGAGCGGCTGCCTCCGGGCGAATCGACGGCCTCACCCCGGATCTCAAAGGCTTACGTACAATCGTCACGCTTTCCTGCGATTCCGGATCAAGCCCATCAACTGGCGATCACGCCACCGAACCCGTGCATCCCAATCGTCGAGTGGCAAGGCAGCGCGCCGCTGGGCCGCCACGAGTGTCACGAGATCGGGTGTCCATGGATCATGCTGGCCACGCGATGCGCCCATTCGTTCGTACGCAGGCCCCATCTTCTGCGCATGCGACGCGATCCCGCCGCGCGTGTTGAGATCAACGGTCTCGAACGGCCCTGTTACCGACCAGCGCAGGCCGACGCCGTCGCGTATCACCGTGTCGATATCCGCAACCGAAGCCACACCGTCCCGCACCAGGCAATATGCTTCGCGTAACACCGCGCCTTGCAGCCGGTTGAAAATGAACCCCTCGATCTCCCCCGTCACACGGACCGTGCTCATCCCCGCCGATTCGTAGAACTCCGTAGCGCGGCTGATCGTCGCGTCGTCTGTAAAGGGTGCCGGCACGATCTCGACTACCGGGATCAGATAAGGCGGATTGCCTGGATGCGCAACCAGGCAGCGCGCGCGCCCCGGCAAAGCACCGGCGAAAGAAGACGTGGTCAATGCCGACGAAGAACTCGCCAACACTGCGGTAGCAGGCGCATGCAGGTCGATTTGCGCGAATAGTTCGCGTTTCAGATCGACACGCTCCGGCGCGCATTCCTGCACGAGCACAACCTCACTTATCGCCTCGGCCAGGTCATCGAATACCGTAATGCGAGCCAGCATCGACTCCGCTGGTTCGGCGAGTAGCCCAAACTCGGCGAGATCGGCAAGGCGCGTCAGCACCTCGGGTTTCACGGCGTTTCGCCGCTCTTGCGCCGGTTCGTAAAGATGCACTGCAAAGCCGGCTCGGGCAAACACGATACAAAACGCAACACCAATGCTGCCCCCGCCGATGATCGCGACCTTCTTCATCACTTCTCCCATTCGAGTTTTCAGCAGGTCAACCGCATCACCATGCTGCGATTAGCCCCCGTGCGAATCCGCAACGGCCCGGCAAGCGCACGGTCCATGTCGGCGTCACCGGTATCCACGAACAGGCGGCCGTCCACAAGCGACAGCAGTTTGTGAACGCTCGCCACCGTTTCGATGCGTTGGCGCGGTACGCGCGCCAGCACGCGCGCGCTGATCGGCTGATTGCCGCGGCCGAACAGGCATCCCTGGCGTCCGATCACTCCCATTACGATCGACGCGGACGGCCATCTGTCCAGCAGCGTCAACAGCGTGGCTTCCGACGCATCGGCGGCCACGATCCTGCCATTGACGATCGCATCGACACCCAGCATCGTGCCGCGCACGCCAGCGCATTCGCAAAGCGTCGCCATCGTCGTGCCGGGACCAACGATATACAGCGTGTCTGGTGCAAATTCCGCCGCCAGTTGACGGCATGCCGCCTCGATATCCGCAAGACCGCTTTCGGGTAACTGCGCCTTGCTCGCCTGCATCCGCGTGCGGTCTACCGGTGCCAGCACATGTCCGTGCAGCCGCGATGACGCACGGTCGGCGCGCAATTGCGCTTCGTCGATATCGAGCAATTCGACGGGATGCACGTCGAATCGTCCAAGCGCGCACTGGACCGCCACTTCCCCGGCGCGCGCCGATGTCATGGCGAATACGCCCGAATACATCTTCACGCCACACGGAATGCCGATCATCGGAAAAGATGTCCCGACACTGGCGGCGACATCGCGCGCCGTGCCATCACCGCCCGCGAACAGGATCAGATCGGCTCCGGCAGCAATGAACGCGCGGCACGCCGCCGCCGTATCCGCCGAAGAACTCGGCGAACCAGCGGGCCACGCCACAACTCGTGCATCGAGTCCTGCAAGCCGGCAGGCGTCCTTGCCCATCGCGCCCGCCGCAGTGACCACACGGAAACACGCCGTATCCGCTGCCGCCCGCAGTCGCAGCAATGCGGGCAACGCACGCGTACCCGCCGCGAAGCAGGCTTGCCGCGCGCGTGCCTCGGCAACGGTCTGCGGCCCATCGCTTCCTTTGAGTCCGACCGCGCCGCCCACGCCGGCAAGCGGATTGATGACTATCCCAATGCAGATCGACACGTTCGCATCCAACCTTGCGACAACAAATTTATATGGTTATATTGTGCGCCATACAAACAAATGTGCGCAACTTAAATCAGGCGTGCATCACCGGAGTACCGCATGCGAAGTCAGCCGCATCCCTTCATGGCCAATTCCGTCACTGCGATCCAGCAGGAGATGCTGGACGCAATCGGCGCAAAGACCGTTGCGGAATTGTTCGAGCAGATTCCCGCTGATCATCTGACGAAGGCACCCCTCGATCTGCCGCCCGCGCTCCCGTCGGAAGCCGCACTCAGAAGGTATCTGATCGACACGCTCAGTCAGAACCGTCATTGCGAAAGCGAACTGAGTTTTCTCGGCGGCGGCTGCTGGCGTCATCACGTCCCTGCCATTTGCGACGAAATCGCGCGACGCAGTGAATTTCTGACCTCCGTTTGGGGGACGCCTTCGTCTGACCAGGGGCGCTATCAGGCATGGTTCGAGTTCTGCAGCCAGCTTGGCGAACTGGTCGATTGCGATCTGGTCGGCCTGCCCGTCTATACATGGGGTTGCGCGGCCGGCCACGCATTGCGCATGGCCTCGCGCCTCAACGGCCGGCGCAAGGTGCTCGTGCCGGAAGTGCTCGATCCCGAACGTCTGCTCGTGATTCGCAATTATTGCGAGCCGTCTGGGATGGCGCAGCATCTGTCGATCGTGTCGATGCAGACCGATCCCGCGAGCGGTCGCATCGATCTGGCGCAGGCCGCCGCGCAAATCGACGGGGACACGGCGGCGGTGTACATCGAAATGCCGAATTACTTCGGCATCCTCGAAGAAGATGCCGAACGGCTCGCCACGTTGGCACACGCTGTGGGCGCGGAAATGATCGTCGGCGTGGACCCGATTTCGCTCGGCGTGCTCGCGCCGCCCCCGTCTTATGGCGCGGACATCGTGGTCGGCACAACCCAGCCGCTCGGTGTACACATGTATGGCGGCGGCGGTCTGGGCGGCTTCATCGCGACCCGGGACGAAGAACGCTATGCGCGCGAATATCCGACGCTGCTCGTCAGCATGACCAGCACCAGTCGCGCGGGCGAAATCGGCTTCGGCCTGTCGCTCGCCGAGCAGTCTTCGTATGGATCGCGGGAGAACGGCAAGGACTGGACCGGCAACTCGGTCTACCTTTGGGCCATTGCTAACGCGGTCTACCTGTCACTGATGGGTCCGCAAGGCTTCGAGGACGCAGGCCGGCTCATCACTGCGCAGGCCCGCTATGCAGCGCAACGGCTCGCCGCGCTTCCTGGTGTGACGGTGCCGCTATCAGGCAGCTTCTTCAAGGAATTCGTCGTCGATTTTTCCGCAACGGGCCGCAGCGTCGCATCGATCAATCAGGCGCTACGCGCACGCGGAATTTTTGGCGGCCACGATCTGTCCGCGGAGTTTCCGGCATTCGGCCAGCGCGCGCTTTATTGCGTCACCGAGCTCCATGAGCGGCGCGACATCGACCGGCTCTTCGACACCCTTGGCGAGATCCTGAATCATGACGACTAAACCGGCCCTGCGCCGCTATCACGCCGCTGTCTGGGACGAACCGATCGTAATGGAAATGTCGTACAAAGGCCGCCGCGGCGTGCTGTTTCCCGAACCCGATCCCAGAGTTACCGCATCCGTCGGCCCGTCCGACCAGCTGATTCCCGCCGCGCTGCGCCGCGTGAAGCGTCCGGCGTTGCCCGAAATGTCCGAGCCCGACGTGCTGCGCCATTATCTGCATCTGTCGCAGCAGACGCTCGGCATGATGGGCATCTCGTTGTTCGGCACCTGCACAATGAAATACAACGCGCGCCTGAACGAAGCCATTACGTCGCGCGATGAAGTCGCCGAATTACATCCGCGCCAACATCCCGATACGCTGCAAGGTGCGCTGCACATCATCCATTCGCTCGACCTCGCGCTGCGCGAGCTGTCCGGCATGGACAGCTTCACGTTCCAGCCCGCTGGCGGCGCGGACGCGGCATACACACACGCATGCGTGACGCGCGCCTACCATGCGGCGCGCGGCGAACTGGAAACGCGCGACGAAATCATCACTACGATACAGTCGCATCCGTGCAATCCCGCGACTGCCGCCACGGCGGGCTTCAAGGTGATCACGCTGACGCTGGAGGAGAACGGCTATCCGTCGGTCGAGGCGTTGAAATCGGTCGTCTCGAGCCGCACGGCCGCATTGATGGTCAACAATCCGGACGACATGGGCATCTATAACCCGAACATCAAGGAGTGGGTGCGGATCGTGCACGAAGCAGGCGGCTTGTGCTTCTACGATCACGCCAACTTCAACGGGGTGATGAGTCGCCTTCGTGCGCGGGAACTCGGATTCGACGCATGCATGTTCATGCTGCACAAGACCTTCGGCGGCCCGAAAGGGGGCGGCGGCCCCGCAGTCGGCGCATATGGCTGCAGCAACGCGCTTGCGCCGTATTTGCCGGGGCCGCTCGTCGTCGAGCACGACGGTGCGTACCGGCTGGAGCCCGGCTCGGACATGAGCATTGGCCGCGTGCGTGAATTCTTCGGCAACATGCAAACGGTCATCAAGGCTTACGCGTGGGTACGCGCAATGGGCGCGCAAGGCATTGCGGCGGCAGCGGATATCTCGGTTCTTGCGAACAACTACATGACGCAGAAACTCACGCAAATTCGCGGCGTGACCTGCTCGCATCCACACGTCGACGCATGGCGGATGGAGATGACGCGCTTTAGCCTGGAAACCCTCGAACGGGAAACGGGCGTGACGGTGTTCGACGTGCAGAACCGGATGGTCGATTTCGGCATAGACGCATTCTGGCTCGCGCACGAACCGTGGATCGTGCCGCAGCCCTTTACGCCGGAAGCAGGCGAGATGTGGTCGAAAGAGGATATCGACACGTGGATCGCAGTACTTGAACAGATCTGCCACGAGGCTTACACCACGCCGGATATCGTCCGCAGCGCGCCGCACAATCATCCGGCGGGACGGATCGACGGCGGACCACTGGAAGACCCGTCACGCTGGGCGATGACGTGGCGCGCGCATCTGAAAAAACGGGCCACGCCGTGACCGGCGCTTCATAGTTCAGGGAGCGTCGCCACGCGTCCTCGTTGACCGGCGAAGCTGGCTAACGGTCCGCACACCAATCAATGGTTTGCGGACCGTACGCAGATCAGCCCTGCCAATGCCCTTCGGCCTTCAATTCACCGAATACCTGGTCGACCGCCTTGCGCGCACGTTGCACCATCTCGGCAATCTCCTCTTCTGAGATGACAAACGGCGGCGAGAAGGCAATGGAATCGCCGTCGGGCAAGCCACGCGTAATCAGCCCGCTCGCGAGCGCCGCCTTGGCCACCCGAACGCCCACCTTCAAGGCTGGGTCGAAACGCCTGGCCGGGTTGCGTGCAGCGACGAATTCCACCGCGCCAATCAGACCGAAACCACGCACGTCGCCCACCGCAGGATGGTCGGCGAAAGCCGCGCGCAGATACTGATGCATGATCTTGCCGCGCGAGCCCGCCTGCGCGACCAGTTGTTCGTCTTCGATGACCTTCAGGTTGGCGAGTGCCGCAGCCGCCGCGATCGGGTGACCGCTATACGTAAAGCCATGACCGAACACGCCGAGCTTGTCGCTGCCCGCCACAATCGCGCGCCACACCTTCTCCGAAACCAGGCACGCCGACAACGGCACATAGGCCGACGTCACGCCCTTGGCCACCGTAATGAGATCCGGCTTCATGCCCATTGCCTCCGTACCGAACATGGTGCCGAGCCGGCCAAAGCCGCAAATCACTTCGTCGGCGATCAGCAGCACGTCGTATTTGTCGAGCACTTTCTGGATCGCCGGGTAGTAGCCTTCCGGTGGCACAATTACACCGCCCGCACCCATCACCGGCTCCATGATCATTGCGCCGACCGTTTCCGGACCCTCCGCCAGAATCAGTTGTTCCAGGTCGTTGGCGAGCTTTGCCACGAATTCAGCGTCGCTCTGGCCGGGCTCGGCCTCCCAGAGCCGATGCGGCGCCGTCGTGTGCTTGATGAACGGGAGCGGCAAATCGAATCCGCCATGCAGTCCCGGCAAGCCGGTCATGCCGGCCGTCACCACCGTCACTCCGTGATAGCCGCGCCGCCGTGCGATGATTTTCTTCTTCAGCGGCAGGCCGCGTGCATTGTTGTAATACCAGACCAGCTTCACCTGCGTATCGTTCGCGTCCGACCCGGAATTGCCGAAGAACACCTTCGACATGGGCACCGGCGACATTTCGATCAGCTTCTGCGCCAGCAGAATCGGTGCCTCCGTCGACATCGAAGCGAACGTGTGATAGTAAGGCAGCTTCATCGCCTGCGCGTGAATCGCGTCCGCAATCTCGCGGCGTCCATAGCCGATGTTCACGCACCACAAACCCGCCATCGAATCGATGTAGCGCTTCCCGTGGTTGTCCTCCAACCACACGCCCTCGCCGGACACCATCACGAGCGGTCCATTGCGCTCGTGATCGCCCAGCGCTGTAAACGGATGAAAAAAGAATTGCCGGTCCAGATTGTTGAGGTCGGGCGCGTGGTCCGCCACGGGAAAACTCATGACTATCTCCAGGTAGGGAAGCTGCTTAACAGCCGAAAAACAGCAGACAGGGAATCGCATCGCGTCGATTCACTGCAAATTTATTTAAATAAATTTGTGCGCATTGCGTCATTTTGGGCGATATGAGAACATAAATCAACGAATGGAAAAAAACGTTCACGCCCAACCAAGGAAATTTCAACGATGCTGAAACTCAACGATCCGAGCCTGCTCAAGCAAGCGCTGTATCTGAATGGCGAATGGATCGAGCAGACAGGCAACGGGTTTATCGAAGTCATCAACCCGTCGACCGGCGCAGTGGTCGGCAAAGCGCCGAAAGCGAGCCGCGCAATGACGGCGGACGCAATCAGGAAAGCCCACATAGCGCTCCCCGCGTGGAGTGCGCGCCCTGCGGCAGAACGTTCGCAAATCATCAAACGTTGGTACGAGCTGATCGTGGCGCATGTCGACGATCTCGCCCGGATTCTCACCGCCGAGCAGGGCAAACCGTTCGCCGAGGCACGCGGCGAGATTCTCTATGGCGCGGCGTTTTTCGAGTGGTACGCGGAAGATGCCAAGCGCCTGCACGGCGAGGTACTCCAGGCTCCGACGGCAGGCCGCCGCATGCTCGTGCTACGGCAGCCGATCGGCGTGTGCGCCGCCATCACACCGTGGAATTTCCCGATGGCGATGATCCCGCGCAAAGCTGCCCCAGCACTCGCCGCCGGCTGCACAATGGTGCTCAAGCCTGCCAGCGCAACGCCTTTTTCAGCGCTCGCACTGGCCGAACTCGCGCATCGTGCCGGGCTGCCCGCTGGCGTGTTCAGCGTGCTGACGGGCGCGGCATCGGAAGTCGGCGACGAACTCGCAACCCATCCGCTCGTACGCAAGCTCACGTTTACCGGCTCGACCGAAGTCGGCCGTTCGCTGATGCAGAAGGCGTCGGGCACGATCAAAAAGGTGGCGATGGAACTGGGCGGTAACGCACCGCTGATCGTTTTCGACGACGCGGATATCGATGTCGCCGTAGCCGGCACGATCGCGTCCAAATTCCGCAATATGGGTCAGACCTGCGTGTGCGCGAATCGGATCTATGTGCAGGGCGGCATTCACGACCGGTTCGTCGAAGCGTTGACGCGCGCGGTGAACGCGCTCAAGGTTGGCGACGGCTTCGACGCGGACGTCACCCAGGGTCCACTGATTGACGACGACGCGGTCGCAAAGGTCGAAGAACACGTTGCGGACGCGCTCGCTCAAGGCGCGACGATCGCGGCGGGCGGCAAGCGGCACGCCCTGGGCCGCTCGTTCTACGAACCAACCGTGCTCACCGGCGTGACCCAATCGATGAAAGTCGCGATCGAGGAGACGTTTGGCCCAGTTGCGCCGATCTTCCGCTTCGAAACAGAAGCGGAAGCAGTAACGGCTGCCAACAACACGGAATTCGGCCTCGCCGCTTATTTTTTTACTCGCGACAATGCGCGCGTGTGGCGCGTCAGCGAAGCGCTGGAATGCGGGATTGTGGGCGTCAACACGGGCGCGACTTCCTTCGAGGGCGCCCCATTCGGCGGAGTCAAGGCATCTGGCGTAGGTCGCGAAGGATCAAAGCACGGCATCGAGGAATTTACTGAACTCAAATATGTGTGCATTGCGGAAGTCTGCTGATAAACTTTACGTAATGCAGATTTTGTGCGCCATGCGCCCACTGCAACTACTTAAAGGGGAAGCATATGGCCGCATACGAGACGGCTTTGGAGGACGACGACGAAGTTCGCGATCGCGATTACGTCGGCTCGTTCGCTCGTGGACTGGAAGTCATCAAGGTATTCAACCGGCACACGCCGCGGCGCACGCTGAGCGAAGTAGCCGAGGCGAGCGGCATGACGCGCGCCACGGTCCGACGCTTTCTGCTCACGCTCGTACGCGAGGGCTATGCGGAGACCGACGGCAAGTACTTCAACCTGAAGCCGAAGATTCTAGAGATCGGTTTTTCGGCGCTATCGTCCATGAACATCTGGGACATCGCCCAGCCGATCATGAACGCGCTTTCGGCGAATGTGCAGGAATCGTGCTTTGCCGCGGTACTCGACGGCGACTCGGTGATCTACGTGGCGCGGGCTACATCGAACCGGATCATGAATGTCGGCATCTCCATTGGCAGCCGCACGCCCGCGCATTGCGTGTCGACCGGGCGCGTGCTCCTCGCCGCACTGCCGGATGCCGAGTTTCACTCGTATCTGGAAAAGGCGAAGCTGCACAAATTCACGCCGAATACGGTGACCTCGAAGGTGAAGTTGCGTGAACTGGTTGAAGAAACCCGATTGCGCGGCTGGTCCATCGTCGATCAGGAACTGGAAATCAGCCTACGTTCCATTTCAGTGCCGATTCGCGACCGCGACGGCAAGGTCGTGGCTGCGCTCAACGTCTGCTGTCCGGCCGAGCGCGTGACACCACAGGACATCAACAGCCGGATCCTGTCAGCCATGCTGGAGGCGTCGAAAGATATCACCCGGGCGTTGCAGGCCTAGGCCGCCGCAAACCTGAAGCAGCACCCGAACGGCACGCCTTGCGTGCCGTTTTTTTATCCATTTTCGCAAGTTCCCATCCCCTTTTTTAATGACGCGATGTTTACATAGCGAACTTTTGTGCGCTAGTATCAATGGCAATCTCGAAAGAGATATCCATTGGAGCCATCGTTCATGCAGTCGTCATTGAAGGGTAAGGTTGTACTGGTCACCGGAGGCGCGCGCGGCCTGGGTCATGCTGTCGCGACCGCTTTCGCTCAGGCCGGCGCGGTCGGTGTCGTTGCAGATTTGCCTTCGGCGTCGCGAATGCTACCGCCCGACGGCATGGTGGCTCTCGACTGCGACGTCACCTCGGAGGCAAGTGTCGCCGCCTGCGTCGCGGCAACAGTGGAACAGTTCGGCCAGCTCGATGTCGTGATCGCCAATGCCGGATTGGTGCCCGGCTGGCGCACCACCGAAGCCCTCGATTTCGATGAATGGGATCGGGTAATGGCGGTGAACGCGCGCGGCGTCGCGCTCACGCTAGCCAGAACGGCCAAGGCGTTGAGCGCCACGCGCGGATCAGTGGTTGTCATGGCTTCGATCAATGCGTATGCGGCGCATGCACGCCAGATGCTTTACACGGCGTCGAAGCACGCCGTGCTTGGCATCGTCCGCTCCGCGGCGCGCGATCTCGGTCCGCAAGGCATTCGTGTCAATGCACTGGCACCCGGACCGATCGCAACCGAGGCGCTGCTCGAACGCGTCAGATATCGCGCCAGTGCCGGCGGCGCGCAAGCGGATGTCGCGCTACAGGAACTCGCGAACGGCAATGCGCTGAGACGTCTCGCTACCGAGGCCGAGGTTGCCCAAGCCACGCTGTTCCTGGCCTCCGATGCCGCCAGCGGCATCACCGGCGTGCTGCTTCCCGTAGACGCGGGCCTTCAGTAATCCGCCGCGGTTTGTCTTCCTCAACTCGGGTCATCTCTATGTTCAGTCTGGAAAACAAGACCGTGCTCGTGACGGGCGCGTCCAAAGGCATCGGCGCGGCCATTGCCGGCGCGCTGGGCGCGGCGGGCGCTCACGTCATCGCGCATTACGGCAGTGACCGCGCGGGCGCCGAACAGGCATTGGCCGACGTACCGCCAGCGCGCAAGCATTTCGTGCAGGCAGACCTGCACGATCTGGCGGCCACCGAAGCAATGTGGGACGACGCCGAGGCCTGGCGCGGCAAGATCGACGTCTACGTCAATAACGCAGCCATCATGCTGTGGCACGGCGGCTTCGGCGCGGACGACGCGACCTGGGACGCTGTCTGGGAAGACACGCTCGCCGTCAACGTGCTCGCCCCGGCCAGGCTGATCCGGCGTGCGGTCCGGCATTTCCTTGAGCAGAGCGGCGGCGTGCTCGTCACCATCTCCAGTTGGGCAGCGCAACGCGGTGTGACCAACCCCGACACGATCGCCTATGCGGCCTCCAAAGCAGCCGTGCGCGCCATGACGCAAACCGTTGCCCGCGCGCACGCCCGCGACGGCTTGCTCGCTTACATCGTGGCGCCAGGCGTGGTTCGAACCCAGATGTCCGAGGCATTCGCAGCGACCCAGGGGGGCGAGGAGAAGATCACCGCATCACTCGCGATGGGCGAGTGGGTGCCACCGGACGACATCGGCAATCTGGTCGCTTTTCTGGCGAGCGGCACGGCGCGCCACCTGAGCGGCGCCACGCTCGACGTCAACGGCGCGAGCTACGTCCGGTAGTTTCTCGCGCAAGCGTTAGTAAGGAATTTTTGAGAACATAAGTGCGCCTTGCGCACATTTTCTTTGACAGCGTATTTTGATGAGCCCACAATTTTTTCGTGGACAGCCAGGCAAGGCCGACCGGGGCGACGGCATCCGGACTATGGCGCCTGCCACCCGATTTCCCACTTGCCCCTTCCGGAGAGTTCTCAATGTTTAGAGCAGTATTTCTCGTGCTGGCTGCGGTTGTCGCAACGATGACCGCACAGGTGGCCGAAGCCCGCACGCTCGATCAGATCATCAAGAGCGGCACCATTCGCATCGGCGTGAACCCGAACTTTCCCCCCATGAGTTCGTACAACGCAACGAATCAACTGGCCGGCTTCGATATCGACGTTGGCAACAAGATTGCCAGCACGCTGAATATCAAGGCGGAATTCGTGCCGACCGAAGCCGCGCAGCGTGTGCCCTTTCTCGTATCTGATCGTATCGACATCTCGTTAGGTGCACTGACCCGCTCCGCCGAGCGCGCGCAGTTGATCGATTTCACCGTGCCGTTGCACACGGAGTCGATGTCCGTGTTAACGACCAGCAAGATCAAGGCAACCAAATGGACGGATCTGAATTCACCGTCCATCACGTTGGTCGACATGCGCGGCAACTGGTCGGTCGATTATGTGAAGGACAAACTGCCTAAAGCGAAGATGCTACTGGTCGAATCGATTGCGGATACCGTGCGCGCGGTCGCACAAGGACGCGGCGACGCGATTGTCGAAAACATCGACTTCTTCCAGAATTTCACCAAGAACTATCCGAATATCAAGTGGCGTACGCTGAACGACCCGATCTTCGTCAATTACGACAGCATTGGCGTTTCGAAAGGCAATTCGACATTGAAGGACTATCTGAACGTGGTGCTGTTCGACCTGCACTCGTCGGGTTTCGTCAACGATACCTGGCAAAAGGCGTATGGCACGCCCATGCAGAAGCCGATCGTACCGAACCCGTACTTCTGAGTTTTTGAGCCGGGGCCGCTGGCACGGACAGCCGCGCGGCGGCCACATCCTGCATGACAGCGCGTGCCTGCAAAGGCACGCCGTCATTTGTTCTGGATTGCCATGACCTACACGCTTCAATATGCCGATGTGCTGCGCCAGTTACCGTATCTGGCAACCGGTGCGGTTCTGACGCTCGAGATCGCCTTCGTTTCATTCTGGCTCGGGTGCCTGATCGGTCTTGCCGGTGCGCTCGGCAAGCTGCACGGTGGCGCGCTCACACGCCGCGCGATCGGTCTTTACGTGGTTGTGCTGACGAATACGCCAGCCCTCGTGCAGATATTCTTTCTGTTCTACGCGCTGCCGGACGCCGGCATCACCCTTTCGCCAATGGCCGCCGTTCTGATCGGCCTCACGCTGAACTCCGGCGCTTACCTCACGGATATCTTGCGCTCGGGCATCAGTTCAGTGCGCACGTCTGAACTGGAAACCGCAGAAACGCTCGGTATGTCGCGCCTGCAAACGGTTCGCTATGTGATCTTGCCGCACGTCGCCAAGACCATCTACGCGCCGCTGTGCAATTTTTTCATTTGGCTCGTGCTGGGCAGCTCGATCGGTTCCATTTTCGGCGTGGAAGAATTGACCGGCCGCGCGATCAACATTTCCAGCGCGAACATGCGCACGATCGAAACCTTCTCGGTCGTGGCCGCCATGTACGTCGCACTGACGTTCGTTGCGTCGATCGCGCTCGCGCTGACCGGCCGCTACGCCTTCCGTGTCAAAGCGAGGATCTTCTGATGCTCGATCAAATCGCTGCACAAGTCCCTACGTTTTTCACCCGCTTCACGCTCGAGTTCCTGCTCGAAGCAATGGGCCGCACGCTCGCCATGACTGCGCTTGGATGCGGCGTCGGCATCGTACTCGGCACACTGATCGCTGTTATCCGCTATACGAAAACGCGTCTGCTGGCGCCGGTGCGTATCGTACTGACGATGCTGGTGGAAGTGTTCCGCCGTATTCCGTTTCTGGTGAATCTGTTTATTGTGATGTTCGCCTTGCAAGGCTTCGGCTCCGAGGTTTCGCTCTTCACGATTGCGACCGTTTCCATTTGCATCGTCGCTACCGCCTTTCTGTCCGAGGTGATTCGCGCCGGACTCGAATCGGTTCCCCGGCAGCAGATCGAAGCGGCCGAGGTGATGAACCTCGGTTTTACGCGTACGTTGTTCCTCGTGCTGCTGCCGCAATCGTGGAAAGTGATTCTGCCGCCTGCCTTCGCCTTCATGGTGATGTTCATCAAGGACACTTCGCTGGCCTCGCAAATGGGCGTGGTCGAACTGACCTTCACCGGCAAGGTGTTGATGAACCGCGGCTTCTCGCCTTTTCTCGTCTACGGTGCGGTGCTTGCCGCCTACTTTATTCTGTCCTACCCGTTAAGCCGTCTGGGTGCCTATCTGGAGAATCGCCTTGCCTCACCTCGCAGTCGAAAAGCTCTCAAGCGCATACGCTCAGCAACAGGTTCTCCGCGACATCACACTCTCGGTTGAACGCGGTGAAGTCATCAGCCTGATCGGACCGTCGGGTTCGGGGAAGAGCACGCTGCTGCGTACGCTGGTCGGATTGATGCCGCCCACTGCCGGCCGGGTCGTGCTCGACGACGAGCCGCTCAATTACTCGTCGCGCAAGAGCGTTCGCGCTGCGCGAGACAAAATGGCGATCGTGTTCCAGCAATACAACCTGTTCCAGAACATGGACGTAATGCGCAACGTCACGCTGTCGCCTCTGAAGATCAAGAAGCGCGCACGCGATCAGGTGGAAAACGAGGCGAAGGAACTGCTTCGCCGCGTGGGCCTGGCGGATAAACACCGTAGCTACCCGGACGAACTCTCCGGCGGCCAGCAACAGCGCGTTGCCATTGCGCGGGCGCTGGCGCTGAAACCCGAATTGCTCTTGCTCGACGAAATCACCGCCGCGCTCGACCCGGAACTCGTGAACGAAGTTCTCGACACCGTGCGCACACTGGCGAGCGAAGGCATCACGATGCTGCTCGTATCGCATGAAATGTCGTTCGTGCGCGAAGTGTCCACGCGGGTGGTGATGATGGACAAAGGGCAGATCGTCGAAATCGGCACGCCGGACAAGATCTTCGGCAATGCCAGCGAAGCACGTACGCGGGACTTCGTCGGGAAGATTCTGCGGCATCACTAAGCCGGCTGTGCGCCGGCTCGCATGCCTGAGAAATCAGGCGCGCGCCAGCAGGAATGGCGCAAGGTCGACATCGAAGGGCGCCGGTTTGTCTTGCACCAGACTCGCTATGATCCGTGCGATAGCCGGCCCTGCCGTAAAGCCCATCCACGGAAAGAAATTGATGAAGAAGCCAGGCGTGCCCGGCACTTCGCCAAGAATTGGCTTCCAGTCGTCGGTTCCATTCACCACCGCTGCCCACGTGCGAATCACGGACAGCGCGCCGAGCGCCGGCACTGCAGCCAGCGCGACCGCCATATTGCGTTCCAGCGAGTCGGGGTCGGTACTCGGATGACCGCGGCTGTGCCAGCGCGCCGGCCAACCGCCGCCAATCAGAATGGAGCCGGCCTGATTCTGTTTGAGGGTGAGTTTGTCGCCGGCTGAATAGACGAGGTGTGGGATCAGCGGCGCGACGCGCTCCGTCACGGCAACCTGAATCGCGAATCCCTGCACGTCGATGGCGATACCGAGCAGCGATGCGATCTTGCCGGCGTCGGCGCCTGCCGCATTCACCACGCGCCGCGCCCGGAATGCCCGGTTGCCGGCGAACACCTCGAAGCCCTCGCCGCTACGGACAATCCGTGTCACCGCGACATGGCGCTCGAACACCACCCCGTGCGTGCGCGCAGCGCGCGCATAAGCGAGCGTGGCAGCAAGCGGGCTCGCTTTGCCTTCGTCGGGACAGAACGCGCCGCCGACAATCGCATCGGACAGATACGGCGCGAGCGCTTTGACTTCGCCCCGGTCGAGCAGACGGATTTCGAGTCCTTGCGAGCGCTCCACTTCTGCTTTTGCCGCAATCGACGCCATCTGCGATTCGTCGGTCGCAACCAGAAGCCCCCCCTTCAGCGACACTTCCAGATCAGCGTCGAGCTCGGCCGGCAAACCGCGCCATACGTCGATAGAACGGTGCAGCAGGCCAATGGTCGGCGCAAACGTTCTGGCCCATTGCGGCCCGCGATTGACGAACGGATCATGCGGAATCTGTGCGTGCAGGCTGCCGGCATTCGACCCGGACGCTTGCGTATTCAACTCGCTGCGCTCCAGCACGGTTACGGCAACGCCGTCACGGGCAAGGTAATAGGCAGTCGCGCAGCCGGCGAGACCGCCGCCGATCACAATGACATCGTTCATCGGTTCGACAGGTGGAGTGTTGGGAAGACGCGACGGATTACTTCGTCACGGCATCGGCAGAAAGCATGTTACGCCGCGCCAGGAAGAAGGCGAAATTCCTGGGCAGCACTTCGTGCGGAAAAGGATGGCCCAACGCCCGCGCGGCGCGATACACGAAGTTGGGATCAGCCAGCAACTCGCGCCCAATCGCTACAAAATCGGCTGACCCGTCGCTGATAATCCGGTTCGCCTGCTCAGGTTCGGTGATCAATCCCACCGCCATTGTCGCCATTCCAGCCTCGCGACGAATCCTTTCGGCGTACGGCACTTGATGTCCCGGCGCCTCTGCGCGAATCGACCGCGCGACGGGCCCGCGAATGCCGCCCGACGAACAGTCGAGCAGATCGATGCCGATGTTTTTCAGCCGCCGCGCCAGCTCGACCGTTTCGTCGAGCGTGACGCCACCCGCGCTTTCGTCCACGCAGGATGCGCGATACCACACCGGCATGGCCTCCGGTACAGCCTGCCGCACCGCGAGCGCGGCTTCCAGCGCCAGGCGCGCGCGATTGTCGAACGCGCCGCCATAGCGATCCGTACGGTGATTCGCCAGTGGCGACAGGAACTCGTGCAACAGATAGCCGTGCGCGCCGTGCAACTCGACAAAATCGAGTCCGGCTTCGACCGCCCGCCGCGCGCTCGCCGCGAACGCGGCAACGATGCGCGCAATACCGGCTTCATCTAGCGCCACGGGGATCGGCCAACCGTCGGCGTGCGCCAGCGCCGACGGCGCAATCGCGGTCCAGCCGCGCGGCGGCACTGCTTCCGCGAGCGGTCCCGCGCCGTCCCACGGGCTAGCCGAACTGGCTTTGCGCCCGGCGTGCCCGATCTGCACGCCAAGCGGGATACCCTGATCGCGATACAGCCCGGCCAACTGACGGAAACCAGCGATCTGGCCGTCGTGCCATAGGCCGAGACAGCCCTCGCTGATACGGCCGTCGCGTTCAACGGCCGTTGCCTCGATCAGCGCACCTCCCACACCGCCGAGCGCAAAGCGCGCGTGATGCGCAAGATGCCACGCGCCGACCTGACCTTCGACGGCACGGTATTGACACATCGGCGACACGACGATCCGATTGGCGAAAGTCGTGCCTCGCGAACTGAACGGTGTGAACAGGCTGATCTCGCGCATGGTGGGCTCAGGCCTTTTGTGCCGCGCAGCGCGCGACATAGGCGTTGATGTCGTCGAGGATCGACACGATCTTCGCGCGCCGTTGAATGCCTTCTTCACCAAGCGCGGAAAACGTCGTGAGTGGAGGACGCACATCGCCGACCGGATAACCCTGCGATGCCGCCAGCGCCTTCGAGTAGCACTGATGCCCATAAGTCGGATGACCTTCCGCGATGATCCGGTCGAAACTGCCAATCATCTTCTGGATGGTCTTTGCCTCTTCGATGTCGCCTTCGACCAGCGCATCCCACATACGCGTGGAGGCTTTCGGAATGTAGTTCGCGTACGGATTGACATATCCGACCGCACCGAGCAGGAAGCTTTCCACCGGCCGTTCGCCCGCGAAGACGTTCATCACGCCGTCGGTGGCCTCGATCACGTCGTAGACACGCCCTACGTCCATACTCGCTTCCTTGATGTAGCGCACGTTGTCGAATGCACGGGTCAGACGCGCCACCAGTTGCGCCGACATGTCGACATTGGTCGTGACCGGGTTGTTGTACAGCATGATCGGCAGCGACGTGGCTTCGGAAATCGCCCGGTAGTATTCGAAGATTTCATCTTCGGTTGGCGTGTAGTAATACGGTGGAACAATCATGTATCCGTCCACTCCGAGCGCTTCCGCTTCGCGGGTGTAGCGCACCGCGTTGGGTGTCGACGCGTTCATCGTACCGACCAGCACGTCCATTCGCCCTGCAACGTGCTTGACCGTGGCCTCTACATATTGCGTGCGTTCTTCGTCCGTGATCGTCAAAAACTCGCCCGTGGTGCCAAGAATGATGACACCGGGGGAACCCGCTTCTATCTGCCAGTCGAGAAAACGCTTGAGCGCCTCTATATCGATCGACTTACCGTCCGCTGTGAACGGCGTAACGGTCACGCCGTAACTGCCTCGAAAAACTTTACACACGTAGCTTTCTCCAATTTACTCGTTGAACTTCAGAGCGCCATGCGCACAATTGTCACACGCCGAATTTGATGATCTTCCTGCTTTTCATAAAGCCTGCAACGTTGCCATCGTCCCGAACCTCGCCCTATATCGGTAATTTTTGTCGTCTCTCATCACTTTATGACGCGAAAATTACCTAAATTTCATAAAAATCCCACAATCATTTTTGTTCACATGGCGCCTGAATGTTAGCATGGCGCACGTTTTGTCACAAAGCACCTGCATCGAAATTCCCAACTTGCCGTGTGCTGTGGCGACCGCAGAACGTGCAAACCACGTGTGCAGGTAGTTCGACCCAGTCAACCGCTTCGCACCTGCTGCGAGGCATCTGGTTCGCACTACCAATTTCCAGCAGTATCAATTCAGGGGAGTTGAGCGGCATGAGGACTATCAGACGGATCGCTGCGCTTGTCGGCGTTGCGGCAACGGGTTTGGCTCACGCACAAAGCAGCGTGACGATGTACGGCGTGATCGACGTAGGCCCCACATTCGTCAGCAACGAAGGCGGCGCACACAACATCAAGATGGACGACTCGATCGCGTCGGGCAATCGCTGGGGCTTGAAAGGAACGGAAGATCTGGGTGGCGGACTGCAAGCGATTTTCACCCTTGAAAACGGCTTCGACGCGTTAAATGGCACCTTCCGTCAAGGTGGTCGCGAATTCGGCCGTCAGGCATGGGTAGGCCTGCAAAACAAATACGGTTCCATTACGATGGGCCGTCAATACGACCTGATTTACGATTACACCGCCATCTACGCGATGAGCGCCTGGGCAAGCGGTTACGCGACTCACCAGGGCGATCTGGACCGCATGGGCTGGGAACGCCTGGACAACGTCATCAAGCTCAAGAGTGCCGATTTCAACGGATTGCAAGCCGGCGCATTGTATTCGTTCGGCAACGTGCCGGGCAGTTTGCATGAAGATAGTTCGTGGTCTTTTGGCGGACAATATAACCATGGTCCGTTCTCCGCCGGCGTGGTCTATCTGCGCATGAACAACCCGAATGGCTCGAATGCGATAGACCCGTATGCGTCAATGGGCGTCTCCAGTTTCCTCGGCCAGACTACCGCAACGCGCGACCCGTCCACCGGCCAGGTCACCGACCTGTTCTCCAGCACAGCGATGCAGATCGACAGTCAGAGCGTGCTAACGGTCGGCGCGAGTTACATACTGGGGAAGGTCACCTACGGACTTGCGTATTCGGATGTCTGGTTCAAGGGCTTCGGCCAGACCGCGGTGCTACGCACGTATGACGCGGGTGCCTCGTGGCAGGTCACACCTTCGTTCAACGCCTCGGCAGGTTACTTCTATTCGACCCTGGACGGACACCACTACAACGAAGCCAGCCTCGGCTTCGACTACAACTTCTCCAAGAGAACCGACGTCTATTTGCAAGGCTCTTATCTGCGTGCTTCCTCGGGCGTCGATGCTGTGCAGGGCTACCTGTTCACGCCGTCGACCACCAGTACGCAGACAAGCGTACGTATTGGTCTGCGTCACCGCTTCTGATGTGAAAGCGCCGTACGGCTCGTCGAGCCGTGCGGCGCTGGTTGTGGCCCGAAGTTTCGCTGCGGATGAATCCAGTGTTTTATTGTCCAGCCAGCGCCCGCAACTCTTCCTCTTGCAGACGCATTGGCGAATAAGGCTGCATGTCGACACCCGGATCGCGGCCCGTCATCAGATCGGCGACCAGACGGGCGGTGAGCGGCCCAAGCGTATAACCGGCGTCGCCAGGAATAGCCGCATGCAGTCCCGGCAAACCCGGCATCTCGCCCAGCACACCGCGCCCGTCCACCTTCGAATTCAGACCGGCCCACGTGCGGATGATCTGCAACTGCGCCAGCGACGGCACCATGTATTGCGCCAGCGAAACGTTCCCAATCAGGCTCGCCGGATCAACCACAGGATAATCCGATCCGGGTGCAAGTTTCGCGGGCCAGCCACCTCCGATCACAACTTGCCCGGTAGACAACTGCTTGAGCGTGATCGAACGCTCCGCATGCTGCACCAGATGCAGGATCAGCGGCGGCGCGGCCTCGGTGATATTCATGTGCAACGGCTCGGGCTCCACCGGCAGGAAAGCGCCCACGCTATCCATCAACGCACGCGCACCGGGACCAGCCGCAACTGCGACCTGCCGCGCCTGGAGCGAACCCAGCGTGGTGGCAAGCGTGAACCCCGGAGAGATGGCACACAGTCGTTCGACCTTGCATCGGTCGACGATCGTCACGCCCAGACGGACCGCCCACGCCCGCACCTGTGCATTGCAGCGGAGGGGGTTGAGCTTGCCTTCGTTGGCGCACAATTCCGCACCGTATGCGGCTGGACCGAGATAAGGCGCGATACGCTCGAGATCGCCCCGTTCGAGCAACTCGACCGACAAACCCAGTTCGCGCTCACGCCGACTCTTCGTCACGAGAAATTCGAATTGCTCGGGCGTCTCCGCAACCATCAACCCGCCAGAGACTTTCATTTCGAAATCGGCGCCGATATCGCGCTCGAATTCCCGCCAGTATTCAACTGCTCTGGGATAGAGCGGCAACTGCTGTTCGAAACCGGCCACGCGCTGCGGAAAGAGCCGCATGAAGCGGCTTTGCATCTGCACGTGCAGGCTGCCGGCATTAGCTGTCGAAGCCGAAGATCCGCCCGCATCGATCAACGTCACCGCACGGCCGCGCTGCGCAAGAAAGCCGGCCAGACACAAGCCGACAATACCTCCGCCGATCACTGCGACATCGGTTTGACGGCATGGCAATTCGTCTATCCGGATGGGGCTCATGATCCGCTGCCGCGCCCGCTCAGTTCCGCAATCGTTACCGGCTTGACCGGCACGCGTGGGGCAAAACCAGACATCTCGTCACGCGAGCGGCCAAAGCGTTCGCACACGATCTCATCCAGCACAGGCGCGCAGTAGCGGCCCTGACAGCGTCCCATGCCGATACGCGTGCGTCGCTTGATCGCGCCGGCTGTGCTGAGACCTTCGTCGAGCGCCGCATCGAGCTGAGCGAAAGTCACTTCCTCGCAGCGGCAAATCACCGTGTCGCCACAACGCTCCCTGGGTGCTGTCAGCGGGCTCGCGTAGACGTTCCAGAGCGCGTGCTGGAAGCGGCGCTGTCTGGCCAGTTCATTGACCGCGCGGGCACGTTCGTGCATCAACGTTTCGGCGGGCGCATGGCCCAACGCGGCAGCCACCGCTGCACCGACGACCACGCCCTCGGCAAGCGCCGCTTTCGCACCGCCGAGGCCCGTGCAGTCGCCGAGGGCATACACGCCCGCGATGCTCGTCAGACCTGTCTCGTCGCGGCGCGTCGCCAGTTGCCGTCTGCGCGGATCGAAGTCATGCACGCAGCCCAGCGCGCGGAGCAGTTCGTTGGCCGGCTCGAAGCCGTAGCCGAGACACACCACGTCCACTTCAATGCGCTGAGTCAGCGTCGCGCCCGAAACATGCGCCAACGTCACGGAAAGTCCACCGGCAACTTTCTCGATCGACTCGATCACCGTGTCGTTGACGATACGCACGCCATGTCGCTTTACCGTTCGCAGATAACCGACACCTTCGGCGACGAGCGCAGGGGCAGCAAGACCCATAGTCAGCAATGAATCGAGCGAGCCGAGGCCAGGCGCGGGTGCCGCTTCCACCACCGCCGCGACGCTCGCCCCGCCGCTCAGCAACTCCGCCGCCAGTTGAAGATTCAACGGACCATTTCCCGCGATCAGCACGCGCTGGCCGGGCAGGCGCCGCGACGTGCGCCACAAGGTCTGCGCGGCGCCGGTCGTCATGACACCGGGCAGCGTCCAGCCCGGCACCTGCCAGCCGCGCTCATACGCGCCGGCTGCCACGATGCAGGCGGCGGGACGAAAACGAATGGATCGCCCCCGCACCGTCGCAATAAATTCCTTCGGTTCGAACGCGCCCCAGACCGGCGCGTCGGCAATAATCTGGACGCCTGCCTTGCGGGCCGCATCTATGAGTGCCGCACCGCGCCGATGTTGCGCGTCCGCCGGCAACACGCCCTGCTCCGATACGCCGAGCTGCTTGTAGTACTGGCCGCCGGCCTGACTACGCTCATCGAGCACGGTTACGCCGACACCCGCGCGTTGCGCGAAGAGCGCCGCCGATAATCCGCCCGGTCCTGCGCCAATCACCAGTAATTCGGGCTCGCGCAACTCGGGTTCGTCCGTGCCGGTGAATGCGCCTGACACATTCACGCCGGCGGATGGAGATGGCGCGATCAGCGGTCGCCCATGCGCGCCGCGCCGTACGCTGATCGGTTTTTCGATCTTCGTCATGCAGGCGCGCCGATTGGCGACGCCGTCCACTTCGACCAGGCAATCCTGACACACGCCCATTCCGCAAAAGACGCCGCGCGGCTGCCCCGATGCGGTAGTTCGAAAATCTTGCACGCCGTGGGCGGTTAGCGTCGCCGCGAGCGTTTCGCCGGGCCGCGCGCGCAACGTCGCACCTTCGAACTCGATAGGAATGGTTTGGGTCATGATCGATCAGCGCATATGCCGGGATGCGTCCGGCAAGAGAAAGCGGCCTGTTTCAAAGCGACGGCTCCAGGCGGGTGTTCAGCACGAGTTCCGCCACCGTTGCATTGTTCGGCAGCGACAACAGGAAGGCGATCGTATCAGCAACCGTTTCCGGATCCAGCCGGTCCGCCGCTGGGCTCGCGCTTGCGAATGTCGCGATCAGCTCGGTGTTGACCGCGCCGGGACATACCGCTGTTGCGCGCACGCCGCTATCCCAGCCTTCGAAACGCGCCGCGTGCGTCAGCGCCATCACTGCATGCTTGGTCATCGAGTAGCCGATGGAATCCGTGGGCCGGTAGCGCTTGCCATCGGTCGAAGCAATGTTGATGACCCGGCCCCGGCCGCTCAATTTCAGGGCGGGCATGGCGGCGCGAATCGCGCGGTACGGACCCTTCACATTGACTTCCCACATCTGGTCGAGCGCGCTTTCATCGCCGCGGTCGAACGTGATTTCGAGCAGGATGCCGGCATTGTTGATCAGTGCGTCGATCTGGCCGAAGCGTTCGAGCGTTGCTGCGACCCATGAAGTGGCCGAGGCCGCTTCAAACGCGTCGTAGTGCGCAATCAGCACGCGTGCGGTATCCGCCGCCAGCGCCGGGGCGATCTTCGTGGCGTCGCGTACGCCGAGCGACAACGTATAGCCTTCGTCATATAGACGCACCGCGATAGCGGCGCCGATGCCGCGCGATGCGCCGGATAGCATCACGACGCGTCCCTCCGTTTCGACTTGCGCCATCAGAATAGCCCTTGATAAACGCCGCCGTCGTTGACGATATTCTGGGCGGTCATGAAACCGTTCTGCGCGCTGCACAAAAACGCGATCAGGTCGCCGCATTCTGCCGGATCGGCAAATCTGCCGGCTGGGCAATGACGCAAGCGGTCTTCGACGATCGCTTCGAAAGTCGTGTTGCCGCGCGCCGCGTGACCGTGCAGATTGGTGATAAGTGCGTCGGTCTCGAACAGGCCCGGACATACGCTGTTGATAACCACGTTCCGCGCAATGAGTTCACGCGCCATTGCGGCAATCGCGCCGGTCAGCGCGAGGCGCGCTGCGTGACTGGGCGCAAAGCCAACCTGCGGAAACTTGATGAAGCTTACCGACATATTGACGATCCGGCCAAAGCCACGCGTGGTCATGCCCGGCACGACGGCACGGATCAATTCGAGTGACGAATAGAAGTGAGCTTCCATCCAGCCGTCCCACGCCTCACGGGTGAGCGTTCGGAAGTCGTCCGGCACCTGGCGAATACCGGGATTCGCAACGAGGATATCCACGACCCCCGCTTTCGCCAGCACTTCAGATCGGCCTTCTGCCGTGCCCAGATCGGCGCTCACCGTTTCGACTTTCACTCCTGTTTCGTCGATAAGTTGTTGCGCGGCCACGCGGAGCGTCTCATGCGACCGCGCGACCAGTGTCAGGTCCACGCCTTCGCGCGCGAGCGAGCGCGCCGCCGCGAATCCCAGCCCCTTGCTCCCGCCGCATACCACCGCGCGACGTCCTCTGATTCCCAAATCCATACCATCTCCGCTAGCCGGCGCACCGTGCGTCGGCCTATCTCCTGTTGAGCCGCGCGGCGGCCCGCTTATCGAACCGTCCCGCTGCAGCCTCCCGTTGCACCCGTAAGTAACGTGGCCTATTTCTCCGGCTTTGCGAACGAGGCCGCCAGGAGGCGCGGAGGCACCTTGAAGCGCCCCGCTACATCACGCCATTGCTCGCGCACGGTCGTGACCTCCGCGGTATCGCCCGAGACCAGCACCGTAGCCGGCAACAATTGCGCGTTGTAGCGCGCTGCGCCGGACTCCGTGTATCCGCCGGCATCGAGAAACGCTACGAAGTCGCCCCGCTCGAGCAACGGCATCACCCGGTCCGCACCAACTTCATCGGAATTGCAGAGCGGACCGACCAGATCGACATGGTCGTTCGCCTCACGCCCCGTGTCCTTGACCGCGACTGCGTGGTAATACCAGTCGAGCGCGGACGCCCACGAAAGATGATTCGTCGACAAGTCGAGATTCACCCACTTCTTCGACGCGCCCTGTTTGATCGCCCCTACCTGCCCAACAGCGACGCCAGACGGCCCCGATATCGCCCGGCCCGGTTCGATACGCAGCTTGGGCAGCGGCAATTTCAGCCGCTCCGCTTCTTCACGGATCGCCGCACCGCACAAGCGCCCGTAAATGTCCGGCGTCGGCGCCGCGCTGTCGTCGATCTGCGAACGCGGCCCCGTGCCATACCATTTCCCAAAGGTCCAGCCGCCGCCAATATCGATGCATGGTGGCGTCCAGCCCGTTTCGTCGCGCAGGAAGCCGGACCAGACGATCATTTCGCGTGCCATGATCGCGAAATTTTCCGGATCGTTCGACATGCGGCTCAGGTGGAAATGCGTTTCCTTCAGTTCGATATTCGCCATCTTCTGGGCGCGCTTCACGATGTCGACTGTCTGCTCACGCGTCATGCCCCACTTGGTGGAATCGCTTTGTTCCTTGAGCGTGCCGGGACCGTGCATCGCCACGCCCGTGCGTCCGGCAAGCGGCAGCAAGTCGAGCTTCAAACGGATGCCGATTGCGACCTTCCTGCCAAGCCGCTTCGATATGACGTCGATACGGTCCAGTTCGTCCATTGCGTCGATGTTCACGCAAATGCCGTTGGCAATCGCCATCTCCAACTCTTCGTCCTGCTTGTTCGATCCGTTCAGCACGAGCTTTTGCGGATCTGTGCCGGCCAGCAACGCTATATACATCTCGTTCACGCCGAAACAATCACCGCCAGCGCCTTCCTGATTGAGAATGTGGCGGATCGCAAGACCGTTATTCGACTTGTTCGCAAACAGGATTTCGACCTGCGGATAGTGAGCAAGGAAACCGTCGCGAAACGCACGATAGCGGTCGCGCAATTCGTTTTCGGAAATGATGTAAAGCGGCGCACCGTGCGTTTCCGCGAGTGCCTGCACATCGCATCCGTCGACCCACAGATTGCCGTTTGCGCCAATGCCGATGTATTTGCCGTACTGGACGGAAAAGCCACAGGGGTTGGCATCCGTCTTCGGTTGCGTTTGATGTTGCGTCATTGTTCTCTCCTTGCTTATATTTCCGTGCACCTTCCGCTCTACAGCAGACCTTCCGCCTGCAAGCCGGCCGCGAGCGCGTCGCACTGGCTCGCGCTGAGCGCTCGCAGCGGCGCGCGCGGCTTGCCGCCGCCGGGAAGACCGAGCAGATCCATCGCCGCTTTGGTCGACGGATACAACGTGCGGCCCCCGCTCGTAAACAGATCGGTCAAACGACGGCCCGTAGCCTGGAGCCGTGCGGCCAATAACCGTTCGCCATCGCGCGCAGCTTCGAAAAGCGTTTGCCCTCCTTCGTCCCAGACATTCGGGAAACAGTCGATCACACCGTCCGCGCCCAATTCGATCGCCGGCACGCCGAATACCGAGGAAGGTCCGCAAAAGACACGTAAAGTGTCCCGCACGGCAAGGAAGGTGCCGTAAAAGTTGTTCCAGTCACCGGAGCTTTCCTTCACGGCGACCACGCGTTCCAGTTGGCCCAGGCGCTCGACCAGCTTCGGTGTCAGATAATTCACCGCATTTCCGGGGATGTTGTAGAGCATCACTGGCAAACCGATACACGCGGTGACAGCGGCGTAGTGCGCGTAGATTTCGTCGTCCGTTAGTTTGACGAAGTAAGGCGGCAGGATTAGCGCGCCGTCGCAACCCGCCTGTTCGGCTTGCAAAGTCAGCGCAATCGTGTCTTCCACACCAATCATCCCGGTGCCTGCGATCAGCGTGCCGCGCGTACCGATCACCGCTTTCGACACCGCGAACAAGCGGCTGCGTTCCGCAGCGGTCATTGCCCAGAATTCGCCAGTGCAGCCGCCCACCACGACGCCAGTCGCGCCGAGCGCGAGATGCCGCTCGATGACATCGCCCAGTTCGTTTTCATCGATCTTGCCGTTATCGTCGAACGGCGTGGTGATTGCCGGCATTGCGCCGACCCAGTTCACACTATCTCGGTTCATTCAGAATCCCGTGGTCATTGAAATCGAAGTTCATGCGGCGTCGCGGGTGCGCTTGATCGCGGTAACGTTGACGTCGTCGCGGTTCTGGCGCAAACCGCTTTGCCGGCAAAACACATGCACACGCGCAAGCGTGACGTCGAAAGGCACGTCCTGGCCGGCGCGCAGTTCGGCGGCAAGCGGCACGTCGCTGGCAATCCGCGTGCAAAGCGTCGCGCCGCCGCACTCCATCAGCACGATCGATTCATGGCCGGTCGGCTCGACCACCTTGATGCGAGCGCTGTGCGCGCCTCGCCCCAACACGATGTCCTCGGGGCGTAATCCGATTGCCACTTCGCGCGCCGCATCGCCGCGCAATGCCGAATTCGGCAGTCTCAGCAACAAACCGCCGGCACGCACCGAGAAACCGTGATCGTCGCGCTGCATGTCACCATCGATCAACGACATGGCCGGCGTGCCGATGAAACCCGCAACGAACTGATTGGCTGGGCGGTAGTAGATCTCATCAGGCGTGCCGAACTGCTGCAGGACGCCGCCATTCATCACGGCGATACGCGTTGACATGGTCATCGCCTCGAGCTGATCGTGCGTGACGTAGACTGTCGTCGTGCCGATCCGTCTGTGTAGCTCGATCAGTTCTGCCCGCATATGCGCGCGCAGCTTCGCGTCCAGATTCGAGAGCGGTTCGTCGAGCAGAAACACTTTCGGTTTTCGAATCAGCGCGCGACCGAGCGCAACCCGTTGCTGCTGACCACCAGACAACTGTTTTGGCTTTCTGGCCAGCAACGGTTCGAGTTGCAGCAACTGCGCGATGCTCGCCAGCATCGCCGGCCATTCGCCTTTCGGTACACCGCGCTTTTTGAGCGGGTAGACAATGTTCTCCGCCACCGTCAAATGCGGGTAAAGCGCGTACGATTGGAACACCATTGCGATATCGCGTTTGGCGGGCGGCAGTTCATGCACCTGCTGACCGCCGATGTGGATTGCGCCGCTCGTCGGTTGTTCGAGGCCTGCTAGCATGCGCAGCGTAGTCGTCTTGCCGCAGCCCGAAGGCCCGAGCAGACATACGAATTCGCCGTCGCGAATATCGAGGTCGAGCGACGGGATGGAGACGGTCTCGCCGAAAACCTTGCGTACGTTCCTGAAACTTACTGCTGCCATTTATCTGCTCCAGAATGCGTGTGTCTGGTGTTGCCGGTATTCATCCCTTTACTCCGCCCGCGCCAAAGCCGCTTGTCAGATAGCGCTGCATGAAGGCGAAAAAGAACAGCAATGGAACGCTCATCATCACGGAAGCCGCCATCAGCAAAGACCACTCAATGTTGAACGACGACACGAGCATATTCATCACACCGGTAGTAAGCGGTCGCGTCTCATCGGTGTTGACCATGACGAGTGCGTAGAGGTACTCGTTCCACGCCAGAATGAATGTGAAGAGCGCGGTCGAAATAATGCCTGGGAGCGCCTGCGGCAGGATCACGTCCCTGAACGCGCCGAGGCGGCCTGCACCGTCTACGAGCGCGGCGGCCTCCAGATCTTCTGGAATACCGGCCATGAACGACCGCAGCAGCCACAGCGCGTATGGCAGTGCGAACGTGGTGTACGAGATCACGAGGCTGGTCAACGTGTTCTCGAGCCCGAGCTTCACCATCATCAGATAGAGCGGAATGATGAGCACGACCGACGGCATCAGATAGGTGCAGAGCACCGCCACGGCGATCGTCTCGCGACCGCGATATCTGAAGCGCGCGAGACTGTAGCCACCAAGTGTCGCCACCGCCATTACTACGACCGTAGTCGCTACCGAAAGCATCACGGAATTCCAGAAATAGCTCAGGAAAGGTGTGTCTTCGAGTAATCGCCGGTAATGCTCGAACGTTACGTGTTCCGGCAACAGCTTGATCGGAAAGACGAACAATTCACTTTGCGGCTTGATCGACGTGAGCACCATCCAGATCAGCGGAAATACCATCAGGATCACGATCACCCAGGTCACGAGCGACGCCAGCGGGTTGAATTTATCGGCTCGCATCTTGACTCCTCGTGCGCTGCGAACGATAGAGATAAGCCGCCATCAGCAGCCCCATGACCACCATCATGCCCACCGCCGAGGTGGAGGCCGTGCCCATCTGGTTCAGACCGAACGCCTGTTGATAGACCAGTAGCGGCACGGAGCGCGTCTGATTGACCGGCCCTCCGCCGGTCATCAGATACAACAGGTCGAATTCCTTGAAATCCCAGATGATGCGCAGCAGGATCACGACGCCCAGCACCTCGCGCAATTGAGGCAACGTGACGTCGAAGAATCGGCCGACCGGGCCCGCTCCGTCCATACGCGCTGCTTCGTAAAGCGACAACGGGATGGTTTGAAGGCGCGCCAGTACCGCTATTACGACGAACGGAAAGTACTTCCACGTACCCACCAGCACTATGCTGATCATCGCATTCGGCATCTGTCCCAGCCAGTTCACCGGCGCATCGACAAGATGCAATTCGAGCAGAACCTGGTTCAGGAGGCCGTAGAGGTCGTTGAACAGCCAGCGCCAGACCAGCACCGCGACCACCGTCGACACGAAGTACGGAAACAGTACGAGGCTGCGCGCCGCCGAGCGGAACAGAATCTTTTCGTTCAGCAGCAACGCCATCCCAACGCCGCAGAGAATCTGCAGGATCAGCGTCGAGGTGGTCCAGACGATGGTGACCCAGAGGGAGAACCAGAATGTCGGCGAGCCGAGCATGTCGCGGTAGTTGGCCAGCCCGACGAATGACGATTGCTGGGTCGGCGTATATACCGAATTCAGCGAAAGCCACAGCGCGTAGAGCAGCGGATACACGATCGTTGCAATCAGCAGCAACATCGCGGGGGCGATCAGCAGAATACCGAGCCGACTATAAGCAGACTCGAGCGAACGAACACCCATGCTGGACAATGAGGCGGTAGCCATGCGTATTTCCGTAACGGATCCATCTCTGCCTGACTGCCAGGAAGCGCGGACGCTGGCTGGCACAGACGTGCTGTAAATACCGCCCGCGATTTGCAGGCGGTATTCCGGGCTCATCGCTCAGGCTTTCATCAATGCTTCGAGCTTCTTCGCCGTGGCGGAAACCACTGGCTTTGGCGCTTCGTTGTTCAGCACGACGCGCTGCACCATCTCGGCCAGAACGTTGCTTGCGACGATCTCGTTGGCGCGCCGGTTCGGCTTATGCGCCGGCGACTCATAACCGAGGTTATGACCCGCCGCTGCCGCGGCGGACATCAGCGCTACTTCTTTCGGATACTTCCTGATGATCGGATTGCTAATGTAACGAGGGTCCGCGGCAATGGTCTTCAATACTGGCAATAGGTGCGCGGGTGCACCGAGCAACTCCGAGATATAACCGGCAGGATCGAAAAGATATTCCGCGAACAGTTTGGATGCCGAAATGTTCTTGGCTTTCTTCGGAATGAAGATGCACGGAAAGTCGTTATAGGTCCAAGGCGGAACCGATTTCGAAATGGTCGGGTAAGTCGCACACGTGACGAAATCCGCGATACCAGGATTCTGCGTCGCGATGTTGTCGAGTATGCGTCCGCCATAAATGCCCGTCGCGGTCGAACCCGATACGAACGCTGTCAGGCTTTCACCCCAGCTGTAACCAGTCGCGCCCGGCGGGCAGAATTCACGCATCGATTTGTAGAAGTCGAGTGCGTCCAGCGTCGCCTGGCTGTCGATGGCAACCTGCAGGTCTGGCGTGAACACCTGACCGCCCGCCCGGTGGATGAAGCCCAGCATGATCAGCGACGTCATGCTGTTCAGTCCGTACGGCAGCGGTGCGCCGTAAATACGCCCGCCCTGCATTTTCTTGCACGCGGCGCGCAACTCATCCCATGTTTCGGGCACCTTCTCCACGCCAGCTTTCTGCATCAGATCGCGCCGGATCCACAACACATCCGCCGCGGTATTCGCGAGTCCCGTCGCACACAGTTTGCCGTCAGCGGTTTTGAACACGTCGTTCGCGCTGGGGTAGTACTTGTCTGCACCTACGGCTGCAACGACGTCGTCGATAGGGGCAACCAGGCCGTCGGCGTAATACGTTTGCGCTGCATACGAAGGCAGGTGCGTGATGATGTCCGGCACCTGATTCGCCGCGAAGGCCGCAGCAAGTTGCGCGGGATAGCCTTCGTCGGACGTTGCTTCGAACACCACCTTAACGCCTTGATGCGCTGCCATGAACCCGGCAATTTGCGCCTTGTAGGCCTTCAGTTGATCAGGCGCCGCCTGAGTCGACCACCAGCGCAACGTGATCGGCTCCGCGCCGAAGGCGGCGCGGCCGAACGGCAAACCTGCCGCAGCCGACAAGCCGGCCGATGCTGCCAACTTGAGCAGTCGGCGCCGTTTTCCCGAATGACCCGCCGTTTCTCGCTCCCCATTTCTGCCGACCGCCATGCCCATATCTCCCAATTTAGTGCGCCAGTCGCACAGTTGTTCGTATTTATACCTGACAAAAAAATAGGAAACAACGTTATTTCACGGCACTTGCCAAAAAATTCTGGCAGCCAGCTTAATTTGTGGAAATTATGTGCGCGATGCGGACGAGAGGTTTCATTGATGGCGAGGCTTGCCGCGCTTGCGCAGATCACACGGTGGAATGTGCGGGCAGGATGATCCTCACTTCAGCGCACAGGCTGCGGTGCATGTCGGAGTCGCATCAAAACGATGCCCGGTGCGACAGCCATCTGCTGGACGCGAATGTGTCGCGGGCGATCAAGCATTGCCGTGCCGTCGAGAGCAGCCGACGAGGCTGCCTCAAGGCCGCGTTGGCCGAATGGTTCTGGCGCATCGATATCGGCCTCTACACGCTTTTTCTTCGCTATGTTCGCCGGCCGCTTCATGCTTTTTGGCGAGACGCTCGAGCCATTACTCAATCATCCGTTGCAATCGATCTTTCTCGGCGCGCTGCTGCTCTGGGATACCGGGCTCTGGTCCTGCGACGTGAAGGGTTGCCGATGCCAGACCTTGCATGGCAACGCTATACTTGCGCCCCCATCCCTCCATCGACTGACACATGAAGAAGTGGCTTGCCTCTCTGTTGTTAGCCGTTGCAGCTCACGCGAGCGCAGCGCCTTCCTGCACCCAGTTCACGCCGAATGCGCAATGGCCGGTTCTGAGCAATCAGAAGATGGCCCCCAAAACGCGCATGCTCTGCTATAGCGATTTCGCGGTTTTGCATTCGGGTATTACACATGGTCCGCTGTGGTCCGCGGAGCATCTCACGCGCGACCATATCGAGGCGGCCAAAGATATGGTGCGCACCAACAAGTTCTTTGAAGACGCACGTTTGCCAGACGGCGAAGGCGCCACGTTAGCGGACTATAAACGCAGCGGATTCGATCGCGGCCACATGAGCCCGGCGGGCAATCGCTGGAATCAGGAAGCGATGGCACAATCGTTCTCGCTCGCCAACGTCGTGCCGCAAAACCGCGAGAACAACCAGCGCCTGTGGGCACGCATTGAAACCTCCGTGCGCAAGATCGCGGTCTCGTACGACGATACGTATGTCGTCACCGGCCCGATCTTCAACGGCCAGCAGTTGCAGACCATTGGACCGACGCGCGTGTTCGTGCCGACGCAGTTGTTCAAGGTGGTATACGTGCCTTCGCGGCAGATGGCGTTCTCAGTGGTGGTGGACAATGTTTCGACCAACCGTTATGACATCAAGACGATTCACGAACTCGAGGCGATGTCGGGCGTCCGTTTTCCGGGCATTCCGGAGAGCCTCAAAGATCAGCGACCGGGAGGACTGAAAGGTGTTTAAACCCTATTCGAACGACGACGACGTGCTCAACATTCAGGGCGATGCGCTGACCGTGAGCAACGGCACCACGCGCATCGTGCTGAACGGCACGCTGGAACTGACACAGGATCAGCGCGGATTGAAAGCGGCGATCGCACTGAAGGAAGCGGTGGATGCGATCGTCGCCAGCTTGCAGGCGCAGGGTAATTTGCCCGCAAAGGTGAAGGACGAGCCCGATGCCAAGCCGGGCGTCGTACAGAATCCGTTTCAATAAGGCGGTAGCGCGGCGTAATAGTAGGGCGAAGGCGCGGAGACTTCTCGCCGCCTTCGCCGTCTCGTCGCACGCTGCCGCACGCTTCAAGAATTCGCCTCAAAAAGCGCATTCGTCGTATCACGCGTCTTGCACACCGCGGTGAGTCTCGCAGCCACAACTGCTTCGGGATCCCAAGATATGTTTCAGCGGTTACGTTTTGTCACCACAAGCTCGTCAACTCCTGTCTCCCGGCGGGCGTTAACCCGGCAGCGCTGAATCATTTCAGCCGCGACACAAGAATCAACCGGTTAAACCAGGAGTTAAACCATGAAGACGCTTTTCGCTGCTCTCGCTTCCGCTTTGCTCGTGTCGACCGCTTTTGCTCAAACGGCCGCACCGTCCAGCACACAACCTGCGCAGCCCGCGCAAACGCAGCCCGCTGGACAGGCGAACCTGAAGGCGAGCACCGCCGTGCAAACGGGCGCGACGGATGAAGGCGCAGCGGCCACCAAAGCGCCGGCCAAAACCACGGCCAAAACGCATGTGAAGAAGACTTCTGCCCATCACACGGCAAAAGCGCACAAGACCACGAAGAAGGCCGCCGCAGAAACGAGCGCCGCCAACCCCAAAACCGAGAGCGCAAAAGAGGCCAGCAATGCCCCGGCAAAAGCCGACGGCGCAAAAACCGACACGACGAAAACGCAATAACAGGTGATCGGTTTCGGCACGCACCGGCCAGGCATGTGTAGATAATCGAAGCCGAACTGTGCCGTTCAGGGAGGGCGAGTCATATGACTCGCCTTTTTTTATGCACGTTCGAGCGCGCGACGAATGCTTGCTGGCAAGACGGATCCGCAATCGCCCAGTATGATTTTTTCAGCGGATGCCTCAATTTTTGCACTGCGTTTACCTGCCGACGTCTAATCTCGAACTGTCCTGATCAACCTTGGCGTCCACGGACGCCGCATCACATGGCTCTCTCACAATCAATCGGCAACGCTGCCGCTCAGCCGCTCAACGAGCCGCGCGTTCAACGCAACAATGTCATTCCCTTTCCCGCGGCACGCGTTCGCTTGCAGGTCACCCTGCCTCACCGATCGTGCGCACTTCCCGGCACCCAGCTTCGCGTCCTGCTTCATTCTCCCCTCGGTGTCTATGTCGTTGCCACGGAAGCGATGCGCCAGGAAATTCGCGTACAACTCGACATTGCCTTCGACGACCTCGACTTCACACTGCACACGCTGATCTCGACACTTCCCGCCGCGATGATCGGCCCATTGAAGCGCCGCAGCGCGGTCGCGAAGGCGCGCTAATCATGTTCTCAGGTATCTGGTTACCAATCGTCACGCCGCTGCGCAACGGCGAAGTCGACATCGACGCATTGCAGCGCCTCGCCGACTATTATTCGCGCACGGAGATCGCCGGCATTGTCGCGTTGAGCACAACCGGCGAAGCGGCCTTGCTACAGGACGCCGAGCGTCTCACCGTATTGCAGGCGCTAAGCGATGTAGTCCGCTCCCGTCTGCCAATGCTGATCGGCGTCGGCGGATCGAATACACGCGACGTCCTGCACGATATCCAGCGCTACGAACGGTGGGACTGCGCGGGCTATCTGGTCTCCGCGCCGTCATACATATGTCCGGATCAGGCCGGCGTGCAGTGGCATTTCGAGCAGGTCGCAGGCGCGACCGGGCGTCCTGTCGTCCTCTATAACGTGCCACACCGAACCGGCGTGTCCATCGCGCCGGATACCGTCGCGCGACTCCTCGAATGCGGCAACATCGTCGCGATCAAGGAGTGCGTAAAAGAGCACTTCAGCCAGTTGAGCGCCCTGCCGATCAACGTCCTGTGCGGCACCGACGAAGCCCTGGACGACTGTCTGCATCACGGCGGAACAGGCGGCATTCTCGCCAGCGCGCACGTCTGCGCCGACCTGCTGGTTGCGTTCCAGGATCTGCTGCGAGCCGAACGCGACGTGGATGCGCGAAATCTGTTCGCCAGCTTGCTGCCGGTTTTACGGCTCCTGTTCGCCGCGCCCAATCCGTCCGCCATCAAGGCCATGCTGGCCTTCGATCATTCGCTCAGCGACGAAACACGCATGCCGGTCTCGCGCGCGTCGGCGCAACTGGTCGAGCGTCTGAGCACCGCGCGCGACAGGTTGCAGGACTTGCGCGCGGAGTTCGCCGGCGTGATGAACTAACGAATCCCTGTTCGATCTCCCGTCGCTGCGCCGCGAATGAGTACTTCATTCGCGGCGCAAGCTTGCGTCGAAACGCTGCATGCGAAGCGCAACGCGCCGCGCATAGCCACGTCCGCCGCCGCTGTAGCGGAGCAACGCGGCATCGAGATTGCCGCCATTTTCGTCGAGATAGCGGCGCAGAATGGTCGAGCCGATCCGCACGTTGATTGCCGGATCGGTCAGATCGGCCGCGCCGGCAATCAATTGCGGATGCGCCGCCGGCAAGATCTGCATGAGCCCCCGCGCGCCCGCGACGCTGACCGCATTGCGATCGAAGCTCGATTCGACCGCCATCACGGCGAGCAGCAAGATGGGTGAGATAGCGTGGCGATCCGCTTCGATCAGTACCGCACGGGCAATCTTCAGCGATTCCGTCGGCGCCACGCGAAACTGCGCGCGCAGCACGGCGGTGATATCGCTGAGAGTCGGCAAGCCGGCTTCCAGAGTGGCGTCGCTCGCGACGAGCGGAGCCGATACGGCCGACTGTGCATCGGTATCAGTCTCGGCGGCATGCGCGGCAGCAGCGAACGAGAACATGATCGCCGCAAGCATGATCTTGAAACCGCGAGTTGCCGGGTAACGGTCGGCTCTTCGTCGTGGTGACACACCTTCCAGAGCGCTATCTCCATGCATATTTTCGCTTCCTGACCGGGATCCCTCGACCTTACCGGGCTGGATATAGCGAATCGCAATAGAAATGGGGGTGCGCCGTAAAATGCTTATAAAGATGTGGCGGCGCGTGGTGCATCGCGCGGGGTCTATGCGGGGTCTATGCAGGCAAAGGCAGAAGCACAGCCGTCAATCGGCTGCCGGATTCAATTGCGCCAAAGCGCCCAGTTTGTGCACATCGGTAATTTCGATTTCCGCATAACCGAGCTTCAGCGCACCTTGCGTTTCGAACTGCTTCAGTATCTGGTTGATGGTTTGCCGGGACAGCGCCAGCATCATCGCGAGATCCTCCTGCGGGACTTTGAGCACGCGCCGCAATGCGCCGGGCTCGCCGTAGCCGCCCGCCATCAATAACAAACGGCGCGCCACGCGCTGCGCTGCGGGCAGCAACGCGGCTTCTTCGATCGCGTCGAAAGCAAGGCGTAGTTTTTGCGTCAACAGCAAACCGAACACGTGCCAATAAGCCGGCGTGCGTTCGAGCAGTTCGGCGAGCGCGGCGCGCGGCACATGAAACAGCTCGGAATCGCGCTCGGCATACGCATCATGGGTTCGCGGCCGATTGTCGAACAGCGCGATCTCGCCGAACCAGTTCACCGGTTCGATGACGGCGAGCAAAGCCTCCTTGCCCGCCGAACTGGCCGCACCGATTCTCACCAGGCCGTCGAGCACGCAATAGAGGCCGTCGTCGGAATCACCGCGTGTGAAGAGCCGTTGACCGGCGGCGAGCCGTTCGAGACGCCCCGCTTCGACCAGTTGCGCCCGCATGGCAGCCGGCGCCGAGCGAAACCACGCGCTGCGCTCGAGCACCGCGGCAAGCTTGTTCGATGGAAAACTCGCAGTCATAGGACGGCACCCGTGTCCGATTGTCGGCTACCCGATGGTTTCAAATTCCGCTGCCCGCGATTATGCTGACTTTAACCAGGGAGCGGGATCCATGAGAACGCTGACGCAACAGCTGACGCAATACGCGGCCTACCATCGTGACCGGCGCAATATCGCCACGCACTTCATCGGCATTCCGATGATCGTGCTGGCGTTGGCGACGTTGTTGAGCCGGCCCGCTTTTGCTGTGGGCGCGTTACCGATGACGCTATCGCCGGCTTGGGTGCTATTCGTCGCGGCCACGCTCTACTACCTCGTGCTCGACGTGCCGCTCGGCGTAATGATGGCGTTCGTGTCCGCGTTATGTGTCGCGTTCGGCCAGTGGGCGGCGGCGCAATCCACGCTGGCGTGGCTCGTTATCGGCGTCGGTCTCTTTCTGGTCGGCTGGGTGTTTCAGTTCGTCGGCCATGTTGCTTACGAGCATCGCAAGCCTGCCTTCGTCGACGACGTGATCGGCCTGCTGATCGGACCGCTGTTCGTGCTTGCGGAAGCGTTGTTCGGCTTCGGCTGGCGACCCGCGCTGCGCGAAGCGATCGAGGCACAAGTCGGTCCGACGCGTATCAATGCGGACCGTACAGCGGCGCATCACTAGAGCGCGCCGCCTGATTCACCATCTGCATGTTCGATGCAGATCAATCCGGATCAGCCCGGCGCGAGGCGAACGAGACGCACGCTATGCAATGCCGTCAACGCGACCGCGATCCAGATTGGAATGTAGGTGGCCAACTGTGCGGCGCCAAGTGTTTCGCCGAGCAACGTGATCGAGACCAGTACCAGCAGCACCGGCTCGACATAGCCGAGAATGCCGAACAACGCGACCGGCAACAGGCGGCTCGCCTTCAGATACGAAGCCAGCGCAATGGTGCTCAACGCGCCGAGGCCGGGCAACAACAGGCACCACATATCCGCGCGCCCGACGATCAATGCCAGCGAATCGCTGCTGAACGCCAACACGATCGCCACCGGCAGGAGCAGCATCATCTCCACGGTGAACATGGCCAGCGAATCCTGATTGATCTTGCGGCGCAACACGAAATACGGTGGATAGCCGAGCGCGACCAGCAAGGTCGGCCACGAAAAAGCACCGGTCATCCACAGTTCATGGCCTACGCCCGCAGCGGCGCAAGCAACGGCCAACCACTGCAGACCGTCGAGACGCTCGTGATAGTAGAAGCGCCCGACAAGCACCATCACCAGCGGCAGCAGGAAATAGCCCAGCGAGACTTCGAGCATCCTTCCATGCAGCGGCGCCCAGAGGAACACCCACAGTTGCGCGCCGAGCAGGGCCGCGCTCACGGTCATCGCCGCGCCGAGCCTCGGCTCGGTCACCATGCGGTAAAGAAGCTGCCGGAGAATAGGCAGGCGCTTTCGCAATGCGATCAGCAATAACGCGCCAGGCACAGTCCACACGATGCGCCACGCGAAAATGTCGAGCCCGCTCAGTGGCGCGAGCAGTGTTGCGTAAGCGGAGAGTAATGCAAACATCGCCGACGCGCCGACCGACAACGCGATACCGCGCTTTGGGTCATACTGGTTCATTGAACGCCCTGTCGCGCAGTCGCTTTGGCAGTCGGTGCAGATGCGTGTGGGTAGGCTGATGGTTGTATTTGCAGCGCAGCATGCAGTCCCGCGGCGTTAGTCGTTGTCATTGGAATTGAAGTCTCACAAGCGGTCTCACAGCGTTCTCACCAGCGGGCAGTGCAAATCAGGCGCTGCGTTTTTCGTCTTCGAAAGCGACGCAATCCGGCATTCTAGACGGGTATCCGGCCACCGGTCTGCTGGCGTCTACAAGCAGACTGCAATTATTCCGTGCGCATTGCGCGTCGGTGCACTAGAACATAACTGCACGTGCGACCGGCCACGTCGCGATTTTTCAGCGGCAACATCGCACACTCTCGCGCAATGCGGCTCAAGCGCGAATCTTGCTACGAAGTATGGCGACGCTGTTGGCGGCGTCGCTCGCAACCCCACAGGAAGTCCTCGTGGGACAGCATGTGCAGCATCCATGGGCCGGCAATGGCAGTCCTACGGACCATGCCCGCCCTTCTTCCCCACGGCACGCCTCAACTGTGCTTCACCGCGCGTGCCGCCGCCCCGGCAGCAATCCCGCTTATCGAATGTGACTACTGGAGACAGCATGACCCAGCCAGCCCTATCGCACGACGCATCGCCCGATCTGCGTGCCGCCTTCGCCGCCGAGGTTCGCGCGGGTCTCACCCATACGCCGCAAAAAGAATTGCCGTCGAAGTATCTGTACGACGAAGTAGGCTCCGCGCTGTTCGAAGTGATTACCGTGCTGCCGGAGTACGGCGTGACCCGCGCCGAGGAACGCCTGCTCGCGAAGCACGCCGCAGACATCGTCGCGCACCTGCCGCATGACGTGACGGTCGCCGAACTCGGCAGCGGCAGCGGCCGTAAAACACGGCGCATTCTGGAAGCACTGTGTAAAAAACGCCCCACTTCTTACTGCCCGATTGAAATTTCGCGCAGCGCATTGCAGTTGTGCAGGCGCGAACTCGGCGACATCGAACGCATTTCGATCGTGGGTTATGAACGCGATTACCTGGCCGGCCTCGCCGAAGTGAGCAAGCAACGCGCAACGGACGAACGGTTACTCGTACTGTTTCTTGGCAGTACGATCGGTAATTTCGGCAGACTTGCGGCGACGCGTTTTCTGCGCGATATCCGCAACATGCTCGCGCCCGGCGACGCGTTGCTGCTCGGCACGGATCTGATCAAGCCGACGCCCGTACTGGTCGCCGCCTACGACGACTCGATCGGCGTCACTGCGTCGTTCAATCTGAATCTGCTGGCGCGCATCAATCGCGAGCTCGATGGCGACTTCCCGCTAGATGCATTCGAACACGTCGCGCGCTTCAACCCGGACGCGCGCAGCATCGAAATGCATCTGCGGGCAAAACGCGATATCACCGCGCACGTGGGCGCGGCGCAATTGACGGTGTCGCTCAAAGCGGGCGAAACGATCTGGACGGAGAGCAGCCACAAGTATCGCGCGGAAGAAATGCCCGCGATTGCCGACGACGCCGGCTTCGTGTGCAGCCATCAATGGGTCGAGGAAGAATGGGGCTTTGCGGAAAGCCTGCTCGTGGCGCGGTGAACGCGGCGGGCCGCTGACTCACTTAAGTAGCGGCACAAAAACAGCAAGGCGTCGCGCCATCGGCATGATGGCGCGACGCCTTTTCTTTGGGTAGAAGTCGGCTCAGTGCTGTTCGAAGCGTTCGTAACGCTTCTCGGTCGAGCGCTCTTCGCCGCTGACCTCAGTCACGCGCGCCGCCGGCGGTCCGTGACGCAGCCACGACAACATGCGGTCCACCTGGTTGGCCGAGCCTTGCAACATGGCTTCGACGGAACCGTCGTCGAGATTCGCCACCCATCCCTTGATTCCGAGCGCGTGGGCCTGCCGCACGGTCGCGTGGCGAAAGCCGACGCCCTGCACGGTGCCGCGCACCCGCACGTAATATGTTTCGATCCGCTGATCCAGATCCGGGGCCATGCCGTCCTCTCCTCTGTCGGCCGGAGTTAGCGCTTCAGCACTGACTCCGGTCCCATGCAAACGCAAAAATCTTCAAGCCGGCATTCTAGTCGCGTCACGGCAAGCTTGCTCGGCAACGCGCCTCCAGCCGTCCGCTCGGGCCGCCCGCGCGACACGCAACACGCGCGCCACGTACAATCCGTCGACTGTCACGCAGGGAAATGGAAACAGAATGACCGAACAGAATCGCGATCTCGTACTCGTGACCGGCGCCTCCGGCTTCGTCGGCTCGTCGGTGGCACGCGTCGCGCAACAGAAGGGTTTCAGGGTGCGTGTGCTGGTACGCGCCACCAGTCCGCGTCAAAACGTCGAGTCGCTGGACGCGGAAATCGTGGTCGGCGACATGCGCGATGAAGCGTCGATGCGCAACGCGCTGCGCGGCGTACGCTATCTGCTGCACGTGGCCGCCGACTATCGCCTGTGGGCGCCGGACCCGAGCGAGATCGAGCGCTCGAACCTGGAAGGCACCGAGGCGACGATGCGCGCGGCGCTGAAGGAAGGCGTCGAGCGCATCGTCTACACGAGCAGCGTGGCAACGCTGAAAGTGACCAGTTCCGGCCAGTCCGCCGATGAAACCTCGCCGCTCAAAGCCGATCAGGCCATTGGCGTGTACAAGCGCAGCAAGGTGCTGGCCGAACGCGCGGTGGAGCGGATGATCGCGGAAGACGGCCTGCCCGCCGTGGTCGTCAATCCGTCCACGCCGATCGGTCCGCGCGACGTCAAACCAACGCCGACCGGACGCATCATCGTGGAAGCGGCGCTCGGCAAGATTCCGGCGTTCGTCGACACGGGGCTCAACCTCGTGCACGTAGACGACGTCGCGGCCGGCCATTTCCTCGCGCTCGAACGCGGCAAGATCGGCGAGCGCTATATCCTGGGCGGCGAAAATCTGTCGCTTCAACAGATGCTCGCGGATATCGCGGCGCTGACCGGCCGCAAGGCGCCAACACTGAGCCTGCCGCGCTGGCCGCTCTATCCGCTGGCGATGGGCGCCGAAGCGATCGCCAAGATCACGAAACGCGAACCGTTCGTCACCGTCGACGGTTTGAAAATGTCGAAGAACAAGATGTATTTCACGTCGGCGAAAGCGGAACGCGAGCTCGGCTATCGTGCGCGACCCTACCGCCAGGGTCTGGGCGACGCGCTCGACTGGTTCCGGCAAGCGGGCTATCTGAAGGCCTGATGCGGATCCGAACGCGCGGCCCGCGCCGGACAATACGGTATAGCCGCAAGCATTTGTTACAACGTCACCGTGTTAGCGACAGGTAAAAGCCTACGCGCAGCAGGTAAAATCGTAGGTCTTACCAGAGAAACCTCGCATGAATCTTCACGAACAGCTCGGCGCACTGGAAATGGGCGTCGATCAGCTCATTCAGGCTGTCGTGGCCCCGCAGGCCGAAAACATCCCCGAGACACCCGCTCACACCGCCGCGCCACAAACGGCGGCGGATCCGATCGCGACCGAATCCACCGCGCAAGCGGTTGCGGCTGGGACCGAGGCGGCCGTCGAAGACAAGGCACCGGCCCCGCAGCTTCAGCCCACGCTCGAAATCAATCGTCCCGCGCAGAACGAGATCACGATGACGATCGGCGGCCAGACGGTCGCGCTGCGCGCGGAGCAGATCGGCCAACTGATCGAGGAATTGTCGAACGCGCGCGCCTCGATGACGCCGGAACCGCCGCCTGGAATTCCTACGGGCTGGCGCTTCGTATCCACGAAGAATCCGGTCATGGCGGTGCAAAAGCAGTCGAACGGCGACCGTTTGCTGGTGATGCGCCATACGGGCCATGGCTGGGTGCCGTTCACGTTCTCGCCGGACATGGTGATCCAGCTCTACATGATGCTCACCAAAGGCTAATGTGAAAAAGCGGCGCCCGAGAGCGCTGCTTTCCCATTCCGACCGTTTCTGAGCGCTGCTTCAGCGTTCCTGCACTGGCGCCTGAACACGCGCCTTCCACTGCCCGCCCTTGCCACGCCAGTAGCGCACCGCCGACGCAAACGTCGCGCCGACATAAAACAGCGCGACCAGCGGCAGAAATGGCGCCCACAGCGGCGAGCGGCGATAGTAGCTGAGCATCGGCGCATAAGCGCAGCACATGGCCGCCCAGGCAAGCCATGCGGGCCACCCCGTCGGACCGAGCACCAGTGCGGCCACCGGCGGCATCAGATAGATGATCGTCATGCCCACCAGCGTGCCCGCCAGCAGCAACGGCGAGTAATGCAACTGCGTGAAAGCCGTGCGCGCGATCATGTTCCAGACCTCACGCCAGCTGTCGTACGGACGCAGCGATACGCTGCGCGCCGCCACATCCAGCCGGATCGGATGGCGCCCCGTGCCGCGATGCTTGATTCGTGCGGCCAGGCTGCAATCGTCGATCAGCTCGGCGCGGATCGACTCGATGCCGCCCGCTTCTTCCAGCGCGCTACGGCGCACCAGCATGCAGCCGCCTGCGGCCGCCGCCGTACGATTGCGCGGGTTGTTGACCCACGAGAACGGATACAGCTTGGCAAAGAAGAAGACGAACGCGGGAATCAGCGCCTTTTCCCAGAACGAATCGCAGCGCAGGCGGACCATCAGCGAGACGAGATCACGCTGTTCCGCGTCCGCGCGCGCGACGAGTTGCGCAACCGCGTCGGCGGGATGGCCGATGTCGGCGTCCGTCAGCAGCAGAAAGTCCGCCGGCAAGCCGAGCGTGCGCACGGCCTCGATACCTTGCGACTGCGCCCACACCTTGCCCGACCAGCCCGGCGGCAGCGGCTTCGCGCTCAGCACGGTCAGGCGGTCGGGGCACTGCAACTGCAACGCGGCCGCCCGGGCGGCGTCGGCGGTGCCGTCGGTGCTGTGGTCGTCCACGACGATCACGTGGAATTCGCCCGGATAGTCCTGCTGAAGCAGCGTGGTGACCGCCTCTGCAATCACATCGACTTCATTGCGGGCCGGCACCACGGCGGCAACCGCCGGCCAGGACGCGCGCGGCCCGATGGTGAGCGGCGCGGCAGGACGCGCGCGCCAGAAACCGCCGCGCGCGAACAGCAACACACACCAGATCAGCAGGGAAACACACGAAAGAAGAAACAGAACCACCGCCATTAAGCATTACCCTCGATTGAACGCGCTGCCACACCGACGCGCCGCGACAGCCACATCACTGCAGTGCGGGCCGCGACGACGCACCAGTCAAACGTATTGAGTTCCGGCCGCTCGCGAAACACGTCGTAGCCTGCCTTCTCGATCCGTTCGAGGAAGCGCAGGCCGCCGTGAATGGCGCCGCATAACTCGATTCCCAGCCGGCCGGAAATGCGCAATGCAAGCGGCGCGCCGCGCACCAGCATCTCCCGGACGAAGGACACTTCATGTGCCATGAGCGCGCGCCAGTCCTGATCGGCGACACCGTTGGCGATATGCGCCTCGCTCACGTTGAAGCGCCGCAGGTCCGCGAGCGGCAGATACAAGCGGTCCTTTTTCCAGTCGGCGGAGACGTCGAGCCAGAAACTGATCAACTGCGACGCCGTGCAGATCGCGTCGGCGTCGGCGAGATTTTCCGGCGTGGCCGCGCCGATCAGGTGCAGCATCAGATGCCCGAGCGGATTCGCCGAGTGGCGGCAATAGTCCAGCAGCGCGGCCCGGTCGGCATAGCGGCTGGTGTCGATATCCTGAGCGCACGCATGCAGCAGATCGTAGAACGGCGCGAGCGGTAGTTTATACTGCGCCACGACACCGGCGAGCTTGCCGAACAGATGCGGGTGCACCGGCGCCGCGCGCCGCGCCGCCACCGCGTCGAGGCCGGCGCGGAAGTCGGCGAGACGGGCGTGCCGTTCGGCCGCGCTCCAGTCGCCTTCGTCGGCAATGTCGCCCGCCGTGCGGACGACCTGATAGATTATGCCGACAGGCGCGCGCAGCGCCTTTGGCAGCAACACGCTCGCGACCGGAAAATTTTCGTACTGATCGACGTCCATCCAGCGAGCCTCGAAACCCTTTTGTAATGCGGGCGCCGCAGCGCCGCAGGACTACGTAGTTTAAGGGTTCCGTTAAACCGCTGCAGCGTGTAATGATTGCCGCACGATTGCCGTGTCCGCATTGCCGTGAGCCTGCTTGCCGCTCCAGCCGCCGCCTGCCACTGCGGCGCCCGCCCAACACCGGCCGGGCGCCCCCAGAGCAAAGCCGGCCTGATAGCGTTAGAATGCGCGTTTGGTTTTGCTGTACCGGCTGTCGCCGGGCTCAAGACGTCAACTAATTAGATGATCGCGGCGATAGAGTCATATTTACCGACTTCTTCGAACCCGCGTCAGTCGGAGTTCGCCAACTTATGCGAGTCATCCTTGCTCAACCCCGCGGCTTTTGTGCGGGTGTTGTTCGTGCAATCGAGATTGTCGATCGCGCGTTACAACAACACGGCGCACCCGTGTACGTACGCCACGAGATTGTTCACAATCGTCACGTAGTCGACAATCTGCGCCAGAAAGGCGCGCGCTTCGTCGAGGAACTCGACGAAGTGCCGCAAGGCGCCGTGGCGATTTTCAGCGCTCACGGTGTCGCTCAAACTGTCGAGCGTGACGCCGAAGCGCGCGGTCTCGACGTGCTTGACGCGACCTGCCCGCTGGTCACCAAAGTGCATGTGCAGGGTCGCCAATATGTCGGCGCCGGCCGCACGCTGATTTTGATCGGCCACGCCGGGCATCCGGAAGTGGAAGGCACGGTCGGCCAGATTCCGGGCAAAGTGCTGCTGGTGCAGAGCGAGGCCGAGGTCGAAAACCTCGACCTGCCGCTCGACACGCCGCTCGCTTATGTCACGCAGACCACGCTGTCGGTGGACGACACGCGTGGCATTATCGACGCCCTGCTGAGCCGTTTCACCGACATCGTCGGCCCGGATACGCGCGACATCTGCTATGCCACGCAAAACCGCCAGGCGGCGGTACGCGAGTTGAGCAAACAGGTGGACGTGCTGCTGGTGGTGGGCGCAACCAATAGTTCGAACTCGAACCGGCTGCGCGAGATCGGCAGCGAAAGCGGCGTGGCGAGTTACCTCGTCGCCGACGGTTCGGAGGTGAAGCCGGAATGGTTTGCGAACGTGCAGACCGTCGGCATCACGGCCGGTGCTTCGGCGCCGGAAGAGATGGTGAAGAACGTAATCGATGCGCTGAGCGCATTGGGGCCTGTCGATGTCACGACGATGGCGGGCCGTGAAGAGAAAGTCGAATTCAAGTTGCCATCGAAGCTGATGCAACCACTCGCCGCACGCGAAGTTTAAGGAGGACGTTTTGTCTATTCCGCTGCTACAGAAAGTCCGGGTCGGCGCATACATCATGCGTCAACATCTCTCCGGCAATAAACGCTACCCGCTCGCCCTGATGCTGGAGCCGCTGTTCCGCTGCAATCTCGCCTGCAATGGCTGCGGCAAGATCGACTATCCGGATCCCATCCTGAATCAGCGTCTGTCGCTGGAAGAATGCCTCGGCGCCGTCGACGAATGCGGCGCGCCGGTGGTCTCGATCGCAGGCGGCGAACCGCTTCTGCACAAGGAAATGCCGCAGATCGTGAAGGGCATCATCGCGCGCAAGAAGTTTGTGTACCTGTGCACGAACGCGCTGCTGATGGAAAAGAAGATGGACGACTACGAGCCGAATCCGTACTTCGTGTGGTCGGTTCACCTCGACGGCGATCAGCAGGCGCACGATCATTCGGTGTCGCAGGAAGGCGTGTACGACAAGGCTGTCGCCGCCATCAAGGAAGCGAAGCGCCGCGGTTTCCGCGTGAACATCAACTGCACGTTGTTCAACGACGCCGTGCCGGAACGCGTCGCCGCGTTCTTCGACACGCTGGGCCCGATGGGCGTGGACGGCATCACCGTTTCGCCGGGTTATGCGTATGAGCGCGCGCCGGATCAGCAGCACTTCCTGAACCGCGACAAAACCAAGCAACTGTTCCGCGAGATTTTCAAGCGCGGCAACAATGGCAAGAACTGGTCGTTCAGCCAGTCGGGCATGTTCCTCGACTTCCTGGCCGGCAATCAGACGTACGAGTGCACGCCGTGGGGCAACCCGGCACGTACCGTGTTCGGCTGGCAAAAGCCGTGTTATCTGGTCGGCGAAGGTTACGTGAAGACCTTCAAGGAACTGATGGAAACCACGCAGTGGGAAAAATACGGCACGGGTAACTACGAGAAGTGTGCCGACTGCATGGTTCACTGCGGTTTCGAAGCGACCGCCGTGATGGACACGGTAGCGCATCCGCTGAAGGCGTTGAAGGTCAGCCTGCGCGGACCGAAAACGTCGGGCGCTTTCACCAAAGATATTCCTCTGGATAAGCAACGCCCGGCCGAATATGTCTTCTCCCGCCACGTCGAGATCAAGCTGGAAGAGATCAAGGTTTCCGGCAAGGGCAAGAAAGTGCAGACGGCTACAGCAGCCCACTAAGCGGTCGTTGGCGGTGCTGTCGCGCCGCCGGTGATCGCGAAGAAAAAAAGCGCGGTGGCCATCAAACCACCGCGCTTTTTTTACGCCTCATGCCTCACGAGGCATTTGACCGTTACCCCGCGCTGCGCGCATTGTGAGCGGTCAAGAACTTGATCAGCCCGTCAATGCCGCCTTTGGCGATCTGGTCGGCGAACTGCGTCTGGTACACCTGGATCAACCAGGCGCCCATCATGTTGATGTCGTAGACCTTCCAGCCAGCGCCGTCTTTGGTCATGCGATAGTCGATCGCGTCGTCGCCGCCATTGCTGAGCACGTGCGACTGCACGACGACGTCTTTGGCACCGGCCGGCACGTTGGCCGGCAAGAACTTGAACTTGACGTCCTGGTCACGCAGTTGGGATAGCGAAGCAGCATAAGTGCGGGTGAGCAGCAGCGTAAACTGCTCGTACAGTTGCTTTTGCTGTTCGGGCGTCGCGGTGGTCCACGCCTTGCCGACCGCGATCCGCGTGGTGCGCTGAAAGTCGGTGGCCGGCAGGAAGCGCGACTGGACGAGCTGGGTGATCTTCGCCATGTCGCCGCCGCGCGCCTGCGGGTCAGCCTTCATCGCGGCCACCGTGCCCTCGACAGCACTTTTTACCACCGCGTCGGGCGCGCTTTGCGCGTAAGCCGCAGTGGATACGACGGCCGCAGCCAGAAAAGCAGACAGATAACGTTTCATACGCTCGACAGAACCTGAAAGAAGAAAGCGCCGCCGGGCTCGCAAGCTCGCGGCGAAAGCAGGATAGACCAGTATACCGACATTGCGTTCCCGCCCCAAAGCACCCTTCCGGGAGCCGCACTTGCTAGCGAACCAGAGCCTAATCGCTCCGGCTCTGTATACTTGTGCACTTTCGTCAAAAACAACACCGTGATAAGACCACCTTCGCCTACATGCTGAAGTCATCTATTGTCCGTCTCGTCGCGTATTCAGTGCGTCATCCACTGCGGATCGTCGCCGTGTCGTTCGTGCTCGCCGTTCTGAGCGGCTTCTACGTTGCCCATAACTTCAAGATCAACACGGACATCAGCCGTCTCATCGAGACCGACAAGCAATGGACGGCTCTGGACAACGCCATAGACCAGGCGTTCCCCGATCGCGGCGATACCGTGCTGGTGGTCGTCGAAGCACGCGCGCCGGAATTCGCCGATGCCGCTGCCCAGGCGCTGACTGCCGCGCTCAAAGCCGATCCCAAGGAATTCGTGGCGGTTTCGCAGCCGGCCGGCGGCCCGTTCTTCGAACACAACGGCCTGCTGTTTCCGTCGACCGACGAGGTGATGTCGACCACCTCGCAACTCGTCCAGTCGCGCCCGCTCGTCAATGCCCTCGCGCACGATCCGAGCCTGACCGGCCTCGCCGGCACGCTCACCACGAGCCTGTTGCTGCCGCTGCAGATCGGTCAGGTGAAGCTCGGCGACATGAGCCATCTGCTGTCGCAAAGCGCGACCACCCTCGACAGGGTGCTGGCTGGCCAACCGGCGGCGTTCTCGTGGCGTGCGCTGGTCGACAAGAGCGCGGCCACGGAGCCGGCGCGCGCCTTCGTCGTCGTGCAACCGGTCGTGAACTACGACGCGCTGGAGCCGGGCGCCACGGCGTCGAAGTCGATCCGCAACACGGCCGCCGCGCTGCACCTCGACTCGCGCTATGGCGCCACGATCCGTCTGACCGGCGAACAACCGCTCGCTGACGAAGAATTCGCGTCAGTCAAGGACGGCGCGGTGCTCAACGGCATCGGCACCTTTATCGTCGTGCTGATCATTTTGTGGCTGGCATTGCGCTCGGGCCGCATGATCGCGGCCGTGTTCATCACGCTGTTCGTGGGGCTCGCCATCACCGCGGCGCTCGGGCTGCTGATGGTGGGCGCGCTCAACATGATTTCGGTCGCCTTCATGGTGCTGTTCGTAGGGCTCGGGGTCGATTTCGGCGTGCAGTTCGGCGTCAAGTATCGTGAGGAGCGCAATCGCGACGACCGTCTGTCCGCCGCCCTCATGCATACGTCGCACAGCATCGGCGTGCCGCTCACGCTCGCCGCGGTCGCCGTCGCGCTGAGCTTCTTCTCGTTCCTGCCGACGGCTTACCGCGGCGTGTCCGAACTGGGCGAAATCGCGGGCGTCGGCATGTTCGTGGCGTACTTCACCAACATGACGCTGCTGCCGGCCCTGCTGAAGATCTTCAATCCGCCGGGCGAAGCCGGTTCGCCTGGCTTCAAGCAACTCGCGCCCGTCGACGATTTTCTCGATCATCATCGCAAGCCGGTGCTGATCGGCACGCTGATCGTCGTGATCGGCGCCACGCCGTTGCTCACGCATTTGCGCTTCGACTTCAACCCGCTTCATCTGAAGGATCCGCACACGGAGTCGATGGCCACGCTGTTGTCGCTGAAGGACTCGCCGGAAGCCGCGGTCAACAACGTGCATGTGCTGGCGCCGTCGCTCGCCGAGGCCGACCGCATGGCCGCGCGCCTGCGCACGTTGCCGGAAGTGGGACGCGTCAACACGCTCGACACCTTCGTTCCCACCGACCAGCAGCAAAAGCTGATGCTGATCGCGAGCGCCGCGCAGCAACTGTTGCCCGCGCTGCAGCAACAGCCCGCGCAACAGGCCACGGACGCGGTGCGTGTCGCCGCGCTCAGGCGCACGTCGAACCAGCTTTCGCTCGCCGCCGACGATCACCCAGGCCCTGGCGCCGCCGAAGCCAAGCATCTATCGGCCACACTAGAGAAGTTAGCCGCCGCCAACGCCGCCACGCGCGACCGCGCAGAAACCGCGATGTCCGAGACGTTGCGCATCGCGCTGGGTCAGCTGGCCAACCTGCTTCAGCCGACTGAAATCACCCGTGACAATCTGCCCAAGGAAATCTCGTCAGGCTGGGTATCGAAGGACGGCCGCGCCCTCGTCGACATCTCGCCGAAGGTGAAACCCGGCACCGATCCGAACGACGACGCCATGCTCGCCCGCTTCGCCCACGCGGTGAAAAAGGCGGAGCCAGGCGCGATCGGCGGCCCGATTTCGATCCTGCATTCGGCCGACACCATCATCAAGGCGTTCCTGCAGGCCGCCGCCTACGCGCTCATCTCGATTGCGATCCTGCTGTGGATCGCGCTGCGCCGTGTCAGCGACATGTTGCGCACGCTGGTTCCGTTGCTGGTCTCGGCGCTCGTGACGCTCGAACTGTGCGTGGTTTTCGGCATGCCCCTGAACTTTGCGAATATCATCGCGCTGCCGCTGATGCTCGGCGTCGGCGTAGCTTTCAAGATCTACTTCGTGATGGCGTGGCGCAACGGTCAGACCGGCCTCCTGCAGTCGAGCCTGACGCACGCTGTGCTGTTCAGCGCGGCGACCACGGCAACGGCGTTCGGCAGCCTATGGCTGTCGCACCATCCGGGGACGTCAAGTATGGGGCGTCTGCTGGCGCTCTCGTTGTTGTGCACGCTGATCGGCGCCGTGGTATTTCAACCCGTGCTGATGGGCAAGCCGCGCGCACGTCGCGCGAAGCAAAAAGGAATATAAGCATGAAGCTGCGTAACACCGCGCTGGCAATCGTCGCCACCGGTTTGATTTCTGGCTGTGCCACCGGCCCCGACCGCAAACCGGGCGACCCGTTCGAACCGGTGAACCGGGCGGTGTTCAGTTTTAACGATGGGTTGGACCGCTATATCGCCGTTCCGGCAGCGAAGGGTTATCAGAAGGTCACGCCGCAGCCGTTGCGCACGGCGGTGAGTAACTTCTTTTCGAATCTGGGCGATCTGACGAACGCGGCGAACGCGCTGTTGCAGTTGAAGATTACCGACGCAACCGAGGACATCGTCCGTTTCGCGTTCAACTCGACCTTCGGTCTGGGCGGCCTGCTCGATTGGGCAACGCCCGCCGGGCTGCCCAAGCACCATCAGGATTTCGGCCTGACGCTGGGTCACTGGGGCATTCCGTCGGGCCCGTATCTGGTCCTGCCGCTGTTCGGCCCGAGCACCGTGCGTGACAGCATGGGCCTTATCGTCGACGTGAAGTTCAACCCGCTGAACTACATGGAGCCGGCGGTACGCAATCCGCTGTACGTGCTGCAGTTCGTCAGCGTGCGTTCCGACCTGCTGGGCGCGTCGGACCTGCTGCAACAGGCCGCGCTGGACAAGTACTCGTTCGTGCGCGACGCCTATACGCAGCAACGCCAGGCGCGTTTGCGCGGCACGGGCGACACCGCGGCGCCGCTGCCGAACTACGACGATCAGGGCGATTCCGGCGCTTCGTCGGTGCCTGCCGCAGGCGCACCGGCGGCAGGCGCTCTGCCGAATTACGCCGATCCGGGCGACGCCGCGGAGGCGCCGAACGCGGCCTCCGGCGCTGCCACGGGTGCCCCGGCTGGCGTGCCCAACTACACCGATCCGGGTGATACGCCGGCGAGCGGCGCAGCAGGCTCGACGTCGGTTGCGCCGGCTGCAGCGCCGAACGGTGCTTCAGACACGCCCGCGCCAACGCTGCCCGCAGCGCCGCCGGCCGACAACACACAGCCGGCTTCGGCACCGGTAACGCAGTAAGGGTTGGGATTTCAGAGAGGTGCCGCGCATTGGATTGACACTTGCGCGGCACTGGATATACAGGACGTTTTCAGGCGCTCGCCATCTGCAAGGCCCCGGCTTCGCCTAGCGCGCGCCGCGCCTCGACTAGCGAGATGCGGGCCGCGCGGGCGTCGACGGCAACCTGGATCAGGGCGGCGAGTTGCGACGGCTGGCGCAGCAGCTCACGTAAAATCGGTGCAAGCGCGGTCGTGCCGTCGTCGCGCAGGCCGGCAGTCGCCGCGGACGGCAGCGTACGCCACGCCGGATCGACGATCGCGCGGCAGACGGCGAACGGCACGCCAAGCGCGGCAGCCTTCGCGCCGGCAATATGCGACTCCATGTCCACCGCCAGAGCGCCGTTCGAGCGATGCAGCACGTCCTTGTCGCCCGCGCTCACCAACGGCGCGGTGACAGCCGCCATGAGCCCGCGCCGCACACGCCCGGAGAGCGGCCCGGCTGCCAGCACGGCCGCAAGCCTGTCCGCCCATCGCCGATCGGTCGGCAAGCGCCCAAACGGCCCCTCGACGGCGTCCGCGACGATCACCGAGCCCGGCTGCAAATCCGGCGCCAAACCGCCCGCCGTGCCGAAACTCATGATGCCCGAGCAGCCACGCGCGACCGCTGCGCTCAATGCCTGCTCCAGCAGATCGGCGCGCGCCGCGTAGACGACCTCGACGCCTTCGCCGCGAGCGATTCGCGCTTCGAACGCCATGCCCGTCACCACGATGACCGGCAAGGCACTACGGCCGCCATCCGTTGAAGGAGTGCTCGGAAGAGGCATCCGTTACATCCCGACCGCGACGCGCGTCAGACCATTACGCTTCAGATGGCGGAAGCGCGCCAGTGCCCACAACGGGAAGAACTTGCGATAGCCGTGGTAGCGCAGATAGAACACGCGCGGGAAGCCGGTCGCCGTGAAGCGCGTTTCGTCCCACAGGCCATGCTCGCGCTGTTCCCGCTGCAAGTACGCGACACCGCGCGCCACCGCTTCATGATTGACTTCGCCCGCCGCCATCAGGCCCATCAGCGCCCACGCGGTTTGCGAAGCCGTGCTCGGCGCGCGTTCGTAGCCCTGGTAGTCGAGCTTGTAGCTCTCGCCGCCCTCGCCCCACCCGCCGTCTTCGTTCTGGATCGACAGAAGCCACTGCGCGGCGCGCTTCATGCGCGGGTCGTCGTGCGGCATGCCGGCTGCGTTCAGCGAACACAGCGCGGTCCACGTACCGTAGATGTAGTTCAGACCCCAGCGGCCATACCAGCTGCCGTCCGATTCCTGTTCCTTCAGCATGTACGCGAACGCGCGTTGGGCCGGCTCGCTACCCTGCGGCAGTTCGCCAAGTTGGGCGAGCATCGACAGACAGCGGCCGGAGACGTCCGCGGTCGGCGGATCGAGCAAGGCGCCGTGGTCGGAGAACGGAATGTTGTTCAGGTAGTACTGTGTGTTTTCCGGCTCGAACGCACCCCAGCCGCCGTCGCTGCTCTGCATGCCGACCACCCATTCGCGCGCCCGCGCTATGGCTTCGCGATCGACCTCGGAATGCGTGAGCGCCGCCGAGCGATGCATGGCCATGACGACCACCGCCGTGTCGTCGACGTCCGGGTAGTAGTCGTTGTTGTACTGGAATGCCCAACCGCCCGGCCGCACATTCGGACGGCGCGAAATCCAGTCGCCGCGCACGTCGAGAATCTGCAGGGGACGCAGCCACGCGAGCCCGCGTTCGGCTGCCTGCTCGGCATGCGCCTCGCCGGTTTCGAGCAGCGCGTGCGCGACGAGCGAGGTGTCCCAGACCGGCGACAGACACGGCTGGCAATATGCTTCGTCATCCTTGATAACGAGCAGCTTTTCGACAGACTGGCGAGCTATCGCGCGATTCGGGTGATCGGCCGGATAGCCGAGCACGTCGTACATCATCACCGAGTTCGCCATAGCCGGGAAAATCGCGCCGAGCCCGTCTTCGCCGTTCAGCCGTTCATCGACGAAGGCCACCGCCGCGCGCACCGCGCGCTCGCGCGTGGCTTTCGGGAACAGACCGTCCACCGCGCGCAGCAGCATGTCCACGCCACTGAAAAACCGGAACCACCCAGCATGCTGATGCGGCGCCCGATCGCGCGGGCCGGTGTTGACCGGCGCACCGCGGAACAGCTCGTCGATCCGCACGCGGCGCGGATTGCGCGCCAGCGGCCGCTTCGCATTGAGCACGAGCAGCGGCACGATCACGGTACGCGCCCAGTACGACACCTTCGAGAGATGGAACGGAAACCACATGGGCAACAACATGATCTCGACGGGCATCATGGGCACCGCGCGCCATGACACCACGCCGAACAGCGCGAGCAGAATCCGCGTGAAGACGTTCACGGCTTCGGCGCCGCCGTTGGCGAGGATCGCCTCGCGCGCACGGACCATGTGCTCGGCATCCGCCGGGTCGCCGATCATCTTCAGCGCGAAGTACGCCTTGACGCTGGCGCTGACGTCGAGCGCACCATCGGTAAAGAGGGGCCAGCCGCCGTCGGGCAACTGGATGCGGCGCAGATAGCGCGCGATCTTCTGCTCCAGCTCCACGTTCGGCGTTTCGCCGAGATAGTGGACCAGCAGCACGTATTCGGCGGGAATCGTCGCATCGGCTTCGAGTTCGTAGACCCAGTGACCGTCCGGCTTTTGCGCGGCGAGGATCGCATCGGTGGCGCGCGTGATGGCGGCGTCGAGCAATGCTGCGGGAGCTTCGCTCGCAGCGGCCGGCGCGGGCGGCACCGCGCCCGCGACTTCGGGCAAAACGGCGTCCAGCGGCTGGGTTTGGGATAAATCGTTCATCGGCGTTCCATCGGTTCATTCAGCAGCGTATCCGCGGCCTTCTGGCCGGAGCGGATCGCGCCTTCAATCGTCGCGGGCAGGCCGGTGGCCGTCCAGTCGCCCGCGAGCATCAGGTTTTTCCAGCGAGTGCGCGTGCCGGGCCGCAGCGTTTCCTGATCCGGCAGCGCGGCGAAGGTCGCGCGTTTTTCCACGACGACTTGCCACGCCGGCATCGGCGCGGCAGGCAAGTTGGCCGCCTGCGCCACTTCGGCCCAGACAGTGGCCGCGAGCGCTTCGTGCGGCGTGTCGAGCAGCAGCTCGGCGCCGTTCAAGGTCGCCGACAGGCGCCCGTCGAAAGCGAACAGCCATTCGGCCGTGCCGTTGAGCAGCCCGGTGACCGGTGGCAAACCAAACGGCGGATCGATCGCGAAATGCACGTTGACGCTCGCCGCGAAGCGCGTCGGTACGCGCACACCGGGCACGAGCGTTTGTGCGGTCTCCGGCGGCACCGCGAGAATCACGGCGTGACCCGCTTCGAGCACGATGCTTTCGCCGGCGAATTTCAGCGCCTGCACACGGCCGTTGTTGGCGGCAAATACGATTTCTTCCAGGCGCGAATCCAACCTGATCGCCGCGCCGCCATGCTGCAGCAGCCGCAACGCCGGATCCACGAACGCGCTGCCCAGACCGTTGCGCGCGACCAGTGGCCGGCACGCAAGGCCGCCGGCCATCACGGTCTGCCGCACGATGGCGCCCGTCAGTTCCGCCGACGCTTCACGTGGTTCGACGTTCAGCAGGGCGTGAAATAGCGGCCGCAGCAGGCGGTCCCACAACGGACCGGTGCAGCGCATGGTCTGCGCGACGCTGCGCCCGGGTTTGGCGAACAGCAGCGGCACGAGCGCCAGATAGTCGCCCGGCCCGGTGTTCGGCACGCGCGCGTTCGGATCGAAGACCCACCAGGGCAGGCGTCCCGGCGACAGGCGCACGGTCCAGCGCGAGCGCGTGGCGAGATCCACGAACGGATATTCGGGCTGCGCCGGCCCGGCCAGTTCGTCGGCGGCGCCGATCGCTCGCGTGTAGTTGAGCGTCGCGACATTGCCCGCGAGGACCATGTGATTGCCGCTGTCGAGCGTCGCGCCCAGCCTCGCGTCGTAATACGAACGGCAACGGCCGCCCGCCTGGGCAGCCGCTTCATGCAGCACGACGTGCGCGCCGCGCCGCTGCAACTGCACTGCGGCGGCCAGACCGGCAAGGCCTGCGCCGACCACATGTACGAGCTTTTGCATCAGCTCAGAAGAACGCGTAACGCGCGACGATCCAAAGCATGCGCAGCTTCGGCTTGCGGACCTTGGTGCGCGGAATGTCGAAGCCGCGCTCCAGCGTCCGTTCGAGCAGCACGCGGTACACGCCCGACATGATGCGCGGCGCCCGCACCTGGCTGCGCGGCTCGCGGTCCATGATCGCGTCGGACGCGGCAAAGTGTTGCCTGGCCCGCTCGGCGAGCGTGGCGCACACGCGCGGCAGCGACGGGTCGTCGGCGATCTGCGTGGGGCTCGTTACCGCAATGCCTTCGCGCGCCAGCAATTCGTGCGGCAGATAGCAGCGGTTGATGCCGGCGTCTTCGTCGATATCGCGCAGGATGTTGGTGAGTTGCAGCGCGCGGCCCAAATGGTGCGCGAGCAGCCGGCCGGGTTCGTCCTGCATCCCGAATATCCTCACCGACAGACGGCCCGCCGCACTCGCGACGCGGTCGCAATAGAGGTCGAGCGTGGCTTCGTCGGGCGCGCAGATGTCGGCGGCGGCGTCCATCGCCATGCCGTCGATCATTGCGTGAAAATCTTCGCGTTGCAGATGAAACGTATGAATGTGCCGCGTCAGCGCGCGCAGCGACGTGCGCGGCGCGCCGGCGTAGCATGCGTCGATATCGGCACGCCAGCGCTCGAGCGCGGCGGCACGCTCGGCGCGCGGCATGTCGCTGTCGGCGATATCGTCGACGGCGCGGCAGAAAGCGTAGACCTGATACATCGCGTCGCGCTGCGCGGCCGGCAGAATGCGCATTGCGAGATAGAACGAGCTGCCGGATGTGGCGGCAGCTGCGTCGATTTCTGTATCGCCCACGACAAGATTGGAAACAGCCAAGACGATCTCCGCTGGAGGCGCCCGCTGAAAGGCGTTCAAGAAGTTTGATGCCTGCCGCAAGGCAGGCGGCACGCGCGCGCGGACACGCGCGAAATACCCGGCTGGGAGGCCGGAAACGGCAAAAAGTATATCAATCTTTGTAAGATGCCGCAGTTCCGCCAGCGAATACAGGGCCGGAAGCAGGCCCAAAGCCGACGAGGCGGCGCCCCTGGCGACATGCCGTACGGCGCACGCCGCGCCTCCCGCGAACCGGAACACCGCCGCCAGGCGGCCTCAGACGAACGCGACCGAACGGTTGCGACCTTGCCGCTTCGCGCTGTAGAGCGCGGCGTCGGCTTCATTGATGAGCACGTCGTACGAAGGCACGCCGACACGGGCGCACGCGCCGCCGACGCTCGCCGTCACCGGCACGCTCGTGCCCTGCACTTCGACCGGCGTGTCGGCAATCGTGCAGCGGATCTTTTCCGCCACGCGCATCGCGTCGTCGAGCGGCGTGCACGGCAGCAGCAAGGCGAACTCCTCGCCGCCGAAGCGCCCGAAGGTGTCCTGCGCCCGCACCACCTCGGCGACGCGTTGCGCCATCACGCGCAGCACCGTGTCGCCGACGCCGTGGCCGAACTGGTCGTTGATCTTCTTGAAATGATCGAGATCGAACAGCAGCATGGACATATGGCCGCCGTACCGCTGCCAGCGCGTGTATTCGTCGCGCAGGCGCGTTTCGAAGAAGCGACGGTTGGCGATCCCCGTCAGGCCGTCGCGGTCGGCATATTCCTGGAGCTTCGCGACCGCCTCTTCGCGTTCGCGCTGCACGATGCTCACGTGCGTCACGTCCGAAATGGTCACGCACACGGCCACCACTTCGCGCTCGCGCATGAGCGGCATGAACGTGCAGTCCTGCTGCATGAAGTCGACGCCGCCGGTTATGGGCCGGTCGTGATCGAACTTGAAGAGATACGGGCGCTGCTCCCACGAGCTGAACGCAAAGCTGCCGAGCTGAAAGACGCTTTCGATCTTGCGCGATAACCACACGCGCGGCAGTTCCGGAAAATGCGTGTACAGCGACCTGCCGACCACCTGTTCCGGCGACAGTCCACTGTGATCCTGCATGAAGCGATTCCACATGAGCACGTTCATGTCGCGATCCAGCACGAAAATGCCGAAACCGACACGTTCGACCACCAGATCGCTCAACGACTCCACGGGCACGTTCATAAGCTCGACAACAGCGCGTCGAGCGCTCCGTTCATGTGGCGAATCGATTCTTCGGCCATCAGCATCACGAGGTGGGCGCGGAAACTCTGATCCTCGAGCGCGAAATTCACTTCGACCAGCAGGGCGACTTCCCATTGCAGCACGCCGGGCTGGAAGACCGCGTCGAGCGTCATGGCTTCGCCGAGCAGGCCCGGCGCGGAGAAGATCGGCGTGCGGCCGAGCTGATCGAGAATGCACGATACGCACGCGCCCGTCAGCACATTCGCGACGTCGAACACCAGTTCCTTCTGGCTCACCGTCTCGTAAGTCGAGCGCGAATACGGATCGCTGACCAGCGAACACAGTTGCTCGATGCTGTCGCTGCGGCAGATCACCAGCGCTTCGCCCTTGATGTCGGAGCGAAAGCCCTGGCGCACCGCGCTCACGGTGTCCTCGATCCCGGTCATCTCGCGCAGCGCCTGCGCCGCCTCGCTGACCGCCACCACTTTCACGCGCGGCACCGACAATTCGATGAACGCATCGAGCAGCCGCGCAAGACGTGTCGCGGCTTGGCCCATCGCCAGATTGGCGACCTCTTGCAGCGCGTCGCGCTGATCTTCGGTGAGGACTGGCTCAGACATACAACCCGTACTCCTTGAGGATGGGTAGTACCGCCTCGGGCGTCACGGGCTTGGCGATGAACGCGGCCGCGCCGAGCGAGCGCACGCGCTGCTGGGCCATCGGCTGAACATCGGCGGAGACGACGATGACGAAGGTGTTCAGATCCTCGTGCTGCAAAGCTTCCAGCACCTGATAGCCGGTCATGTCCGGCATGGTCAGGTCGAGGAACATCACCGACGCTTTGCCTTCACGATACAGAGCGAGCGCTTCGCGCCCGTTGGATGCGTAAGACACGTCGACCTCCCACTCCGGCGGCAATGCCTTGGTGAGCACTTTGCGGGCAAGCAATGAATCATCGGCGATCACAATAGGCAAAGGCATGGGCGGGTCGGAAAGCAGAATTAGCTCTTTCGCGTTAACGGCGAAGCGAGGTGAGTTCTTTAGCGCGACGTCTGTCGACCAGCGACAAAGTGCGCTGAAGCTTGCGGAAATGCGGGTTGCGGACGAACAGGCAGCGCGCGCGGCGAGGCGCGATAGACGGAACCGGTGGGCACGCATGAAAGCGTACGCGCACGGTGGACGACGGCTATGACCGGCATGTTCGAAGCCTACCCCGTAGATGAATCTGCGCGGCCATCGTGGATCGGGCTGGTCTTTACCGCGCGCGTGATTCCGCGAACGCCTTCCGTCACGCGTGGTACGCGTGATGCGGCTGGGTGCCCCGCGGCAGACGCGTCCGAACATGGCGGACGCATTTTTATCGTGGCGCTGATTTTCGAAGTAAAACGACGGAAAAGCAACTCGCCAATTTCACTTTCATTAACGAGATTTTCTGTTAATTCGCTATTTTCAGAAAAATATCTGTAGATTCTTACGGCGGAATTTCGTTTTTATACTTTTGTGTACGTTTGCGCTTCCTGTTTCGTCGCTGTTTCAAAAAAACAGCCGATCTGGATACGTTTCGACGGCCGTTGGACAGCGACTCTAATGTGCGCTGTTAGCCACGGTAACTTCTACCGCCGCGCCGTGTCTATGCTTCTCGTATGATGCTGAATCCCGGCCTCTGCATTCCGAAAGACCTTCGTAAAATCGACAATGACACCAGACCGGTCCGCCCCGCCATCCGCGAGCCGCCTTTCCGCTGGCCGGCAGGATGGGGCGTTGTTCCCCGCCGTGCCCGAACAGAATTTCCAGGTGCGGCGTATCACACTGATCGCGCTGCTGATCGCGGCGATTGTCCTGCCCTGCCTGTATGTCGCCGCAATGGCAATCAGCGATCTGCGCATGCGCGAGGCGGACGCGACCGATATGACGCTGCGCACGGTGCGGGTCGCGGAAGAACACGCGCTGAAAGTGTTCGACATGAATGAGACGCTCGACGCGCGCATCGTCGATCTGACCGACGGTCTGGACGACAATGGCATCCGGGCGCGCGAAGCCGCGATCCACGAGAAGCTGCGTGTGATGGGCGGCGGCTATCCGCAGGTGGCAGCCGTGTCGATCTTCGGGCGCGATGGCACCTTGCTCGCCAGCAGCCGCTACTTTCCGTCGCCGGCCGTCTCGATCGGCGAGCGCGACGATTTCACCGGCGTTCGCGACGGCAAGAGCCTTGAGCATGTGTCGAAGGTCATCACCGGCCATGTCGCCGGCGAACAGGTGTTCAACATGGGCGTCGAACGGACTGGCACCGACGGCTCGTTCGCCGGCGTGGTTTCCGTCGCGCTGCGGCCGAGCTATTTCGACGCGTTCTACCGCGAATTGCTCGGCGGCAACGGCACGCCGATGACCATGAGCCTCGTGCGCGTGGACGGCTCGATCCTCGCTCACTATCCGCGCACGCCGCACGAACCCACCGCGATGGCGCAGCACACACCGTTCGCCGAAGCCCTCGCGCAAGGGCGGCGGGCGGGCGTCGTGCGCATGCATTCGAACGTCGACGGCGAAAATCTGATTCTGGCGTTCCGCCACGTCGGTTCGTATCCCGTGTACGTGGTGTGCGGCTATCGCGCCTCGGCGATCTGGGCCGCGTGGTACAGGCATCTCGGCGTACTGATCCTGTCGATGTTCACGCCGTCCGTCGTGCTGTGGTGCGTGATCTGGCTATCGCTGCGCCGGCTTGGCGCCGAAGAGGAAGCGTGGGAGCGCTGGCAGGCCGAAGCGTCCATGCGCCGCTCGATCGAGTCGGCATATCGTCAGTCGCGCAAGATGGAAGCGCTGGGCACCCTGGTCGGCAGCGTCGCGCACGATTTCAACAACCTGCTGATGATCCTCTCGGCCAACTTGCAGATCGCACGGCGGCGCGGCGCAACCGGACTCGACCGCGAATTGTCGGCAATGGAACGGGCGCTCAAGAGCGGCCAGTCGCTCACCCGACAGTTACTCGGCGTAGCGCGCAAGCAGCCGTTGCGCAACGAGACGCTGTCGCTCGAGCGCTGGCTGCCAGCGTGCCGCGAGTTGCTGCGCGCGTCGCTCGGCGCGAAGGTGTCGCTGGTCACCGATCTCGGCGTCGAGATCTGGCCGATACACGTCGACGTCGCGGAACTGGAGTTGGCGCTCATCAACGTGGCCGTGAACGCACGCGACGCCATGCCGAACGGCGGGCGTTTCACGGTGCGAGCCACCAATATCCATTTCCGGCCCGCAGACGGTTTTCCGCTGACGGGCGACTTCGTGCAGTTATCGCTCGAAGATACCGGCGTGGGCATGGCGCCTGAGGTGCTCGCGCGGGCCTTCGAGCCGCTTTTCACGACCAAGCCGAAAGGCATGGGCACGGGCCTCGGCTTGCCGCAGGTTTTCGCGTTCTGCGAGCGCTCCGGGGGTCTCGCCGCGATCGACAGTGCGGTCGGCGCCGGGACTTCGGTGCGTCTCTATCTGCCGCGTGCCGCAGCTGAACCAGCCGCCGACGGACCGCCCGAAGCGGGCGCGGAGGAAAGCGGCACACCTCCCGGCCTGCGCATTCTGCTGGTCGAAGACAATAGCGAAGTGGCCGCGGGGACTGAAGCCCTGCTACAGATGATGGGCCATCAGGTCACGTGCGTCTTCAACGCCGACACCGCACTGCGTCTCTTCGACGACGCCCGCGCGCGGCAAGCGCGCACCGGCGAACCGCTGCCGTTCGATCTGGTGTTATCCGACATCCATATGCCCGGCACCATGAATGGCATCGATCTGGCCGAGGCGGTCCTCGCATTCGACACCCGGCTACCGGTCATTCTGGTCACCGGCTACGCGGAGGAGCTTGATCGGGCCCGCCACGTCAACGTACGGGTGCTTTCCAAGCCTTTCGATATTGGTTTGCTGGAAAAACTCCTGCAAGCGATCCAACACGATCTGACGCAGACCGGCGCCGACCCGGCGCCGCATCCGGCGGAATAGCGCCCACCGCGGGCGTCTGGCCAGGTCTGCATTACCCACGCTTGTAAAAGCGCGGCGGCGGCATGTCGCGTTAATTGCGCCGCCGCCCTCGCGCGGATAGGCGCCAGCGGGCGCGCAGCCCGTGGCATGGGCCCGGCACGATCGTTGCGGCATAACGAGGCAAGGAGAGCGGCGCGTTTGCGCGTCGTCCGTTCCGCCTAAATACGTCGGGAGACAGCCATGCAACACACCGTGATTGGTTTATTCGACACCTTTTCCCAAGCTGAAGCCGCCCGCGACGCCCTTGTACAAACCGGTTTCTCACGCGAAACGATCGAGTTGCAGGCGAATCCGGAACCGTCTGTGGGCTCTGCGACCGACGAAGTCGCGGGTTCGGGTGTGCTGGCAAATATCGAGCGCTTTCTCTCGGGCCTGTTCACAAGCGGGCAGCGCGCGCCGGACACAGCGCGCTACGCCGAGGCCGTACGCCGCGGCGCTGTGCTCGTGTGCGTCAACGCGGCAAGCGAAGCCCATGCGGACCTGGCTCGTAATACCTTCACGAGACTGGGCGCGGCCGACATTGGCGAACGCGCGCCCGATTGGGACACGCAGACAGAGGCCGGGCGCGAGCATTCTGTCCTCGACGAACTCGGCATCGGCGCAGTGACGCCGGGCACGCCGCGTGCAGCGAACATGTCGACGCCTGCCGCCCGATCCGGCACGACGGCCGATCCGCTATACACCGTGCCGCCGGGCAGCACAGATGCGGAGCCGTTCGTGCCGCCGCCAGTTGGGGAGCGGCCGGTGGTCGATCGGGTCAACGAACCCGTGACGGATCCATTGGTCGGCGACGCGGGAAGAAGCGCGGTCGCCGCAGGCTCGATGCCGGGTTCCGGCGCGGTCATGCGACCGTCCGAAGTCGTCTCCGCAGCGGGTCAGCCAACCGCGGGTTTAGGCGGCCAGATGCCGAACGAATATTTGGAGTATGAGGAAGACTTCCGCGCGCACTACGACGAGCAATACGCGGCAGAAAACGAACGTTACGAAGACTACGTTCCGGCCTATCGCTATGGCGCGGAGATCGGCAAGGACGAGCGTTACCGTGACCAGCCTTGGGACGACGTCGAACCGGAGGCGCGGCGCCATTGGGAAACGACGTCGCCGGACAGCACGTGGGAGCGGTTCAAACTGGCCGTGCGGCACGGCTGGGAGCGCGTAACAGGGCACCACCACGTGTGAATGCGATCGCGGACGCAGCGGCAATGCCGTTCGATGACGGTACTGCCGCTGCATTCACTCTGAGCCGATCGCTCCCATTACCACCGTGACCGCTTCAGGAGGCGGCCTGCCGCTTGACCCACGCGACGTAACGATCGACGAAAGTTTGCAGGAATTTGCGCGTGCCGTCGTTCAGGATCTCGCCCTTGTCGTTGATGACTGCGGGATCGTGCTTGATGAACACCTCGGGTTGACCGAGTGTTGCGACGTCCAGGTATGCCAGCACATTGCGCAAGTGCTGTTGCGCCAAGGCCGAGCCGGTCGCACCGACCGACGTGCCGATCACGGCGCCCGGTTTGTTGCCCCAGGAGTTCGTGCCCCACGGGCGCGAACCCCAGTCGAGTGCGTTTTTCAACACCCCGGGTATGGAGCGGTTGTATTCGGGCGTGACGAATAGCAGGCCGTCGGCGGCTTCGAGGCGCTGCTTCAGCTGCTTGCCGGCTTCCGGGTAATCGGCGTCATAGTCCTGGCTGTAGAGGGGTAACGAACCGATGTCGATGAATTCGAATGTGAAGTCGGGTGGAGCGAGCGATATCACAGCTTGCGCCAACTGCCGGTTGAACGACTCGCGGCGCAGGCTGCCGACGACGACCGCAATGTGATAGGCCATGATTCGCTTCCTTGTGGTGTGGCGCCCGGGAGCGCAAAAAGGGTACGCGTTGTCCATCATAGGCAAAAGCTGGGTGGGCCGCGACGGCGGACGGCAAAAAGGCAGGTGTTGGATTATTGGGGACCATACGACGGCCGTCGTTGGCGGTGGATAACCCCGCATCGTGGAAAGTTATCCACAGATTCACTGAATAACCTTGTGGATAACTGATACTTTTGCCTTGTCAATCAAGCGTGCTTTCGGTTCGGCAAGTTTTGAGGCAAACGATTGTTTGCTGGAGTCCTGCTTTGCCGGAAGTCGAAAGAGCCCGGCATAAATGACCGGTGAGGGGCTCGATGCCCTAGCAAATCTACCTGATCGAGGAGCAGCCATGAGTCTCAACTACGCAGGAAAGTCCCACGATGAAGCAGTGGCCGCACGCAAGAAAGAAAAGCAGCGGGCGCAGGAGCAGCCCGGCGGGGAGATGGCCGTCGACGGTACGCAAGCGGACGCCGTGCATAGCAGCGGTGAATTGTCCGAACGTGGCAAGGAAGTGTGGCGTCGCGGCAGCGGCATGGACGGCGGCGGGAAAGTCTAGCCGCCGATGGCGGGGTGCCTCGCCTTGCGCCATGCTTGTGTGCTATGGACGCATCGCGTGGCGACGCGCTAGCGCGGGAAAAACGCCGCTAATGCAGACGCAAAGGCGCGATGCCTTGCTGCTTGAATCTGGAAAAGTTGTGCTTACTGCGGATTTAATGCGGTGGACGCGCTCACTCCGGCACCGCGATATCACCATCAACCAGCTGCCAGCCGTAGGTCTCGGCAAACGACTGTGCCGCGTCGGCGTCCTCGAAAAAGGGCATGTCAGCATGCCCCTGGAACGGGTAGATCACCCGTTCGTCGCTCAGGCGGATCACTTTCAGCGTCGGCACCGTACCACTCGAAGTACGGCGCGAGGACGCCATTACCTGATAGTTCGCACGGCCAGTGAGCGCAGGAAGAGTCGCGCGCTGCGAGCGCCTGGAAACCTGACTTGCCATTGGCGCGCGCATCAGAGGCCAGCGATCGACTGGCCGGCCACCATACCGTCGATAACCTGCTCTGCGTAACTGGCCGAAGCAATGCGCGCGTCGCCCGCCGCGCCGAATGGCGAGCGGCTCGGCACGCGAAAGACGCGGCTGCTGGTCATCGTGTCGTCAGTGCCGCGCCGGCAGATTCGCACGGCGGCGTCGAAGCCCGCGTCGTAGTGGCGGGCGCCGTCGAGACCGCGCGGCTGGTGCGGATACACCAGCGGATAGATCTCAAGACCTCGATAACTTCTGATCGTATTGCTCATGGTGCTCGTCTCCGGTGAAAGCGTTCGTTGAACGCGGCGTCTTTGCCAGGCGCAATGCCGACCAATCGCGGCGTATCTGCGAAGCGTGGTGTTGATCGACGATGCACGCGAAGAACGGCCGTTTATTCAAGCCGGATTGACGACACCGTAGAGCCAGGTAGGAGGAAGGAACCCCGTTCGATCAGGGCGCTGTGATGCGAGGCGATTGCAACAGGAACCGCGCGAGAAGCGCAGAGAACTGCAAGCTGTTGACCTACTGTAACACGTTAGTAGGGTGAGCGTTGAACGCATTTGTGCGCCAGGCCCAAGTGTTGCTTGGGAGCGCAGTGTATTGTCTGCTGCCTGGTGGACGCTGCGGTCCGCCGCGCGCTCTCCAGACGGACTAAAGGCGCCATTGGCGGCGCCCTTCGTCCTCAACTTCGACCGCAAGGCCCATTAGTTGCCGAAGAACACGTTGCAGTACGAAGCCGGACCGTTGCACGGCGCCGGTGCTGCAGCGTGGGCTGCGCCCGAAGCGGCTGCAAACAGGGCAACGGAAGCAATCAGGACGGAAAGAATGCGTTTCATGGTGCTACTCCTCTTCGGCGTTTGGTTCGCGATCGGGTCCGATCGATGGACTGAAGAATATCGATTCAACGTCCGCTGACAAACAGCGAAGACAAGAAGACATTTTTTTGAATAATGAAACAATCCAGATGGATTTCCGTGGAGGGACGCGCTCCGCCTGCATGCAATCGGGCCATGTCGCCGACGCGGGAGACGTCATTCCAAGAATCCCTGGGCGCGAAGAATCGCGAAGATTGAAGCTAGATGAAGTGTACGGGCGGCGCATTGCACGTCGGCCGCGCGGCGCTTGCGAACGCGCCGCGCCGGCT